>NZ_JAGNYF010000015.1 GCF_017985075.1 Flavobacterium sp.
TAAAAAAAGAAATTCTTGAAATTTTTACTTTTTGTAATAAAAGAATAAAGTTTCATTAAAAATAAATTAACCATTAGGTTATTCCTTCTTAGCTCAGTTGGTTAGAGCATCTGACTGTTAATCAGAGTCCCGATAGCTATCGGGATTGGTTCGAGAAAAAGAAGTAAGTTCATAAAAAAAGAAATTCTTGAAATTTTTACTTTTTGTAATAAAAGAATAAAGTTTCATTAAAAATAAATTAACCATTAGGTTATTCCTTCTTAGCTCAGTTGGTTAGAGCATCTGACTGTTAATCAGAGGGTCCTTGGTTCGAGCCCAAGAGAGGGAGCAAAAAATAAAAAGCCTTTACAACAATGTAAAGGCTTTTTTATTTTGTAATTAACACTTATCGTTTAACACATCTTTCTTGAATGCTTCTATTTGACTTTTCATTTCCTTAATTTCCTTCATCTTCTGTTCAAGAGAATGTAATTTTTCATTGAGAATACTTAATTTTTCTTCTTTGCTAAATCTATTTTTGTACCAAGCATCTATGAGTTGCCCAATTTCTCTTATTGTGAAACCAATTGACTTAGCATCGCTAATGAACTCCAATTTTTCAATTGTTTCTTCATCGTAGTGAAAATAATTGTTTGTTTTGATAGACTCATCGCGCTTTCCTTCAATCAATCCTGACTTCTCATAGAAGCGAATCGTGTGGGCAGAAATCCCTGTTTTCTTAGCTATTTCATTTATTAACATAATGCAAATATAAAAAATATTAAAAAAATAACAACTATAGACTATACTCTAATGTTGTAGGTTTGATTTTATACTACTAAGTTTGCACTAAATTAAAACATAATCATATGAAAAAGACAATATTAATTACAGGATCTTCAAGTGGAATTGGGAAATCAACCGTTATTGAATTTGCAAAAAATGGATGGAATGTAATTGCTACGCAAAGAAATCCTGAAAAGGAATCTGACTTTAAGACTTTTAATAATGTCAAACTTTATCCTTTAGATGTTACGAACCTTGATAGTATCAGTAAAGTATTTCAAAATGTTAAAGCAGAATTTGGAACTATTGATGTTGTTGTAAACAATGCAGGGTATGGAGTGGATGGCGCTTTTGAAGCAATGTCTGATGAAGTAATTGAAGACCAATTTAACACCAATGTATTTGGATTAATGCGTGTGACAAGAGAGGCGATAAAAGCGATGCGTCCTTCCGGTGGCGGAACAATTATTCAAATTTCAAGTATGGGTGGTAAAATAACGTTTCCATTATATAGCATTTATCATGCAACAAAATTTGCTGTTGAGGGTTTTACAGAGTCATTACATTATGAATTAGCACAATTTAACATTAAATTAAAGCTTATTGAACCTGGTCCAATAGCAACTGATTTTTATGGAAGAAGTAGAAAATTCATTAAGCCTGATTATACAAGTGATTATGATGTATTTATTTCAAAATTTAATGCAGCAGCGTCAAAAGTTATAAATGATGCAGAAGGACCAGAGGTTGTTGCTAAAACAATTTTTATAGCCGCAACAGACAATAGTAATAAAATGCGATATGCTATTGGGAAGCCCGGTCCAATGCTATTAAAGCTTAGAAAAATACTTTCCGATAAATTCTATTTCTTACTTGTTAGAAAAAGCTACAATATTTAACTATTTGTTTTTCTTGTAGTTAAGTAAATTATCATCGCATTAAAATTGTAACTTTCTCCAATAGGGGGAGCAAAAAAAGAAGCCTAACATTTCTATTAGGCTTTTTTATTTATATTATTTTTTTGGAATGTCCTGAGAATACTGATTTATATTACTGACTTTTAAATCCAAATCAAATGCAAATAATTCAATTAATTCTTTTTTCCATACGCTACCATCTTTTCCTACTCTTGTCTCAATTGAGTTTATTAATACTCCAGAAGTTGGGTCTGTGTCTTTAATTCGTAAGGGTACAATTGAAAGTATTTCCCAATTTATAGAGGTATAATTAGCAAAATAGTTTTTCCAATCCTCTTTTGTTAATGTGGTTTTTACACCATCAAATCCAATCACCACACATTTATCTGCAATAAAAGTTGCGCATTTATTTGCATCCATAGCGTTGTAAGCTTTTACAAATTCAATTATTTTTTCCGTTTCTCCACGATTTGAAAAAACAAATGGTTTGTTGTAAAATTCAGATTCTTTTACTAAAAATTTACCGCCAAAGTCTTGTGCTTGAGCAGTTCCTATTGAAAATAGGATACTAATAATCAATACTACTTTTTTCATTTCTTTCTTTTTTTAAGATTAATTGAAACAAAAATAAATAATTAGTTGTAAAAAACAAGTAATTATTTTAAATTTGTTTAATAATGAAACAACTTAATATAAACTTAAAACGTAATTTTATGAAAAAACAACTTGTTGTACTTGTATTGTCGAGTGCATTGTTCATGGCTTGTAAACCAAACAATGAAAAAGAAAACACAGAAAAAAATCCACATCAAATCGCAATTGGAGTGGATAGTTCTGCCAACATTAATTTAGCTAAAAAAGCAAATGAATTGGCAATGAAATTTGATTATGAAGGTTTAAAGTCAAATTTTATCCCTAATGCTAAATTGCATGACAATTCAAAAGAAATTACTATTGAAGACAATATCGCAACTTTAAAAATGGCACAAAAAGAAGGTATTGCTATAAGCGTAAATGGTGAACCTATTTTTCATGAGGTTATTAATGATAAACCTAACCCAAAAACAGGTATTTCAAATTATGTAATTTGTTATTATGATGTAACCTTTGCAAAAGGAGCAAAAAAAGTGAATATTAAAAATTATCACATGCTATTTGCGATTAAAGATGGAAAAATTCATGAAGTTTGGGATGTGTACGATGCATCGGAACTAACTACTTTATTTCAATAAAAAAACAAAAGCCTTTTTAATTAAAGGCTTTTTTGTTGTTCTATTTTTGCATTTTGCAGTGTTTCAAGAAACGTAATATATCGTTCTCTTCTTGTATTTTCAAAAAGTAGTCGGTCTGATTTTATTTCTGCTTTAATAGCAATTTGCATCGGATTAAATACAGATTCATCTATACTATCAATGGATAAAAGATATAATTCAATAATTAAAGGTAAGACGCATATTCCTTTTCTTGTTGCAATATATCGGGTGCTTTTTTTTGTTCCAGCTGGATTCAATTTTTCAATAAACCCCGTTTTCATCAAAAACTGAAGTTTATTTGTTAAAATATTCGTAGCTATTTTTTCTTTAGACTCTAAAAATTCTTTAAATGTAGATTTTCGATGCAAAAGCATATCTCTTAAAATTAAGAGTGACCATTTATCGCCGAGTAAATCAACAGAGACTGCAATAGCACATGTAGATCTGAATTCTTTTTTTTTCATTTTGGGGAGGGCAAAATTTATTATACAAAATTACAATTTTTTAAAAAAAGATAAAAGAATATTAACATTTAATAAGTTGCTTTTTACAAGTAATATTTGTAGGTTTGAAAAATATATTAATTTAATATTTAAAAAAATGAAAAAAATAGTATTGTTAGTTCTGGTAACTATTTCATTGTCATCTTGTATGTCAAACGCCGATAAAACGGCATCTGTATCCAAAAAAAATGTAGATTTTTATACTAAAGTATGGGATCAAGTTATTAATGAAGGAAAAGTTAATGTACTTGATACGGCTTATGCTGAGTCAATTGTACTGCATACGATTCCTGAAATTAAAGGTATTAAAAATGCTAAAGCCTATTATTCTGGTTTTGTTACAGGTTTTTCAGACAGAACATTTACAGTAAAAAGCATGTTTGCCGATGGCGAAAAATTAGTAAAACATTGGCAATTTAAAGGTACACATACAGGAGATTTTGCAGGGATTAAACCAACTGGAAAAACAGTTGACATTGAAGGTTGTACTATTGCAAAAATTGTAGACGGAAAAATTGTTGAAGAACAAGATTTTATGGATAATATGAGTTTCTTAACACAATTAGGTGTAATTAAGTAAAAACAAACTCAAAAAAAATCCCGACAATTTCGGGATTTTTTTATTTTATAAACTTGACTTAAATTGTTCTAAGAAACGAACATCGTTTTCATAAAACATTCTAATATCGCCAATTTGGTATAATAGCATTGCAATTCTTTCAATTCCCATTCCAAAGGCGTAACCGGTATATTCATTTGGGTCAATGCCACAGTTTTTCAACACATTCGGATCTACCATTCCGCATCCCATAATTTCTAACCAACCTGTTCCTTTTGTAATTCGGTAATCGGTTTCTGTTTTCAATCCCCAATAAATATCTACTTCAGCGCTTGGTTCTGTAAATGGAAAGTAAGACGGGCGCAATCTTATTTTAGATTTTCCGAACATTTCTTTCGTAAAATATAATAGCGTTTGTTTTAAATCGGCAAACGACACATTTTTATCAATATATAAACCTTCTACTTGATGAAAAATACAATGCGAACGAGACGAAATGGCTTCGTTACGAAAAACCCTTCCTGGAGAAATGGTTCTAATAGGCGGTTTGTTGTTTTCCATATAACGAACCTGTACAGATGAGGTATGCGTACGTAACAAAACATCTGGATTGGTTTGTATAAAAAACGTATCCTGCATATCGCGTGCCGGATGATATTCTGGTAAATTTAATGCTGTAAAGTTGTGCCAATCGTCTTCAATTTCTGGTCCTTCAGACACATTGAAACCAATGGTTGAAAAAACATCTAAAATTTGATTTTTTACTAATGAAATCGGATGACGCGAACCAATATTTATTGGATTTCCCGGACGAGATAAATCACCAAATACATTAATAGATTCCGTTTTAGTTTCAAGAAGTTCTTGGATGGCTTTTACTTTTTCTTCTGCCGTGTTTTTCAACTCGTTTATTACCTGTCCAAATTCTTTCTTTTGTTCGTTTGGTACGTTTTTAAATTCGGCAAAGAAATCTTTAAGCAAACCTTTACTTCCTAAGTACTTAATACGAAATTCTTCTAAAGTACTTTTGTCTTCAGTTTGAAACGCTTTGGCTTCTTCAATATGTTGTTTTATCTTGTTTATCATCGTAAAAGGGTAATAAGCTACAAATTTATGTATTTTTTAGCGATTAGTGAAAAGTGATTTGCATTTAGTTTCAACTCAGCACTAATTAATTATCTCTTTTTCTAAAAAATAATTTACAATGGCTTCTTTCATTAAAACCGATTGTTCTCCTGCTTTTAGTGCTGGCAATTCTTTTATTACTTTATAATGAGGCCAGCCATCTTTATCGAAAAATTCAAATTCGTAATATCCGTAGGGTTCTAATAGTTTACAAATAGCAATGTGCATTAGGTTTACTTTTTCGTCCTTTTTAAATTCGCTATTTATTTTGCCTAATTCTTGCACGCCAATTAAATAAATAATCGCATCTAAATCTAATACATCACCATCGGCAAATTTATCAGATAAAAAAGTTACTACTTTTTCCCAGCGTTCTTTTAATTGTATATCTCTCGACATTTGTATTTAGTTTTTTACAAAGATAGTATTTGAGGTTTGCATTTTGTAGTTTTGTTTTTATAAAATATATATAATTTATGGAATTTATTGATATTGTTTTTGCCGTCTTATTAGGGTACAGTATATATAATGGGTTGAAAAATGGTCTTTTTGTAGAAATAGCTTCTTTCAGTTCTTTAATTGTGGGCATTTTTGTAGCGATAAAATTTTCACATATTGTCCGATTGGCTTTAGAAGAAAAAATAAAAACCAATCCAAAATATATTGAAATTATTGCTTTTGCTATAACTTTTATTTTAGTACTTATTGCCATTCATTTATTGGCTAAATTTTTTACAAGTATCGCAAGTTTTTCTTATTTAGGCTGGTTAAATAAATTGGGAGGCGCTGTTTTTAGTATGTTAAAAACTATTTTAATGTTAGGTGTTTTATTGAATTTACTTCAAAGAATAAATAGTAATAGTGTGTTGGTAAAAGAAGAAACCTTAAATAAATCCCTATTTTATAAGCCCGTACAAGAAGTGTCTAAATTTATGTCGCCAAATCTTGAAAAATGGTACGAAGAAGTAAAAGAAAGAACAAAAGAAACACCCGAAAACGAAAAAGCTTCTGATTCGTTGCGTGTAGACAAAAATGAATAATTCTCCACAAATTTTACTATTCACTAACCCATTTAAATCCAACTCTCGGAATATTTTCAATAGCTAAATTCGGTGTTTCTTTTATTATTTTTCGTAAACGAGAAATAAAAACATCCAAACTTCTGCCTAAAAAATAATCGTCAGATCCCCAAAGTTCCATCAGAATTTTTTCGCGTTTTAAAACCGTATTTGGGTTGTCTAAAAACAGTTTTAGTAATTGCGCTTCGCGTTCTGTAAGCGTTATTTTTGTAGTTTCGTTTTTTATTAAATAATTTTCGGGTTCAAAAACAAAACCTGAAAACTCATATTTTTTTATGATTTTTTCGGTGTTTTTTTGACTTCGGTGTAAAAAGACTTCAATTTTTAAGATTAGTTCTTCAATCGAATATGGTTTCACTAAATAATCATCCGCGCCAAGTTTTAAACCTTTAATACGATCTTCTTTCATCGTTTTTGCCGACAAAAAAATAATTGGAATTTCTTGATTTCTTTTTCTTATTTCGGTAGCCAATTCAAATCCATCCATTTCTGGCATCATAATATCAGTAACTACAATGTCAAATTGGTTTTTGCAAAACATATCTAAACCTATTTTTCCGTTGGCACAATGTACCACATCAAAATATTGTTCTAAATTATCAACAGTTAAAAACGCCAGCGTTTCCTCGTCTTCAATATATAAAACTTTCTTTTTACTCATAATCTTTTTGATTAATTATAATCGTAACAACAATTCCTTTTTCAGTATTATTAGCGATGGTTATTTTCCAACGATGTAAATCGCAAATCTTTTTCACATACGATAAACCAATACCAAAACCTTCAATATTTTTGATGTCTTGACGAGTTACTCTATAAAATTTATCGAAAACAAAAGGTAAATCTTTAGTTGGAATTCCGCAACCGTTATCTTTAATCTGTATAGAAAGTTGTTGGTTGATTTCAGTAACGACAATTTTAATTTTAGGCGATAATCCTGAATATTTTACCGCATTATCTACTAAATTAAATAAAATATTGTAGATATGAAATTCATCTGCTTTTAAAACATGTTTTTTTGTGGTAATTATATTAATATCTATTTCTTTATCATATTTTAATAGAATATTGTCTTTTACTAAGTCTAAAACGGGCTTCAACTCAAACTTGGATTTATCAATAAGCATTTGTTTGCTTTCGGTTTTGGCAACATATAAAATCTTTTCAATATGTTCATTTAACCTTTTTGTTTGATTGACAACAATTTGATTGTATTTTTTAAGTTTCGGATTATCTTTTATTTCGTTTTGTTCTTTAACATAATTTGATGCGATTAGTATAGAAGCCAACGGCGTTTTAAATTCGTGCGACATATTATTGATAAAATCTTTTTGTAATTCGGTATATTTTTTCTGCTTTAACATTAGTACAACCGAATACACATAAATAATTAATACTAGAAACAAAACAGTAGTAAAAATCCAATATTGATTTAAATTTTTAAAATAATTTTGTTCAATATCCGGAAATCTAATGGCAAAATAATATGTGTATTTAGGATTTTTTGTAAAACAACTCGGACATTTAATAGGTTCTTTTTTTCCATTGCTATTGATGTGATTACTAAATGCCATTTTATCCGAAGAGCAATTATAAACAGCATATTCAAAATCTACATCTAAATTATTTTTTTCAAATTCTGAAATTAAATAATGTTCTAAAATGGTATTTTCAAATTCATAATTTACATTAACCGTAAAATAATTTCCGGATACTTTTTCTACCTGATTGGAAACTAATAAACCTGTTAAATTATCTTTATATAGTTTTTCTAATACGTCTTGTAATGCAAAGAATATTTTGTCTTCAGTATCTTTTTTTGCTAATTTATGGGCGTTATTTATTAAAAACAATTGCATAATAATCACTCCTATAATAGCAAGAAATCCAATTATTATGACAATATTAAATCGTGATAGTTTCATTTATGTTCTAAATTTTTAACGATATTAAGATAAATTATCAAGCGAAATTAATCATTAACAACTCATTAACACAATAAATACTGTCGATTAACAACATTATTTAAAAAAATAAATACATTTGTGATGTTAATAAACAACTAATTTAAATATAATAATTATGAAAACAGTAAAATTACTTGCAATTGCATTATTTATGGGCTCACTTTCATTTGCTCAAACTGCTGCTCCAGCTCCTGTAGCTGTTCCAGCTGCACCACAAACACCCTCTCAAATGAAATGGGAAAAAGAAACACACGAATTTGGAACTATTGAACAAGGAAAACCAGTTTCTTACGAGTTTACATTTACAAACACTACAAACAAAGATGTTACTTTAAAAGATGTAAAAGCATCTTGTGGATGTACAGCAACTAATTACACAAAAACAGCTATCAAACCAGGAGAAAAAGGAACAGTAACAGCTACTTATAACGCAGCTGCAGGTGGTGCTTTTCATAAAACCGTTACAGTAACAACAAGTGAAGAAAATGCTATGCCAAAAACAATTACAATAAAAGGTACAGTTAAAGTTAATGAAGCGCCTGCAGTTGCTGCGCCAGCTTCAAAATAATAAAAATATTATTTATATATTTAATCCCGATAAGATTTTACTTATCGGGATTTTTTTATGGAAAAAACAGTAATAAATAGTCCGTTAGGATTTGTGTGTATTGAAGGAGATAGTAGTGGGATTTCTAAAATTTCTGTTACTTCTGAAGAAAAAGAGTTATCTGAAACTATTCCTGAATTATTTTCAGAAGTGGTAACTCAACTAAAAGAATATTTTGAAGGAAATCGAACTGAATTTCATTTTGAAATGAATCCAAAAGGGACCGATTTTCAAAAAAAAGTGTGGCAGGAGCTATTGAAAATACCTTATGGGAAAACAGAATCGTATCAAAAAATAACTAATAAACTTGGAGATCCAAAAGCTATTAGAGCGGTAGCAAATGCAAATGGGAAAAATCCACTTTGGATTGTGATTCCTTGTCATAGAGTTATTGGATCTGATGGTTCTTTAACAGGTTATGCTGGAGGATTATGGAGAAAGAAATGGTTGTTAGATCATGAGAATCCAATCAAACAAGAAACCTTATTTTAAAAAATCCCAATAAGAAATTTTAGTCTTATTGGGATTTTGGTATTTACAAATTTGAAAAGAAATCATTTCCTTTATCATCGGTAATAATAAAAGCTGGGAAATCTTTCACTGTTATTTTACGAACGGCTTCCATGCCTAATTCTTCAAAATCAACTACTTCTACTGATAAGATGTTTTCTTTTGCTAAAATTGCCGCAGGACCGCCAATAGAACCCAAGTAAAACCCACCATATTTGTGGCACGCATTCATTACATCCTTGCTTCGGTTTCCTTTTGCTAACATAATCATACTTCCGCCAGCGGCTTGGAATTCGTCTACATATACGTCCATTCTTCCTGCGGTTGTAGGACCAAAACTTCCTGATGGCATGCCGTCTGGAGTTTTTGCAGGTCCGGCATAATATACAGGATGGTTTTTGAAATAGTCTGGCATAGGTTTTCCAGCGTCTAATAATTCTTTGATTTTTGCATGAGCGATATCACGAGCTACAATCAACGTTCCGTTTAATTTCAAGCGCGTTTTGATGGGATATTTTGATAATTCGGCCAAAATTTTCGACATCGGTTTGTTCAAATCAATTTCTACGGCTGGCTCTAAATGTGGAGCTGTTGCAGGTAAAAACTGACCTGGATTGGTTTCTAATTGTTCTAAGAAAATTCCGTCTTTCGTAATTTTCCCTTTGATATTTCTATCTGCAGAACACGAAACACCCATTCCCACCGGACAAGACGCCGCATGGCGAGGTAAACGAATGACACGAACATCATGTGTTAAATATTTTCCACCAAATTGTGCGCCAATTTGACTTTCTTGACAAATAATTTGTACTCTTTTTTCCCACTCTAAATCACGAAACGCTTGACCCGACATATTTCCTGATGTTGGTAAATTGTCATAATATCCTGCTGATGCTTTTTTCACGGCTGCTAAATTCGCTTCCGCAGAAGTGCCGCCAATTACTAAAGCTAAGTGATACGGAGGACAAGCTGCTGTTCCTAAATCCATAATGCGCTCACGAACAAATTCGTCTAACGATTTTTCATTTAATAACGATTTTGTTTTTTGATACAAGAACGTTTTGTTGGCCGAACCCCCACCTTTTGTTAAAAATAAAAACTCATATGAATTTCCTTTTTTCGCATAAATATCAATTTGAGCGGGTAAGTTTGAACCCGAATTTTTCTCTTCAAACATCGAAATCGGAACAATTTGCGAGTAACGAAGATTTTTATTTTGGTACGTATTGTAAATTCCTTTAGATAACCATTCGCCATCTTCAACACCAGTGTACACGTTTTCACCTTTTTTAGCAACCACAATCGCAGTTCCTGTATCTTGGCAAGAAGGCAATTGACCTTCAACAGCGACAGCTGCATTTTGTAATAAATTATAGGCTACAAATCGGTCGTTGTCTGTTGCTTCTGGATCTTCGATAATGTTTCTTAATTTTTGTAAATGTGCCGAACGCAACATAAACGAAACGTCGTCCATGGCTTCTTGTGCTAATAATTCTAATCCTTTTGGGTCTACCACTAAGATTTCTCTATCGCCAAGTTGTTCTAATTTTACAAAATCTGAAGTTAATTTTTTGTAGGTTGTATCATCTTTTAAAATAGGATACGGGTCTTGATATAAAAAGTCCATTTGTTTGAATTTTGAAGCGTAAAGTTATGAAATATATTTAAAAATCTCCAAGATTTTCAAACTCTTAGAGCGTTAATTATCTTCTAAAAAAACCAACTTGCCACTGCAATCGCAGCAATTACACAAATTAAATCTACTAATAACATAATTCCTAAAGTATATCGTGTGTTTTTTACGTTAATACTTCCAAAATAAACGGCAATTACATAAAAAGTAGTTTCTGCACTGCATTGAAAAATAGCGCTCAATCTTCCGGTTAAAGAATCAACTCCAAAGGTATTCATAGCATCAATCATAAATCCTCTCGAGCCACTTGAACTGAAAGGGCGTAACATTGCAACAGGTAGAGAATCGGTAATTTGTTTGCTTACGCCAATATTTGAAAACACAAAAGAAATTCCGTTGCTCATAATTTCAAACAAGCCACTGTTTCTAAAAAATGAAATGGCCACTAACATTCCCATTACATAAGGAAAAATAGTTACACCAGTAGTTAAACCATTTTTGGCACCGGAAACAAAAGCGTCAAAAATTGTGGTTTTTTGCTCTATGAATTTACTTTCTTTGGTGAAGGCATAAATCAATGTAATTCCAATGATAGCAATTAACATTAAACCTGACAAATTAGAAGTAAAGAAGTTTTTTTCTACTAAATTTAATCCGTTTACGTAAAACAATAATCCAGTAATTGCAGCAATTATAGTCATTAATCCAACGATTAAAGTAGCGCTTTTAAAGTTTATTTTCTGTTTAATTCCTACAATCAAAAGCGCAGCAATGGTACCTATAAATGAGGTGATGATACAAGGCAACATAACATCTGCTGGATTTTCCGCATTTGCTGCTGCACGATAACCAATAATAGATGTTGGAATCAAAGTTAACCCTGCGGCATGTAAACACATAAACATAATTTGCGCATCACTGGCTTTGTCTTTGTCTGGATTAAGCGTTTGTAGACTTTCCATTGCTTTTAATCCGAAAGGTGTTGCAGCAGAGTCTAATCCTAAGAAATTTGCCGCAAAGTTTAACGTCATATAAGAAACCGATTCGTGATTTTTAGGTACAGAAGGAAATATTTGTGCAAAAAATGGACTTAATTTTTTGGCTAATTTTTCGGAAGCTCCAGAAATTATTAGCAACTCCATTAATCCGCAAAAGAAAGCCAAATAGGCCATAAGTGGCAGAATAATATCGAACAAACTGTTTTTACAAGTGGGTAGTAAACCATCTGATTTTTGTGTGCCGCTGTAAATTTTTACTGTTTGATTTTTATAAACGTAAGTAGTATCTGGATTTAATGTATCTCTATTAATGGTAAACGTTTTTTCTTCGGATTTTTGAATACTATCTTTAATAAAAGCAGGGATTTCTTTTAAAAACTTTTCCGAAATTAAAATAGGATCATCTTTTTTTCCATTTAATACATAATCTACAGAATACGTGTTTTCTGCAAATAAACTTACTATAATAAACACTATAGAAGAAATAAAAATAGTCAACCAAAATCTACTTAATACCATTTTGTATTTTTTTTGTAAATGTATGATTTTATAAGATAAAAAAAAACCGTTCCAAAATGAATTGGAACGGTTTAGAATTATATATTTCTAAAGAATTAGAATTTGTATGTAATTGTAAAGTTTGATGTTCTACCAAAACCAAAGAATACTTGGTTTCTTGTATCTACACCTTCATAAGTACCTTTGTTTAAGTAATCTTGGTAGTTTACGTATGGTTTAACTCCAGTAGCTGGGTTTAAACCAGCACCATTTCCAGTATTTGCATTAAATTCTGCTTGTGTAGCGACAAACTGATTTGTTCTAGATTCAGCAATGTAAACAGTGTTTAAAACATTATTCATATTAAATCTGAAGTTTAAAGAATTTTGTTTGTCTTTACCAACTAACATTTTGTAAGAGAATCCTAAATCCATTAATCCATAAGAAGGTAACTCTAAAGAACCTAAATCGTTAGCAGCTTGTGTTTTAAAGTTTACAGGGTCAATTGCAGCATATAATCTGTCAATGTATCTGTAATTAGCATCTAATCTTACTCTTGTTAAAACTTCGTAAGAAATCCCTAATGCTGCAGTTGTTTGTGCTGCATCACCCACTTTTAACCCATCAGTATATAATGTTTCTTTAAAAGCTTCGTTAGTGGTTGGGTTTGTAATAACTACATTATTGTCATCTTGATAACTTGCTGTTACATTACTTCCATATCTCCAGTCTCCGTATGAGAACATACCGTTAACATCTAATTTTTTGAAAGGTTTGAATACGAAATCTAATTCAGCACCCATGTGAATTTGCTCTACACCTTCTAAGAAAGCTGAACCAGGAATTGTTGGAGTTGTAGAAATTCCATCATGATTAATATTAGTTGTTAATCTGATAAATCTGTCTTTCCAAGAAGTTCTGTATACATTTATGTTAGCAGAAAACATTTTAGATTTGAAACCGTAACCAGCTTCTAATCCCATAATTTTTTCATTAGTTAAGTTTTCATTTATAATTGAAGCATTGTTAATGAAAACCGCATTAAAGAAAGGTTGTTTTGAATAGTATCCTGCATTTACATATACATTGTTTTTTTCATCAATGTTGTAGTTTGCACCCCCTTTTACATTTCCACCTAAAATATTTTTATAGTCAGTTGATGATAATGGATTAGATGATAAATATTTATAATAATCTACTCTTTTGAAACCTTGTTGAGAAACCGCAGCTTGTAAAAACACAGTTAATTTTTCTGTAGAATATTCTAATTGTGTAAAGGCTCCAAACCAATTAACCAAACCGTCATTATTATAGTTGATTGCTTTTTGGTAATCTGTATTCCATAAAGGATTTAAGTTTGGTTCTGTAGCATATTGAAAATTTGAAACTGCACCAGGATTGTTTACATCTCCAGTTCCGTTATTAAAATTAGTAGCTCCTAATAAATCGTTTACTACTTGATAGTGAATCCCTCTATAAGTTCTTGCGTCAACACCAAAATCTAACGTTAATTTGTCTGTTAGTTTTGTATTTAAATTTACGATACCACCATACCAGTTATGCGAGTTGATAGATGAAATTTTAGAAATACCAGAAAAATTATTATATACATATGGAGAGGCAGTTGTTCCTAATCCAGTTCTTCCAGTATTTGTGCTATTTTGATAGAATCCAGAAGCGTTTTGAGCTCTAAAATAAGGAACGCCTGCCATAGTAAATGATTGTTGACCTGTGTTCCATCCTTGTATTAAATCTACATTAACAGTACCATCAGCTTTTCTTAAAGAATTAGAAAGATAAGATTCTCCTCTAATTCCACCAGCTCCGTTAGAACCTCCACCACGCCCCCAAGAACCGTAAACAACTGTAGATAATTTCATTTTATCAGAAATTTTATAATCCCAGTTTAATGACATTACAGGTTTGTGATAAAAATTAGTTCTAAAACTATATTCTTCTCCCTTTAACATACCCCAATCAGAGTTGTATCTAATATTTGGATCCATCTCTGCAGGATTACCATATTTTATGTATTGCGCAATTGTTGGAGCTGCACTACGTTGGTTGTGCCATTGTGGCGCACCAGTAAATACAAATTGAAAATCATGTTTATCGTTTAACTCATAACCTAAGCCAATAAAATAATTTCCACCTTCAAATTTTGTTCCATCAACATAACCGTCTCCAGTAGTTCTTGACATTAAAAATGAAGCAGATAAACCATTTTTCATTTTACCTGTATTGTAAGATAATTGATTTTTAAAATAATCATCATTACCAATAGAAGAAGAATATACCCCACCTTCTTTTTGGTTTGCAGATTTTGTAACTACGTTAATCGTTCCTCCTACAGAAGAAATAGCTAATTTAGAAGAACCTAAACCTCTTTGTACTTGCATCGCGCTTGTTACATCAGAAAGTCCAGCCCAGTTACTCCAGTATACCGCACTGTTTTCCATATCATTAACAGGAACCCCGTTAATTAATACCGCAATGTTGTTTTGGTTGAATCCACGAATGTTTACTCTTGAATCTCCAAATCCACCACCAGATTTAGTAGCATACACAGAAGGTGTGTTGTTTAACATTTCAGGAAACTCTTGATTTCCTAATTTTTCTTGAATTTCAGCAGCTTTAATTGTAGAAACCGCTACAGGTGTTTTTCTGCTTTTCGCAATGTCAACTGTTGTAGATTTTACTACTACTTCTTCAATTTCTGAAGTACTTAATACTAAAGAAATTGTTCCTAAATCTTGATTTCCAGCAAATGATACTGATGAAACTTCAAATCCAAGAAAAGAAACAACAACTGTTCCTGCGTTTTCTTTAGTAACAATTTTAAAACTTCCATCGTCTGAAGTTTTTACTGTTGTTGCATTTCCTTTAACACTCACAATAGCATTTGCTAAAGGATTGTTAGCGTTGTCAGTTACTTTACCAGTTACGGTAGACTGAGCAAAAACCATTGATGAAGACATCAATAATAAGGTTAAAAACCAATAAATGTGCTTTTTCATGTTTTGTTAGTTATTTATTTTTGACAAAATTATAAAAAAAATAACAAATAGCATTAAGAAAACATTAACATTTTTTTATTTTAAATACTTAGCTAATAATGATTTAGTGGAACTATCATGATTTGTAATGCTTCCGCTTTCTATTTCACTTAAAATTGAGTTGGCTAATTGTTTGCCTAATTCAACACCCCATTGGTCATAACTATAGATATTCCAAATAATACCTTGTACAAAAATTTTATGTTCATACATGGCTACTAACGCACCTAAACTTTCTGGAGTTAGTTTGTTAATTAAAATAGTATTGGTTGGTTTGTTTCCTTCAAAAACTTTAAAAGGTATTAAATCTGCTACTTCAGCTTCTGTTTTACCTTGTGCTAAAAATTCTGAAAGTACTTGTTCACGAGATTTTCCTTTTAATAAGGCTTCTGTTTGTGCAAAAAAGTTAGACATTAATTTGTTATGATGGTCTTTTTCACCGTAAAGTGGTTCAATAAAACCAATAAAATCTGTTGGAATTAGTTTTGTTCCTTGATGAATTAATTGAAAAAACGCATGTTGCGAATTAGTTCCTGGCTCGCCCCAAACAATTGTTCCTGTTTGATAATTTACGGGTTTTCCATTTCTAGCAATAGATTTACCGTTGCTTTCCATAATACCTTGTTGTAAATAAGGCGCCAGTTTTTGTAAATATTGCGTATAAGGAATTAGTGCTTCTGTTTCGGCACCAAAGAAATTATTATGCCAAATACTTAATAGTGCTAAAACCACAGGAATGTTATTTTCAAATGGCGTGTTTGCAAAATGCACATCCATTTTATTCGCACCTTTCAATAATTGATTAAAATTATCGTATCCAACAGCTAAACTTATAGTTAAACCAACGGCACTCCATAATGAAAATCTTCCGCCAACCCAATCCCACATTGGAAAAATATTTTCGGGTGCGATACCAAAGTTGGTTACGTTTTGCAAATTAGTAGAAACAGCCACAAAATGTTTAGCAATATCTTTTTCTGTAGCGTATTTCAAAAACCATTTTTTTACAGTTTCAGAGTTGGTTAAGGTTTCTTGTGTGGTAAATGTTTTAGAAACGATAACGAATAAAGTAGTTTCTGGATTTAATTTTTTTAGTATTTCTTGTACATGGTCGCCATCTACATTAGAAATAAAGTGCGTATTTAAATTGTTTTTATAAAACTGTAAGGCTTCTACAATCATAGCCGGACCTAAATCCGAACCACCAATTCCAATATTCACTACATCGGTAAATGGTTTTCCAGAATATCCTTTCGCATCACCTGAAACAATATAATTTGTAAAATCTTTTATTTTGTTTTTTGTTGAAAAAATTTCAGGCATTACATTTTCGCCTTCAAAAGTAACCATATCGCTTTCATTAGCACGTAATGCGGTATGAAGCACAGCTCTGTCTTCGGTTTCGTTTATTTTTTCTCCCGAAAAATACTTTGAAATCGCATCCGGCAACCCTACTTCATTTGCTAATTCTATAAGTAATTGTATGGTTTCTTCAGACCAATTATTTTTTGAAAAATCTACATAAAATTCATCCCATTCAATATTGAATTTTTCGGCTCTTTTGGCATCTTTTTGAAACAAATCTTGAATAGATTGTTGTTCAATTTCTGAAAAATGAGATTTTAATTTTTGCCAAGCATTTGTTTCAGTTGGATTGATATGTTGTAATTTCATGATAAAATTGTTTATTCTTTAAATGTTTTGGATGTTGTGTCGTCTAATTCTTTTTTTAGCGGTGCAATGGCTGCTAAATATTTAGTTTTTTGATTTTTTGTCATCGGTTCCGAAGTAGGTAATTTTAAACGTAAAGGATCTACTTGTACCCCGTTTTTCCAAAATCGATAACAAACATGCGGACCAGTAGCTAAACCGGTACTACCCACTTTTCCAATAATTTGCCCTTGCGTTACCGATTGTCCTCTACGAACTAAAATTTTCGACATGTGTAGGTATTGTGTCGCGTATTTTCCGTTGTGTTTTACTTTTACAAAATTTCCGTTACCAGAAGTATATCCGGTGGCTTCTACAACTCCTGAAGCCGTTGTTTTTATTGGTGTTCCATGTGGTGCAGCATAATCTGTACCATTATGTGCTTTCCATGTAAATTGTACTGGATGAAATCGTCGAGCTGTAAATTTTGAGGTTAATTTGAAAAAGGATAAAGGCGCTTTTAAAAACATACTTTTAGCTCCCGAAGCTTTTTCGTCATAATATTCTACTTTTTTTTGGTTCTCATTTAATTTATAAGGGAATGCGTATATTTTTTTCCCTTTATATTCAAAATAAGACGCTTCTACTTCGTCTACTCCTAAATATTCCCCGTTTTCAAAATATTTTTCTTTGATGGTTACGGCAAATTTATCTCCTTTTTTTAGCTTGAAAAAGTCGATAGAGTATTTATAAATCTGCGCCAATTCGTTTGCTAAATCTGCGCTAACGCCTTTTTTAGATAAGGTTTCTGATAAAGATCCGTCCAACTCTGCCGCAATAGTTCTTCTTTTAATTACGGTAGGACGTTTTTTTATTTCAACACGAATAGAATCTCTTAAGTCGACTACTAAAAAGCTGGTTTTGTCTTGCACATAAACTAGGGCTTTTAAATTTTTCTTGTTTTTTTTATCGGAAAAAGTTAAAAAAGCTTTACCTGCTCGAATGTTTTTTATATCGAAAGAGTCTTTAATTTTTTCAGTAACATCAAATGTTTTTAAACTATCGGGTAGTGTATACGCTTCTAAAATGGTGCTAAATGTGTCACCAGATTGCAGGGTGTCTTCTACCACCGAAAAATCATTAAAAGTAAATCCGTATTTTTTAATTATAGGTACTTTTTTTGCGATTTTTGCTGAAGATTTACTGTCTTTTTCTATGTTTTGACAGGAAAACGTAAGTAATAGTAAAGCGTATAATATGTATTTCAAATCTAGTTTTTTAATTATTCTCCCCAGTTTTTTAATTCTTCTTCACTCCAAAGTTCTGGAAAGAAAATACGTTTTTGGTATTTTGGCAGCATGTATTTTTTCCAATCACTTCCGCCGGTAGCTTCATGATTTCCGGGAACGCTTTCGATATATTTTTTTGCGGCATTAAAATGTCCCATCACCCAGGTAATGTTTACAGTTTTGTCATAATGACGCATAGCTGCTACTAATTCTGGATTTTTTTGATCGTTTTCTGGTAATTGTTTGAATTTTTGCCAAAGATTTATGGTGTTATATTCTTCCATAAAAGACAAAAATTCTTTTTTATATTTTCGTTCAAATTCGCTTAACAAATAAGATTTTTCTCCTGTTTGATGATCTTTTCCTGCAGCTTGCCAATATAAATGTTCTAACGCGTATGTGTATGACGTGTTTCTGTCAATCGTTGCTCTAAAACGGAAATCGATTAAATTAATCAAATCGGTTGATGCAAATTCGATCATTCTGTATTGCGCACTTTGAAAACCACTTGCTGGTGTTAATGTATTTCTGAATTTTAAATATTGTTCAGGTTCCATTCCTTCTTTCATAATATCAAAAGAAGTGGTTAACATATCAAAATAGCGGCTAATTCTGTTTAATCTTTCTGTAAAAAATGCGGTACTTGGTTTTTCATTATGACACACTTGTTCCATTTCCCAAAGTATCATTTTAAATAACAATTCATTTACCTGATGATACATAATAAACACCATTTCATCTGGTAGGGTAGAACGTTGAATTTGTAAATTTAAAAGCGCATCGGTTTGTATATAATCCCAATACGTAATTGGTTTTGCCCAAAGTAATCCTTCTAAATGGGTTTCAGTTTTTTGATTTATTTTTCCGAACTTTTCATCTAATTGTTCGATTTTTTTTGAAATAGTATCTTGCAAAATAAGTATTATTTAAAATTTATAGGATGTTTTAATCCTTTGTACTGATCAATATCTGCTTTTATAGAACCAACTGCTAAACTGGCTTTTACTCGGATTGGAATTTTATTCTCGTCGTCTGATATCCAAACGGTTAAGCTTTCTTCTTCTTTAAAAACACGTCCTGCTTGTACTAAAGGTTTAAATACCATACAGTTTATTTCTCCAAATTTAGAATTTATATTTTCTCTACCAACAAATTTTAGTTTAAATTTAGTAGTTTCTTCATCAAAAAACATATCTATTGTTATGGATTCGCCAACGACTAATTTGTCAATTTTTGGATGGTTTCTTAGATAATAAAATGAAGAAACAATATCTTGAACGTTTTCAGGGACATTAAATGTTTTTTCGGTTTTGTTTTTATAATCTTTTACTAAAACGGTATTGTTGTTTTGGTTGAAATAGCCTTGTTGATTTTTAGTATAGCCACCTTCGTTTATATTTCTAATAAACACATAAGGTTTGTTAGTTTCTTTATTAAAGTAACTTTCATAATTGTCTACTACTTTAAACATCATCTTGGTCATGCCTGTGGTATAGCCTTTCCCAATGACATGGTGCATTTTTTTACCGTTAAGTTCCGCGTCTTTTACTTCTAAAGTGGCGTAACCAGCATTTATAAGTCCGTAATGTATTCTTAACTTAAAAAATTCTCCAATAGTATAAGAATCTTTTTCCTCTGTATTAAAAGAGTTTGAGAGTACAAACACAGTAAAAAGTAAAATTATTCTTTTCATTTTATAAGGTTTTCTTTGAAGAATGCAATTATTGTTCCAAAGTTACAAAAAACAAAAAACCCAGTCAAATGAATTAACTGAGTTTTTATGTTTTAACCAACCAAAAAACTATAAATTATGAAAACTTATACGCAATATGAGTCTACTACCTCTCAATTGCTCTGCAAAGATATGTTAAGAATTTAAATTTTATTTAATAAAAAGTCAACTTTAACACTTTTAACAGAAAAAAACGCAAGAAAAGTGGTTAAAATTTAACAAAACAAAAAAATAACCTACTTTTTTTATGTATTTGACAATTTTATTTTTAACTAATTGGTTTTTAGTGATTTAAATTTGGAATGTTTTAATGAAAAAAGCAGCTGTTTATAGCTGCCTTTTATTTTTATAATGTTCCTCTTAAAGCTTGTTCTCTTTCAATAGACTCAAAAAGGGCTTTAAAATTTCCTGCTCCAAAACCTTTTGCGCCCATTCTTTGAATAACTTCAAAGAAAAGTGTTGGTCGGTCTTCAATTGGTTTGGTGAAAATTTGTAATAAATATCCTTCTTCATCGGCATCAATCATAATACCTAATTTTTGAAGTTCGTTGATGTCTTCTTTAAATTTAGACATGTGATCTTTCAATCTTTCTGGAATGGCATCATAATACGCTTGTGGTGGCGTACTTAAAAATTCAATTCCACGAGAACGCATATCGGCAACGGTAGTAATGATGTCATCTGTTGCAACTGCTATATGTTGCACGCCTTCGCCTTCATAAAAATCTAAATATTCTTCAATTTGAGAACGTTTTTTTCCATTAGCTGGTTCGTTAATTGGAAATTTAATTCTTCCATTTCCGTTACTCATTACTTTCGACATCAATGCCGAATATTCCGTAGTAATTTGTTTGTCATCAAAAGAAAGGAAATTAACAAATCCCATTACATCTTCAAACCATTTTACGGCTTCATCCATTCTGTTCCAACCCGTATTTCCAACCATATGGTCAATAAATTTTAATCCAACAGGTGTTGGATTATAATCCGATTTCCATTCTTGATAACCAGGCATGAAAATTCCGTTGTAATTTTTACGTTCTACAAAAACAAATACGGTTTCTCCGTATGCGCCATAAATACCAGCACGAACTACTTCGCCATCTTCGTCTTTTTCAACAATGGGTTCAAAATAAGGTTTTGCACCTCGTTTTGTAGTTTCTTCAAACGATTTTCTGGCATCTTCTACCCAAAGTGCAATTACTTTAACACCATCTCCATGTTTTTTAACATGTTCTCCAATAGGTGAATTACTGTTTAAAGCAGTTGTTAATACCAAACGTATTTTGTCTTGTTTTAAAACATAAGAAGCTCTGTCTTTTACACCAGTTTCTAATCCTGCATACGCTAATGATTGAAAACCGAAAGCCGTTTTGTAAAAATGAGCCGCTTGTTTAGCATTACCCACATATAATTCTACGTAATCTGTCCCTAATAAAGGCAAGAAATCTTGTGCTCCTTCAAATATTTTTTCTAAGCCGTATTCGACTGATTTTAATTGATCTGACATAATAAGCCCCCTAACCCCCGAAGGGGGAATTCCTATTAGGGGTGAATAGGATTTTTAGTATTAATTATTTTATTTTCGTTTTTCAAAAGTCCTTCCTTTGGAGGGGTTGGGGAGGCTACTCCACCCAAGACTTGTAGTATTGACCATCATCTAATCCCATTGCAGCTTCCGTAACCATTAATGGACGAAACGTATCTACCATTACTGCTAATTCTTTTGTATCGGTATGACCGATACTTCTTTCCATAGCACCTGGTGCAGGTCCGTGAGGAATCCCTTTTGGATGTAACGTAATGTGACCTTGTTCGATGTTGTTTCTACTCATAAAATCGCCATCAACATAATACAATACTTCATCTGAATCAATATTACTATGATTATAAGGTGCAGGAATTGATTTTGGATGATAATCGTACAATCTTGGCACGAAAGAGCACACTACAAAAGTCGCCGTTTCAAATGTTTGATGAATTGGCGGTGGTAAATGCACTCGACCTGTAATAGGTTCAAAATTATGAATTGAAAATCCGTAAGGAAAATTATATCCGTCCCAACCAATAACATCAAAAGGATGTGTCGCATAAACTACTTCGTGCATCATTCCTTCTTTTTTGATTTTGATTAAGAAATCACCTTTTTCGTCATAGGTTTCTATTTCAGAAGGTAATTTAAAATCTCTTTCGCAAAATGGCGAATGTTCTAAATGTTGACCCGATTCGTTTTTATATCTTTTTGGAGTATAAAATGGCGCATAAGATTCTACATAAAACAAGCGATTATCTTCTGAATTGAAATCAATTTGATAAATCATTCCGCGAGGAATAATTAAGTAATCGCCATATTCAAAATCTATATTTCCCATCATGGTTCTTAGTTTTCCAGAACCTTTATGGATAAATATCATTTCGTCTGCATCGGCATTTTTATAAAAATAATTTCGTAATGATTTTTTTGGTGCGGCTAATCCGATAATACAATCTTTATTAACAAGCATGTCTTTTCTGCTTTCTAAAAAATCGTCGGCAGGTTGTAGTTCAAAACCTTTTAATAACAGCGATTTTATATTCTTACCAATAGCGATTTTTGGTTCAACCGAATACGATTTAGTAATTTCTTTTACTTGTGTTGGTCTGTGCACATGGTATAATAATGAAGAATGTCCATTAAATCCTTCGGTACCAAAAAGTTGTTCATAGTACAATCCGCCGTTTGGGTTTTCAAACTGAATGTGTCGTTTGTGAGGTATTTCTCCTAATTTATGATATATTGGCATTTCTTTAAGTTTAAAAGTTATAGGTTTGAAAGTATTTTACGATACTTTTTTTATTAAAACAAAAAGAAGTATGCTCACTCAGGATTTCTCTTGATGAGGAATTTCAAATGGGCTAATAATCCGTTCCAATTTTTCATAACACAAATATCGTAAAAATATATTATAAAAAAAAACGACTTCAATTTGAAGTCGTTTTTAATTGAATTTTATTTATTTAGTTTTGAATTTCGTTTACCGTATATAAAGTAGACTAAAACACCTATAGCTAACCATCCTAATGATAGCAATTGTGCATCGTGACTTAAGTTAATCATTAAGTATGTATTGATTAAAATACCACAAATTGCAATTAATGGTAAAGCCGGAACTTTAAAAGTACGTTCTAAACCAGGTTGTTTTACTCTTAAAATCCAAACCGCAATACAAACCATAGTAAATGCAAATAAAGTACCAAAACTGGTCATATCTGCTAATTTGTTGATAGGAGTGAAGGCTGCAACAACAGCTATAAATCCTCCTAAAATCATTAAATTAGTTTTTGGTGTTCCAGATAATGGATTAATTTTTGAAAAAACAGAAGGAATTAATCCATCTTTAGACATTCCTAAAAAAATTCTAGATTGTCCCATAATCATTACCATTAATACGGAAATTAATCCAATAGTTGCCGCAATAGTAATAATGTAACCTGCCCAAGCTTGTCCAGCAATATCAAATGCATATGCTACAGGAGCTTTAATAGCTTCAGGATATTTTCCTAGTGGATTAAAATCTTGGTAACTCATCATACCAGTTAATACTAATGACACTAATATATAAAGTACTGTACAAACCAATAAGGATACGATAATAGCAAATGGCACATCTTTTTTAGGGTTAATAGCTTCTCCTGCTTGTGTTGAAACCGCATCAAAACCTACATAAGCAAAGAAAATTGCAGCAGCTCCAGAAACAATTCCTCCTACACCATAGGCTTGGTGTGTCCCAGCTTTGTCAACAATTTGTGTAACTTCAGGAATAAAAGGAACCCAATTATCTGTATTTATGAAAAAAGCACCTGCAATAATCACAAAAATTACAGCTGAAACTTTTAAAATTACAATGAAGTTATTCGCATTTGCAGCACTTTTGGTTCCTTTAATCAAAATAGAAATTACGAAAAGAACAATTAAAAACGCAGGTAAATTCATTGAAAATCCTTCACCAGTATAACTTGCAGGATCAGTAGTTAGCCAGTCAGGTAATTTTATTCCAAACATTTTGAGAAGTTTATTAAAATATCCAGACCAAGAAACTGCTACTGTCATTGAACCCATAGCGTATTCTAATATTAATCCCCAACCAATAATCCAAGCAAAAATTTCTCCAATAGTTCCATACGCATATGCATACGCAGAACCTTCAACGGGTAAAATGGAAGCGAATTCAGAATAACATAGTGCCGCAAATACACAAGCAATACCTGCAATTATAAATGAAATCGCTAAAGCAGGTCCAGCATGGTAATAGGCACCAGTTCCTGTTAAGACGAATATACCTCCTCCAATAATGGCTCCAATACCAATTGCGGTTAAGCTCCATTTACCTAGAACTCGTTTTAATTCACTTTTTTTCATATCAGCTTCAAAGGCTGATACTGGTTTAACTCTCCAAATAGACATAAAGTAATAATTTTTAGTTGCTTCAAATATAGGATTTTTTCAATTAAATATCCAAATCAAAAAAAATATTTAAAAAACGAAGCCCAAATTCACCCAAAAAGCAGAGAAATTCGTTTCAGGAGACCAAGTGTATTTTATTTCAATAGGGCCTATTAAAGTTTCTAATCCATAGCCCAAACCAAATCCAGTATATGTAGGTTTGTTAAACCAGGTTTTTGTGGCATTAAAAATAAAATCGCCAACAATTGAAGCATTATATGTTAGGTTAATGTGGTTTTTTTTGTAAAATTCGTAATCAAAAGTCCCACTACTTTTTATATATGAATTTCCGCTTATGCTTAAAAAATCGTATCCATAAAAAGAGCTTATATTATTAGTTTCTTTAAAACCTGTTCCTCCCAAAGCAAAATCAAAATAAGGTAAAGTTGAATGTCCTATTTTAAATCCAATTTCGTTCTTTAAGACAAAAGAGAAGTTTTTTATTGGAGCAATGGCAATTCCTAAATCTGTTTTAGAGATAGAAAATTTCGAAAATTGATTGGTATAATCCGATGAACTAAAATAGTAATTAAAATTACTCTTTAAATACCATCCTTTTTTTGGAAAATATTTATCATCAAAAGTATCATGGTTAAGATATCCATTTAAAGACAAATAATTACTGTTTTCAATTGTTTTATTGGCTTTTGTTAAATTATCAGATTTTAATACTAAGTTTTGAAACTCAAACCCTCCGCCAATATTAAATTTTCTAAAAAAAACAGTTTGTAGAAACACTTTAGTATTGATACTTGAATAATCTAAATTTATTTTTTCAAATGTATTATTTAAATAACTTTGAATTCCAAATGCTGAATTAACATTCTTATTAAATCTATTTAAACTGGAGTTAATTCCAAAGCTAAAATAATAGCCATTGTCAATTAAGTAATTAAAATCGTACCTAAAATTATCACCAAAAATTAAATCTAGAGAAACCATATCGTTTTTGGAGATAATTTTTTTCTGGGTGATATTTATTAAAGCCCCACTTTTATACAATTCATCATAATGAAGTGCGAATTTCAAAAAAGTATTTATTTTATTTTCTCGTAAACTAATAAAAATGTCTTTTTCGTTAAATTGATATTTTACTGCACTAAAGTTTTGAGTATTGCTTAGATTTTGAATTCCATTTTGAAAATCTTCAAAGCTTACTTTAGTGTTGGGTTTAAATCGTAATTTCCCTAAAACATAAGCTCGTGTATAATTTTTTAGTTCTGTAAAAGCAATGTTTCCAATAAAAATTGAATCTTTAATAAGTTTTAATTTAGGTTTTTGATACGCTTTATTTTCAAATTTCATCAGTTCTGATAAAAAATTTCTCGTTGCGTATTCACCATTTTCAATAATTTTCTTTCCATTTTCGAATGATAAAACCGTATATCCTTTTATTTCAGGTTTTATGTAAATATTTGTAAGTTGGCGCTTACTTTTCATTTGAGATTGCGTATTGAAATTTGAAATTTGTCCAAAAATAGTCGTGATGCCTTGTAACTCTTTTCGGTCTTTTAACGCCTCTTGTACATCTACACCTATAATATAATCTACACCTAATTCTTTAAGTTTTTCAACAGGATAATTATTTGTAACGCCACCATCAACTAGTAGTCTTTCTTCAATTTCAATTGGATAGAAAATACTTGGAACAGAACTGCTAGCTATTAATGCTTGCGGAAAAATCCCTTTATTTAATACAATTTCTTCTCCAGTTTCAATGTCTGTTGCCATACAGAAAAATGGAATAGGTAATTTTTTGAAATCTCTCGTATTTCTTACGTGATACGTTAATTTGGATAAAAAATGATAATTATAAAAACCTTTTGAAAGTGCATTTGGGGTTTCTAATTTTAATTTTTTAAAGGGCAATGATAAGGCATAGATATCATCGCTTCTTTTATTAAAAAGTAATTTAGATTTTCTTGGAATATTGTCTTGAACCAAATCGTCTATATTTAATGTGCTAAAAATAGAATCTAATTGTTTTCCCGTATATCCAGAAGCGTAAAGTCCGCCAACTATCGCACCCATACTGGTACCGCCAATGTAGTCAATCTTTATCCCTAAAGAATCAATTACTTTTAGTACACCAATATGCGCCAATCCTTTTGCGCCGCCGCCAGAAAGGACCAAACCAATTTTAGGTTTTTTAATGCTGTCTTGTGCAATTGAGTTAAAAGGCAAAAGTAAAAAGACAAAAGCAAAAAGTATAAAACAAGAAAATGTACCACGAATGCGATATTCTATTTTCTTTATTCTATTCTCTTTTTTCTTAAACATACGTTATTCTTTTTTGTAAAAGTCGGAAATTTTTTTTGCTTTTGAAAGTCCAATTACTGAAGAAATTTCAGATTCTGTTGCCTCTTTTAGTCTTTTTACGCTTTTAAAGTGCGAAATTAAGGTAATCATTGTTTTTTCGCCAATACCAGGAATACTTTCAACGGAAGAATTTAATGCCGATTTACTTCTTTTATCGCGATGATGCGTAATTCCAAATCGATGCGCTTCGTTTCGTAATTGTTGAATTATTTTAAGCGTTTCCGATTTTTTATCCAAATATAAAGGTATTGGATCGTCTGGATAAAACAATTCTTCTAATCGTTTCGCAATACCAATAATGGCAATTTTACCACGCAAACCTAAATCTTCTAAACTTTTTAATGCTGAAGATAATTGTCCTTTTCCGCCATCTATGATAATAAGTTGAGGTAAAGATTCTTTTTCGTCCAATAACCTTTTGTATCTTCTATACACCACTTCTTCCATCGAAGCGAAATCATTTGGTCCTTCAACGGTTTTTATGTTGAAATGTCTGTAGTCTTTTTTGCTGGCTTTTCCATCTTTAAAAACCACACAGGCTGATACAGGATTTGTTCCTTGAATATTAGAATTATCAAAACATTCAATATGTCGAGGTGCTACAGAAAGGCGTAAATCTTTTTGCATTTGTGCCATAATTCGGTTTGTATGTCGGTCTGGATCTACAATTTTAATTTGTTTTAATTGATCTAATCGGTAATATTTTGCATTACGTTCAGATAAGTTTAAAATCTCTTTTTTATCTCCTAATTTAGGAACAGTTACTCTAATTTTATCGCCTAAATCTATTTCAAAAGGCACTACTATTTCTGTTGAAGTTAAAAAGAAACGCGCTCTTATTTCTACAATTGCTAATTCTAATAATTCTTGATTGGTTTCGTCTAATTTTTTCTTTAGTTCTAATGTGTGCGATCGAATAATAGCCCCGTGTGAAATCTGTAAAAAATTAACATACGCCATTGTTTCATCTGAAATAATGGAAAACACATCAATATTGGTAATCTTAGGATTTATTATCGTTGATTTTGCTTGATAGTTTTCTAATACTTCAATTTTATCTTTAATTTTTTGTGCTTCTTCAAACTTCATTTCTGAGGCTAAAATCTGCATATGGTTTTTAAAATCTTTTAGACTTTCTTTAAAATTTCCTTTTAAAATTTCTCGAATAGCTGTAATTTGTTTTTGATAATTCTCCTGCGTTTCGTATCCTTCACAACCGCCTTTACAGTTTCCAATATGGTATTCTAAGCATACTTTATATTTCTCAGCTCTAATGTTTGTTAGTGATAAATCAAAATTACAAGTTCGTAAAGGATATAATTCTCTAATTAATTCTAATAACGTATTTACGGTTTTAAAACTGGTGTAGGGACCAAAATATTCCGAGCCATCCTTTATCATTTTTCGAGTAGAAAATACTCTTGGAAACGCTTCTTTTTTGATGCAAATCCAAGGATATGTTTTATCATCACGAAGCAGCACATTATATCTTGGCTGTAGTGTTTTAATAAGATTGTTTTCTAACAATAACGCATCGGTTTCCGTAGGAACAACAATATGTTTGATAGTAACAATTTTTTTTACAAGTACTGAAGTTTTATAATTATCGTGGTTTTTGGTAAAATACGATTGTACGCGTTTTTTTAAATTTTTTGCTTTCCCAACGTACAAAATCTTATTTTCTTTGTCATAATACTGATACACACCAGGATTATCAGGTAAGGTTTGAATTTGTAGTTCGAGTGGTGTCATTTGCAGTATACAGTGTTCGGTTTTTAGTATTCAGTAATTTGACTTGAGAAAGTCTTACAAAAATAACAAAAAACAATTGATTTAGCATAAAGTAAATTTTTATTACTTTAGCAAAAAGTAAAACACGTGATGCACAAGGAAATTACTATTTTTAACGAAACGATATTACCTGGAAAGAGTAAAACCATCAATATGCAAATTGGAAAATTGCATACGATGACCGATTTACACATTCCAATAATTGTGGAAAGAAGTAAAAAAGAAGGTCCGGTAGTGCTGTTAACTGCTGGTTTACACGGTGATGAGATTAACGGCACTGAAATAGTTAGAGAATTAATTGTAAAAAAAATTAATAAACCAAAACGAGGTACTATTATTTGTATTCCTGTAATTAATATTTTTGGATTTGTTAATCAAACCAGAGAATTTCCGGATGGTAGAGATTTAAATCGAATTTTTCCTGGAAGCAAAACAGGTTCTTTAGCAAGCCAATTCGCGTATTATATTTTAAAAGAAATTATACCTCATATAGATTATGCAATAGATTTTCATGCGGGTGGTGCCCAAAGATTTAATGCACCACAAATACGAATTGTTCCTAATAACTCAGAATTAAAAACGCTTTCAGATGTGTTTGGCGCTCCGTTTACCTTATATTCTAATAATATTTCTGGTTCGTTTAGAAGCTCATGTGATAAAATGAATGTAAAAATGTTGTTGTTTGAAGGAGGAAAGTCAGTAGACATTAATAATGCGGTAACTAAAGAAGCTGTAGAAGGCACTAAACGATTTTTACTGCACTTTGGAATGTTAAAAAACAAACACGAAATTTCAAAACCACACCAAACTATATATATTGAAAAGTCGGATTGGATTCGAGCTAATTTTTCTGGAATGTTTCACGGCTTAAAACAAATTGGAAGTTTTGTAACAAAAGGCGAATTATTGGCCACAATTTCAGATCCTTTTGGAAAGGTGAGTCATAAATTAAAAGCACCACACGCTGGCTATTTAATAAATGTAAATGATGCCCCAATTGTATATCAAGGTGATGCCGTTTTTCATATTTCAACAAAATTAGAAAATGATGAAGAATGAGTTAAGAATAAAATATACTAAATTAAGGCAAAATTTGTCTGAAGCTACGATTGAAGATTTATCCTTAAAAATTGCCAATCAAATTATTCAGTTAGATATTTGGCAACACAGTTTTTATCATCTTTTTTTACCAATTGAAACCAAAAATGAGGTAAATACAGAATATATTTTGCAAGTTTTGGCAGGAAAAGATAAAAACATTGTCCTTTCCGTAAGTGATTTTTCAACTCGCGAAATGACTCATTTTCTTTTAACTGATGCAACCAAAATAAAGAAAAACAAGTACAATATTCCTGAGCCAGTTGACGGTTTAGAAGTTCCTGTTTCTAAAATTAATGTGGTTTTTGTTCCTCTATTAGCTTTTGATGAAAAAGGCAATAGAGTAGGTTATGGTAAAGGATTTTATGATCAGTTTTTGTCAAAATGCCAACCAGAAACTATAAAAATTGGCGTATCTTTTTTTGAAGCAGAAACATTAATTTTAGACACCTTATTTACTGATATTCAGTTAGATTATTGTGTAACACCAACTAAAGTTTACAATTTTTAATAAAAATTTAAATCGGAATTCCATATATTTTATTATATTTGAAATTATTACAAAAAAACAAACTATGTTACAATCTATTCATTCTACGTTAGCTTATGGTGTTTTAGCCGTATTAGTTTTAGCTATTATTAATGCTTTTTTAGGGCTTTCAGCTAAAAGAAATTTTACTCCAAAAGACAGAAGCATTTCTTTAATTGCGTTAATTTTTAGTCATATTCAGTTGTTGGTTGGCTTATTTATGTGGGCATCCACTTTTGATTTCGATTTTAAAGCTTTAGGTTTAGTAAAAATAGATCATCCGATAACGAATATTTTAGCAATTGCTTTAATTACAATTGGTTGGAGCAAACATAAAAAAGAAGAAAGCAGTAACGGAAAGTTTAAAAAAATTGGTATTTTTTATGCTTTAGGATTAATTTTCTTACTATCAAGAATACCTTTTAAACATTGGTTAGGACTATAACTTTTTATGGCATAATTAGTACCAAATCAATAAAAATATAAAGAGAAGTAAGTGAAAATTTACTTCTTTTTTAATCTTATATTATATGAAGATGAAAAAATTTATATACATATTGCCGCTTTTAGTAGTGCTTTTTTTTCAGAAAGAAAACATAAAATCAAATCTTTCTCAAGAAAAACCTAAACTAAAAGTTACAGATACAATAAAGAAAAAAGACAGTATAACCAAACCTGTTGAAAAACTTGAAATGTATCACGAATCAGCACACGCTTCTTATTATGCTAATAAATTTAATGGCAGAAGAACCGCAAGCGGTACAAGATTTAACAACAATGATATGACTTGCGCACACCGAAAACTTCCATTTGGGACAAAATTAAAAGTTACAGGTCTAAAAACTAAAAAAGTAGTGTATGTTACCGTTACAGATAGAGGACCATTTCATAAAAACAGACATATTGATTTATCAAGAGCCGCATTTTGGAAAATTAGACCATCAAATTATGGCGGACATATTGATGTAAATATTGAAATTGTGAAGAAATAAAAAAAAGCCTTTTACCAAGTAGTAAAAGGCTTTTTGCTTAAATAAGCATTATAATATTTTTCATCGCCAGTAACTTCTTTCGCCAGCCAATTTGGTTTTTCAAAGGTTTCATTGGCGTCGGAAAGTTCAATTTCAGCCACAATCAAACCTTTATTTTCGCCTTCAAAAATATCTACTTCAAATGTATGATTTCCTTTTTTGATTAAATATCGGTTTTTATCAATTACGCCTGTTTCGCATAATTTTAATAAAGCTTCTGCTTCGTATAACTCAATTTCTTTTTCCCATTCAAAACGTGTAGTTCCTGATTCGTCGCCTTTGCCTTTTATAGTAATAAACCCTTTATCGTCTTTAATTCTGATTCGGACTGTTCGTTCGGGCGTAGAATTTAAATACCCTTGAGCAATTTTCTGCGAATGTGAAGCCTCAGCAATAAAACCTGAGGAATGGACTAAAAATTTACGTTCTATTTCTTGCATAATTCTTAAAATATAAAGAATCAAAATTACAATATTTAAACATATAAGTCACATAAGTTTTATCGTTCTTTTTATTTCAAGTTTCAAGTTTCAGGTTGGCTTAGGTTCTCGAAGCCAATGGTATTGAAATTTCTGAAAATCTGAAAAATTTCAGTTTAAAGAATTATTTTTTTTCAGTACTTTGTAAATCTTATGGAAATCATACAACGAAAAATAATTCACATTGATATGGATGCCTTTTATGCCTCTGTAGAGCAATTGGACAATCCTGATTTGAAAGGAAAGCCAATTGCTGTAGGCGGAAATGAAATTCGTGGTGTGGTCAGTGCTGCCAGTTATGAAGCGAGAAAATTTGGGGTAAGAAGCGCGATGAGTGGTGCACAAGCTGCTCGTTTATGTGAAAATTTAATTTTTGTAAAACCAAATTTTGAACGATATAAAGAAGTTTCTAAACAAATTAGAAAAATATTTTATGAATACACCGATTTGGTAGAACCGCTTTCCTTAGATGAAGCCTATTTAGATGTTACAGAAAATAAAAAAGGAAATCCGAGCGCCACATTAATCGCCAAAGAAATCCGACAAAAAATATTTGAAGTCACTGGTTTGACAGCTTCTGCAGGAATTTCTGTAAATAAATTTGTTGCTAAAATTGCGAGTGATTTTAATAAACCTAACGGTCAAAAAACAGTAAATCCGGATGAGGTGGAAGTGTTTATTGAAGTATTAGATGTAAAAAAATTTTACGGAATTGGAAAAGTCACTGCTGAAAAAATGTATCAATTAGGCATTTATTCTGGAACGGATTTAAAGTCAAAATCGTTAGACTATCTTGAAAAACATTTTGGGAATAGTGGTAATTCGTACTATAATTTATCTCGAGGGATAAGTTTTAGTCAGGTTAAACCGAATAGAGAAATGAAATCTGTTGGCGCCGAACGCACGTTTAATAAAAATTTATCTTCTGAAATTTATATGGAAGAACGTTTAAAAAATATAGCTGAAGAAATTGAACGCCGTATTAAAAAATATAAAATAGCAGGAAAAACCATTACTTTAAAAATAAAATATTCCGATTTTTCACAACAAACAAGAAGTAAAACGGTGCAGTATTTTATTTCCGATAAAAATCTAATTTTTGAAACTGCTAAAGAATTATTGTATCAAGAAAAATTGAAAAATTCGGTCCGATTATTAGGCATTTCTTTAAACAATTTAAACACGCATCAGAAAAAATTTGTGGTGTATCAATTGAAGTTTGAGTTTTAGATTATTGATAAATTTCGGTTTGCATCGAAACTCGAACCATATATTCAATTAATTGTCCACTAGAAGAAACTCCTCTTCCGCCCATAGCTTTTCCATACGTTTCAAATTCATTTCTTTCGGTTGAATAGCGATCTTCATTAGCACTAGTGCTTGTTGACATATTTACTATTGAACCAGTTTTTATATTGGCGCTTTTTGCTAATCTTTGCGTTATTTCTACGGCATCTTTTACCGCTAAATCTTGTGCTTGTTTCATTAATTCCTCAGTATTTGTATTGAAATATGAAATAGTTTGAATTTTATTAAATTTTGTTTTCAATAATTCTTCAGTAAAATTTTGCATTTGATTTAAATCTAATAACGTAAAAATTATTTTTTGAGAGGATTCAAAACCAATAAATACTTCTTTATTTAATTTATTATCCCATTTTGTAGCTTTATTTGTAGCAATCAAACTCGTTTTAATTAGCGTAGTATCTTTAACATAATTTTTAATAATATTTTTTACTAAGAGAAGTGTTTTCTGGTTTTCTGTAACGGCTTCCCTCAAAGTTGGTTTAATGTGATCTAAATCTAGTGTAAGTATTGCTGCATTGGGAAAAGCAGAAACCTTACCTAAACCATTTACGTTTATAGTGTTTTTTTGCTGAGAAAAAGAAAAATTTAAAACTAAGCAAGTTATTATTGTGATGTAAAATTTTGATTTTTTCATATTTATACCGGTTTATAATTAGTAATAGTAACGTGAAATTTTTAAATATAGTATATCAAATAAATAATTTCTTTTAAAGCTATAAATCGTATATCTTTGTAGATTATAAACGAAGTAACACAATTTTAGTTTCAATTTTTTATTGATTTTTGAAATTGTTATTGATTTTTGAAATTGAATATGAAACACATTAGAAATTTTTGCATAATTGCACATATTGACCACGGGAAAAGTACGTTAGCCGACCGCCTTTTAGGTGCGACACAAACCGTTACTGCAAGAGAAGAAAAAGCGCAATTATTAGATAATATGGATTTGGAGCGCGAGCGTGGTATTACCATAAAAAGTCACGCGATTCAAATGGAATATACGTATCAAGGGCAAGAATATATTTTAAATTTAATTGACACCCCTGGTCACGTAGATTTTTCTTATGAAGTGTCTCGAAGTATTGCTGCTTGTGAAGGTGCATTGTTAATTGTTGATGCCGCGCAAAGTATTCAAGCACAAACCATTTCAAATTTATATTTAGCTTTAGATAATGATTTGGAAATTATTCCTGTTTTAAATAAAGTAGATTTACCTTCTGCCAATCCGGAAGAAGTTTCAGATGACATTATCGATTTATTAGGTTGCAAATTAGAAGATATTATTCACGCTTCTGGTAAAACAGGTTTCGGTGTAGAAAATATTTTAGCTGCTATTATAGAAAAAATTCCAGCACCAAAAGGGATAAAAGATGAGCCTTTACAAGCTTTAATATTTGACTCTCACTATAATCCTTTTAGAGGAATTGAAGTAATTTTTCGTGTCGTAAATGGTGAAATTAAAAAAGGTCAGAAAATTAAATTTATGGCAACCGGTAAAGAATATTTTGCCGATGAGGTGGGGACTTTAAAATTAAATCAGGTTCCAAAAAATGTTATTTCAACTGGAGATGTTGGTTATTTAATTTCTGGAATAAAAGAAGCAAAAGAAGTAAAAGTTGGAGATACCGTTACAGACGCTAAAGAACCAACAACAAATATGATTACAGGTTTTGAAGACGTAAAACCAATGGTATTTGCAGGGATTTATCCTGTAGATACGGAAGATTATGAAGATTTACGATCTTCAATGGAAAAACTACAGTTAAACGATGCGTCGTTGGTGTTTTTACCAGAAAGTTCAGCAGCATTAGGGTTTGGTTTCCGATGTGGATTCTTAGGAATGTTGCATATGGAAATTATTCAAGAGCGTTTAGAACGTGAGTTTGATATGACCGTTATTACAACTGTTCCTAACGTTTCGTATTTAGCTTATACAAAGAAAGAACCAGAAGTTGGTTTCATAATAAACAATCCATCAGATTTGCCGGAACCAAGCAAATTAGATAGAGTTGAAGAACCTTACATTAAAGCAACTATTATTACAAAAGCCGATTATGTTGGAAATGTAATGAGTTTATGTATTGAAAAGCGAGGTTTAATAACAAATCAAACTTACCTAACTACTGAACGAGTAGAGCTAAATTTTGATATGCCTTTGGCGGAAATTGTATTTGATTTTTACGACCGATTAAAAACAGTTTCTAAAGGATATGCTTCTTTTGATTATCATCCGATAGGAATGAGAACTTCAAAATTAGTAAGATTAGATGTTTTATTAAATGCCACTTCTGTAGATGCACTATCTGCTCTTATTCACGAAGATAATGCATATAATATTGGTAAAAAAATGTGTGAAAAATTACGCGAATTAATTCCACGTCAGCAATTTGACATTCCAATTCAAGCCGCTATTGGAGCAAAAATCATAGCACGTGAAACTATAAAAGCACTTCGTAAAGATGTTACTGCAAAATGTTATGGAGGTGATATTTCTCGTAAACGTAAATTATTAGAGAAACAGAAAAAAGGTAAAAAACGAATGCGTCAAGTAGGAAATGTTGAAATTCCGCAGGAAGCATTTATGGCCGTTTTAAAACTAAACGATTAAATATAAAAACAAACAAAAAGCATATTAATTTTTAATATGCTTTTTTCTTTTTAAAATATTTCATAAATTTATTGCTAATTCTAAAATGACTCTAGTAATATGAACATGAAAAATATTTATTTTTTATTATTAGCATTAAGTTCAAGTGTGTTTTCACAAACAATAACTATTGACAATACTACTAATACTCCTGCACAACTTGTAGATTTGTTATTGGTAAATTCTTGTGTCACAGTTTCAAATATTGCTATTTCATCCAACCAATCTGTTGCTTATTTTAATAAAAACGGATCTACTTTTCCTATTAATGAAGGAATAATTATTAGAAATGGTTTAGTGTTAAACACGCAAGGAAATTATAGTAATAATGCTAGTTTAAGTTCTCAAATTAATACAAATACAGATACATATTTACAAACATTAAGTACTAATAGCGGACAATCTTCAGCAATTACAGATGTAGCTTTTTTAGAATTTGATTTTATACCCGTTTCAAATAGTTTTAGTTTTGATTTTTTATTTGCATCTAATGAATATGGCGAATACCAATGCGGATTTAGTGATGTTTTTGCTTTTGTATTAACCAATTTAAATACAAATGTTTCTACCAATTTAGCTGTTATTCCAGGAACGAGTTTGCCGGTTACAGTTAAAGATATTAGAAATAATTTATATAATCCCAATTGCGTATCGGCCAATCCAAATTTTTTCAGTACATATAATCCATTAAACATTCCGGCTTCTACTTTAAATATGAGAGGGCATACTGTTGTTATGAATGCGGCTTCTACAGTAATTCCTAATGTTCCTTATAAAATAAGATTGGTAATTGGAGATTATAATGATTCAGGTTATGATTCAGCTGTATTTATATCTGGAGGAAGTTTTACAACGTCATTAGATTTAGGCCCTGATCAAACAATTTGTTCAGGGAATCCTATTCAATTAAATACTCAGTTAGATAATACATATACGTATCAGTGGTTTCAAAACGGAAATCCAGTTGGAGGAAATACCCCATCTTATACTGTAAACATTCCAGGAACTTATTCTGTTGAGGTTACTAAAGGATCCTGTTTCCTAACCGATACGGTTGTAATTAATGATTTAACAGTTACTAATCCATCTAATTTACAAACGTGTAACACAGGTGCAGCAAGTTATTCTTTTGATTTAACAGCTAATAACGAAACCCAATTAGGTATAAATACTACAACATTTGACTTATTTTATTATGCCTCAATGGCTGATATAACTGCAAATAATCCAATTGTAGGAACAACTAATTTTTCTACTACATCAGGTCAAACTATTTATGTTAAAATTTTTAATACGATATCCAACCTGTTTTGTGATGCCGTTTATCAATTTGATTTAGTAATAAATCCAGTGGTTAATGCTACGCAACCCGTTGATGTACAATTGTGTGAAGCACCTACTGCAACAACGTATTTTTTAGCTAATTTAGATCTTCAAGTTTTAAACGGATTAACCGGTTATAGTGTTTTATATTTTTCTAATCAAGCAGATGCTATAGCAGGAAATACCGGTGCGATTACTTCAGTTGCAATACCTAATGGAACTACAACAGTAACCGTTTGGATCAGAATGCAAAACGCTTCTAATTCACTGTGTTTTGATGTCACAAGTGTTGATATTAATGTAAATCCATTGCCTCCGGTAGACGATTTAGCCGATGTGGTAGAATGTAGTAGCTATGTATTGCCAGTTTTAACAAATGGAAATTATTTTACAGGTCCAGGAGGAGCTGGTACAGCTCTATTTGCAGGTAATATAATTAATGAAAGTGCTATGTATTATATATATTATGGACCTGATGTGAATGGCTGTTTTAACGAATCTTCCTTTTTAGCTTATTTTGTAGATGAATATAAGCCAATTTTAGATAATTGCGGATCTTTTACGATACCATCAACACCATATAATATTGGTGCTTTTTACACTGCGCCTGGTGGACCAACTGGAACAGGTACTTTAATTCCTATAGGCACCGTTTTTCCTAATAACACACAATTAAATATTGTTCAGCCAGTTTATTATTATGCTGAGGTAAATGGCGTTTTTTGTAGAGATGAATTATTTAATATTAATATTCATCCACTTCCTTTAATTGATACCTTGCCTGATGTAACTTATTGTAATTCGTATACATTACCAGCTTTAACAAATGGGAATTATTTTTCTGAACCAGGAGGGATAGGAACACCCTATTTTGCAGGAGATGCTATAACTGCTACTCAAATAATGTACATATATAATAGTACGTCTTATATTGACGTAAATGGAAACCCAGGAGTTTGTGCTTTAGAAACCGATTTTCAGATAAATATAATTAATACAAACTTATTTACTACTTTAAATGCTTGTTCTAGTTATACTTTGCCAGCTATTACTTTTGGAGGATATTACACAGCTCCATTAGGAGGGGGTTTATTGATTGACCCTAATGTTCCAATAACAACTTCTCAAGTAATATATTATTATGCCAATACCACATTATTGCCAAACTGTTCAGATAATTTAAATTATAATATTATTATTAATCCTCTGCCTTTGGTAGATGTAATTCCTAGTGGTGTGTATTGTGGTGAATTTGTTTTGCCTGTTTTAACAAATGGATCATATTATACATTGCCAGGAGGACCTACTACTTTAGGTCAAATTCCACTTTTTGCTGGAAATATTATAGATTTATCCGGAGTTAGATTAAATCCTGGAACGTATTATGTGTTTAATGGACCCGATGCGAATGGTTGTACAAATGAACAATCGTTTACTATAACTTTAAACCCATTTCCTCCAGCAGATGGTGTTTTAGATAGATTTGAATGCACACCATATTCTATTCCTCAACCAGTAAACGGCACCATATATACCGCACCTGGAGGTCCAAGTGGAGGAGGAACTGTCGTGTTACCAACAACTGTTTTTTCTGCTACGCAAACCTTTTATATGTATAATATTGACACAGTAACTAACTGTACAATTAATAGGCCTTTTACGGTAACGTATAGTGGAATTAATTTACCAAATTATACGAATGTTTCTGTGTGCGAAACTCAAAATTATACATTACCTGCTTTAACGCATGTGCCGCCTACTCCAGAAAACTACTCTATTGGTTACTTTTATGATCAAGCCGGTACATTGCCCGTTGCAAATGGATTAGTATTTAATGTTCCGAATACCACCACAACAATCTGGGTAGTAGCAACAAATGGTGATAGAACAATTTGTAATGCTCAAGATAGTTTTGATATTATTGTATCTCAAACTCCAAATTTAGCTGCGTTAGCTTTAGTATTTGATGCCGAAGAATGTGGAACATATGTATTACCTACTTTACCTTCCGTTGGTTTCAATATCAATTATTATTCGCAACCAGGAGGAAATACAGCTAATTTAATCAGTAATTTAAATATTACTACACCAGGTACTTATACGTATTATGTTCACGCTACCTCCATAAACAATCCAAATTGTAGCGCAGAACAACCGTTTACTTTTACAGTTCATCCTTTAATAAATATTACTTTACCTCAAGGGGTTATTTGTGTAGACCCGATTACAAATGTTCTAATTCGTCCTTATACAATTCAAACTGGCTTAAATCCTGCCGTGTATACCGTAAGTTGGTTTTTAAATGGAACTTTATTAGGAACGGGACCTAATTTTACAGCAACGCAAGCTGGCGTTTATAATGTTACATTTGTTAAACTCACTCCTGATGTGGGTTCAGCATGTAATTATAATAACACAACGGTTACCATTATCCAATCAAGTCCGGCTAAAGCCAATTTTACGGTGAGTCCAGAATTTAACACGGATGGAACTTTTATTACAGTTAATATAACTGAAGGGTATGGAAATTATACCTATCAGTTAGAATATCCAAACGGAAATTTAAGTCCAATTCAAACAAGTAATACCTTTACAAACTTAGTTACAGGCGATTATTTTGTAATTATTTATGATACTTTAGGAAATTGTACACCTACAAGAATTGGACCTATTTATATTATTAATTATCCAAATTATTTTACACCAAATGGAGATGGGTTTCACGACACTTGGAATATTTTTGATTTGGCACAACAGCCTAAAAGTTTAATTTCTATTTTTGATAGATATGGAAAACTTATAAAACAAATTTCTCCAGCTGGTTCTGGGTGGGATGGTAAATATGATGGAAAAGACTTGCCTTCAACAGATTATTGGTTCTCGGTAGAATTTATGACACAAAGTAAGCAAAAAGGTGTTTTTAAATCTCATTTTAGTTTAAAACGATAATAAAAAGACATAAAAAATCCCAAATTCAACTAAGAACTTGGGATTTTATATTTTAATTTGAATTTTTATTCAATTTCAGAAATTCTTAAGGTGTTCACCATTCCTTTATTGGCAATCGGCATAGATGCTAAATTAATTACCATATCACCTTTTTTAACGTATTTCTTTTCTTTACAAATTTTATTGATGTCGTCAATAGTATCATCTGTACTTGTAAATTTATCGTAAAAGAATGCTCTTACGCCCCAAAGTAAATTTAATTGAGTTAAAATTCGTTCGTTTGAAGTAAAAACTAAAATATGAGCGTGTGGTCGCCAAGCCGAAATTTGAAACGCGGTATAGCCACTATTTGTTAACGTAGTAACCGCTTTTGCATTAATAGTATCTGCCATAGCTGCTGCATTAAAACAAATAGATTTAGTAATATATCTATCGTTTCTTTTTGTTGGTGCAATATGAGGAACATTAATAAGTGGAGAATCTTCTACGCTTTCAATAATACTTGTCATGGTTTCAATAACTTGTACTGGATAATTTCCAACAGAAGTTTCACCTGATAGCATTACGGCATCCGCACCATCCATAACCGAGTTGGCTACATCATTTACCTCTGCTCTTGTAGGCGTTAAACTGGTAATCATGGTTTCCATCATCTGAGTGGCAACAATTACCGGAATTCGTGCTAATTTTGCTTTTAAAATTAGTTTTTTCTGAATTAAAGGCACTTCTTGCGCAGGTACTTCAACACCTAAATCACCACGAGCTACCATTAAACCATCACAGGCAACAACAATCTCGTCAATATTTTCAACGGCTTCTGGTTTTTCAATTTTGGCAACAATCGGAATTTTATGTTCAGAATGTTCAGCAATTAAATCTTGTAAATCTTTAATATCTTCTTTTGTTCTAACAAACGAAAGTGCCATCCAATCTACTTTGTTTTCACAAGCAAAAATCGCATCTTTAATATCTTTCACTGTCAATGCAGGTAGCGATACTTTTGTGTTAGGTAAATTTACTCCTTTTTTAGATTTTAATGGTCCGCCCTGAATTACTTTACAAACTACTTCATCAACTCTATTGGTTTCAATAGCTTCAAACATAAGTTTTCCATCATCTAAAAGAATTCTTTCTCCAGGATTTACATCTTTTGGAAATTCTTTATAGTTCATGTATACTCTATTTGCAGTTCCAGGAACATCTTCTGAAGTTTGGAAAGTAATAATATCACCTGGATTCACAACAACATCTTCTTTCATTACACCAACGCGTAATTTTGGACCTTGTAAATCGGCTAAAATAGAAGTGGTATAGCCAAATTCTGTATTTAATTCGCGGATAATATCTATTCTTTCTTTTACATCTGTATAATCAGCATGTGAAAAGTTAATTCTAAAAACATTAACTCCCGCGTCAATCATTTTTTTAATTACTTCTTTGCTACTACAAGCGGGACCTAATGTGGCAACAATTTTTGTTTTTTTTGTTGTATGCATCTTTAAAAAATTAAATTGTTTATCGATTTTAAATTAGTTGTATCTACTTTATAAATAGTAGAAACATTTTGTATGGTACTTATTTTTTTAATGACTTCTTCGCTTTTAAAGCTTGAATCTATATTGTCTATTTTTAATAAATAATCGGCTATTTTTAATTCTGGAATCAAATTCATTGTAATATTATTTTCAGAAAAGAAACCCGTATTATTTTGATTCGAATTAAAATTGGTTTGATTTTTAATGAGTTCCCAAGTAATATCTTGGTTAAAATCGTCATAACTAAATCTTGAAAATTTTCCGGTTCCGTTAGAAGATTTTATAGAAATTTCGTTATCATTTTTTGCCATTAAAACATTCAATTTTAAGTTTATTAAAAAGGTTAATTTAAAATCTTTTAAATTAGAATGAATCGCAAGTAACTCAAAATCATTTGATTCAAAATCGTCGAATGTAAGTTTAAGATTTGCCATTTATTTTTTTAATAATCGTAAAGATAGGAGTAAAAATTATTAAATTGTAGTAAAAAAGGTTTCTAAACTATTAAATTTTTAATTCAAACGTTGTAGTTGATAAAAAAATTTAGGATTTGTTTTCAATTTTATCTTGTAACGCAAAAAAAGCTCTTTTTGCAGCTGTTTCTTCTGCTTTTTTCTTAGAAGTAGCTCTGGCTTTGCTAATTACCTGATTGTCCATAAGTAATTTCACACCAAAATACTTTACGCCTTCTTTGCCATCATCTTCAAAAATATCAAATTTAAAAGTAATTTTTTCTTTCTGACACCATTCGATAATTAGACTTTTATAGCTAATTACTTTTCCTTCTAAACGTTCAATATCCACATATTGTTTGATGATTTTCTCTTGTATAAATTTCTCACAATACGGATAACCTTTATCTAAATAAATGGCACCAATGAAAGCTTCGCATAAATTGCCATGAATATTATCCCCAAAATGAGTTGGACTTACTTTACTTTCAATAAACTGTACTAAGTTAAAATCTTTTCCCAATTCGTTTAAATGCTCTCTACTTACAATTTTAGATCGCATTTTTGTTAAGTAACCCTCATCGCCAGTTGGTACTTTTTTATACAAATGTGCAGCAATAACACTACCTAACATGGCATCACCTAAAAATTCTAATCGTTCGTAACTTATTGGAAATCCTTTTTCATCAGTTTGATTTGCAGAACGGTGCGTAAAAGCGTGTTTATAATAAATTTCTGTATTGGGCTTGAATCCCAAAATTTTGGTAATTTTTTCAAAAAAAACCCCGTCTTGATTAGAAGAAGGGGATTTTTTCAATATTTTATTTAAAATGCGACGCATGAAGTTATTCTTCTAATTTTTTGAAAAGCACACAAGCATTATGTCCACCAAATCCAAAAGTATTACTCATTGCCACTTTAATTTCTCTTTTTTGAGGCGTGTTTAAAGTCAAGTTTAATGATGGATCAATATTTTCATCTACTGTTGTGTGGTTTATTGTTGGAGGAACAAGACTGTGTTTCATTGCTAAAATAGAAGCAATTGCTTCAATTGCACCAGCTGCTCCTAACAAATGCCCTGTCATTGATTTTGTAGAATTGATATTTATATTTTTAGCGTGTGCTCCAAAAACATGACTAATTGCTTTTAATTCTGCAACATCTCCTAAAGGTGTTGAGGTTCCGTGAGTATTGATGTGATCTACTTCTTCTGGTTTCATACCTGCATCACGTAATGTATTTTCCATTACGGCAATAACTCCAATTCCTTCTGGATGTGGAGCAGTTAAGTGATACGCATCAGATGACATTCCGCCACCACCAACTTCACAATATATTTTAGCACCACGTGCTTTCGCGTGTTCGTATTCTTCAAAAACTAAAGCACCTGCGCCTTCGCCTAAAACAAAACCATCTCTGTTGGCATCAAACGGTCTTGAAGCCGTTTCTGGCGAATCATTTCTTGTAGATAATGCTTGCATAGAGTTAAATCCACCCATTCCTGCAATAGTTACGGCTGCTTCAGAACCTCCAGACACAATTACGTCACACATTCCTAAACGTATGTAGTTAAAAGCGTCTATCATAGCATTTGCTGAAGAAGCACAAGCAGAAACTGTTGTGTAGTTTGGACCCATAAAGCCATTTCTCATAGAAATATGAGCAGGAGCAATATCGGCAATCATTTTTGGAATAAAGAACGGATTAAAACGAGGTGTTCCATCTCCTTTAGCATAACTTAGTACTTCTTCTTGGAAGGTTTCTAAACCACCAATTCCAGCACCCCAAATTACACCTACTCTTTGTTTATTTACGTTAGATTCTAAAATCCCGGCATCTGCAATTGCTTGTTCACCTGCAACAATGGCATATTGTGCAAATTTATCCATACGTCTTGCTTCTTTTCTATCGATAAAATCTTCGATATTGAAGTTTTTTACTTCGCAAGCAAATTTTGTTTTATGTTTTTCGGTATCATAATACGTAATTGGAGCTGCTCCGCTTTTACCGCTAATTAAGGCATTCCAATATTCTTGAATATTATTTCCAATTGGAGTAAGTGCTCCAAGTCCTGTTACCACTACGCGTTTTAATTGCATAAATTATTTTTTAGTTATATAGAAAAACCCAATGCTTCATAATTAAATATCAACATTGGGTATTACATAAATGTCTTATGTGAATGATTGTAATACAATCAATGTTTTTACAAATCTAAACAAAGATTTTTAAAAACAGAAACAAAAAATAACAACATCCGTA
>NZ_JAGNYF010000059.1 GCF_017985075.1 Flavobacterium sp.
GGAAAAAATATACTGAATCTTTTAAAAGTCCAGCTACTAAATATGTTGTTATTAGTATGGAAACTTCTGGTTTAGATACAGAAAAAGATGTGATTATGTCTATAGCAGCAACATCTATAGTTGAAAATAGAATTATTTTGAAAGACTCTTTTGAAATTTACATTAAGCACACTACTCCATTAGATATTAGTTTAGATAACGAATTTATTGCGGTTAGTAAAGTAGAAAAAGTTTCTGAAGAAGTGGCGATTGAAACCTTAATTGAATATCTTGGAAATTCAATATTTATTGGGCATCGAATAGATTTTGATATCGAAATGCTTAACCAAATGTTAAGTCGACTTAAATTAGGAAAACTTAAAAATGAGGCATATGATATTGAAGCTATGTTTAATAAATTATCAGAAACCAATGATAAAAAATATGCAATGGAAGAAATGAGTAAATTTTTAAATATTTCTATCAGTGAACGAAATTCTGTGGCAGATGATGCCTACTCTATTGCTATTTTATTTTTGAAATTGAAAAGTAAATTGGGGATAAAATAAATTCATTTTTATTTTGATAAATTTTCTAAATCTTTTAAAGTAAAATATCTATTTTCTATATAGTTAATCTTACAATAATTAATGTATTTTTTTGAGTTATATGTTTTTAAATTATTCTCTGTTATTGTTTTTGCAATAAAATACCAAAATTCCAATTTGTATTCATTAAGTATTGTGTTACACTTTTCTAAAAAAACAATTTTTTCTTTAAATTGCTTTAATTTGTCAAATGAAATAAGCGCTTTTTTAAAATTATAGTAAAAAACTCGCTTTTCTAAAAGATGAATAGATTCTAATGATTTATTCCAATATTCAATACATTTCGCATAATTATCCATTGCAAAATAATGATTTGCTCTATCGATTGAATTTGATGCAAATAAATCTCTTTTTTGACAAAATGAAATTAAATTTTCATATTGATTAGCATCTTTAGTATCTAAAATTTTCCCGAAGAAATAATCAATATCATTGTAGAAAAATATTGGTTTAATTCCATAATTATTAATAATATTATTTTCATAATTTGTTGAAAAATCATAGAAATCTTTATAATTATTTATGCCTCTATAATCTTTAAAAATAAATTGAATACCATCTAATAAACTTTTAGCTACTAAATTATTGTGATCTGCATTGTATATTTTATTTTCAAAATTTATATTTTGTAATTTATACTTAAAAAAAACAGTCTCTATTGCTTTACCCGAATCAAATCTTCCAGTATCATCAAAAGTGCCATTCGCTAAAAAGTAATAAAGTTTTCTATTTTTATTATATGATTTCAAATAATCATCAATAGAACTCAGTTGATTATTAAATAAATTTGCACTTAAACTAATAAATCCATCAAAAGGACAATTACTTTCAGTTAGTAAAATATGGTTATATGTTGCACCGTCAGAGTGCCCTATCAATGTATTAAACCCTGAAACATAATAATTACTATTTATAAAAGGAATCAATTCATTAAATAAATAATCTTTATATTTTTTACCATTTTCAGTATAAAAAACATCTAATTCTTTATTTCTATTTTGTTGCATAATTCCTACCAAAATACATTCTGGAATGATCTCAAAAGCTTCAAGTTGTTTGTAGTATTGAACTAATAATTCAAAATTTGGAGAATAATCAGAATCTGTAAAATATAACACAGGATACTTTTTTGTTGAAGAATAATTATCTGGTAAATATATTTTAAAAGATTGATTATCATCTAAATACTTAGAATTCAATTTTTTAATTTCATATTCAGAAATAAACTCGTCATTTGTAATCTCATTGTCTAACCAATATCTTACTTTATAAAAAAATGTATTTTTTGAATTATTTTCAATTAACAAATTTGAAGTTTCTCCATTACTCTTAATAATTGCTTCTGATTCCCAATTTCCTTTGGTAAACTTAAATTCAACAGGTAAAGTTAAAACCAATGTAATTTCTCTTTCAAAATCACTGATTTTGTTCATTTTAATTTTGGATGGTTCCCAATTTCCTATATTTTCTTGATTACCTGTAATGTAAACTTCATCAAGATTACTTGGTACTTGAACTTTAAAAGTTATTAATGATTTATTTTGTCCAAATGATATAAAAGACAAAAAAAAGTAAAATAGAATATTGATTTTCATAAGATCTAAATTTATTTTACAAATGTATTGGAAATTATATTTAGAAAATTGGAAAAATAAGACATTTAAATTTTAGTGTTCCAAAATAAATTCTCATTACCAAAATGTTCTACTTTTTTAAAAAGGTTTTTTGGATTAATACCCGTGATTTTCCTGAATTGATTAATAAAATCAGATTGATCATAATAATTAAATTGGTATGCTAAATCTGTAAGCTTATTATTTTGATTATTGTTCAAGTAATGATTAAACGTTTTACGAAAATGAGCTATTTCAATAAAATCCTTTACACTCGAATTTAAATGATTTTTGAATTTTCTATTTAATGTTTTACTTGATATGTTTAAAATCTCTGAAAGTTCTGAAACTTTATATTTTTGATTATTATTTACAATTAAATCTATTGCTTTTTCTGTAAGGTTACATTTGAAATCATTAATTTTTGAAACAAAAAAATCATCTAAAATTTCTACTTTTCTGTCATAATCGTTTTCAAAATATACTTTGTCTAAAATTATATCAATTTCAGGGTCAAATTCAGAAAAAATAAAATTATCTTCTTTGGATATTATATCTTTAATAGTATTTTTAATAAATGAATTTAAACCTAAAGGTTCAAAAGCTATTGCTATTTTATCAAAAGGAGTATAAATTTCAGCTGCGCTAACAACTCTTTTTAATCCTGTATATAATTTAATATATTTCTTGTTCTTATTTGGTTTTGTTACTGAATTATAATTTTCAAAAAATGAAACATTAGAATTTTTATAAATTGTTATTGCATTTATTGTATTTGGATAATAATGAAATTTTATCCTTTCATCAATTAACTCGTTAGAATGAAAATAATAATAAGATATAAATTTCTTTAAAAGTTCTGACTTAGGTTTTTTGGTAATAAAAATTTTAGGTTTCATCGTAATTAAATTATACAAATTTAAATAAAAAAAAACTACTCCATTAATGAAGTAGTTTTTAACTATTAAAAGCAAAAAAAATCTATAACTTTTCGTTTTTAATTTCTTCAACAATTTCAGGGTTTAACAACGTAGAAATATCTCCGAAATTAGAGAAATCACCTTCAGCAATTTTTCTTAAAATACGTCTCATAATTTTTCCGGAACGTGTTTTTGGTAAACCAGATACAAACTGAATTTTATCTAATTTAGCAATCGGTCCCACTTGGTCTGAAATAAGTTGATTGATTTCTTTTCTTAAATTATCTTGATTTCTTGTTTCTCCTGTTTCTTTTAAAATCACAAAACCATATAACGCATTTCCTTTAATATCGTGAGGAAAACCTACAATAGCACTTTCTGCCACAGCTGGATGCTCATTAATAGAATCTTCAATTGGAGCGGTTCCTAAATTATGCCCGGAAACAATAATTACATCATCTACTCTACCCGTGATTCGGTAATATCCAACTTCATCGCGTAAAGCACCGTCTCCTGTGAAATATTTACCTGGGAATGCTGTAAAATAGGTTTCTTTATAACGTTGATGATCGCCCCAAATGGTTCTTGCCATTGACGGCCAAGGGAATTTAATACATAAACTACCAGTTACTTGATTGCCTTCAATTTCGTTTCTTAATTCATCCATTAAAACCGGTTGAATTCCTGGTAAAGGTAAAGATGCATACGTTGGTTTTGTTGGTGTTACAAAAGGAATTGGAGAAATCATAATTCCACCCGTTTCGGTTTGCCACCAAGTGTCTACTAATGGGCATCGCTTCCCTCCTACGTGGTCGTTATACCAATGCCAAGCTTCTTCGTTAATTGGTTCTCCAACAGATCCAATAACTTTTAAAGAACGTAATGGGAATTTTTGAACATAATCTAAATTTTCTTTGGCTAAAGCACGAATGGCAGTTGGAGCCGTGTAAAATTGATTGACTTGATGTTTTTCAATTACTTCCCAAAAACGACTAAAATCTGGGTAAGAAGGTACGCCTTCGAAAAGTACTGTAGTGGCTCCATTTAATAACGGACCATATAAAATATAAGAGTGCCCTGTAATCCAACCAATATCAGCGGTACACCAGAATACATCATTTTCTTCGTAATTGAAAACGTTTTTAAATGTATAAGCGGTGTAAACCATATAACCCGCAGTTGTATGTAACATTCCTTTTGGTTTTCCAGTAGAACCTGAAGTATATAAGATGAATAAAGGATCTTCGGCATCCATAATTTCAGCAACATTATTTCCTAAAGCAGCATCTAAAAGTGGTTGTAACCAAATGTCACGACCATCTTTCATATTTACATCCGTATTGGTTCGTTTAGCTACTAAAACTTTTTCTACACAAGGACATTTTTCTAATGCTTCATCTACGATTCCTTTTAAATCTACCGATTTATTTCCTCTAAATCCGCCATCTGATGTAATTACCATTTTACATTCAGAATCGTTAATTCTTGCCGCTACAGCAGAAGCTGAAAATCCTGCAAATACTACCGAGTGAATGGCTCCAATTCGTGCACAAGCTAGAACAGCTACAGCCAATTCTGGAATCATTGGTAAGTAAATACAAACTCTATCACCTTTTTTTATGCCTTGTTCACGTAATACATTGGCCATTTTAGAAACGCGCTCATATAATTCTTTATATGTAATATGTAAAGCAGCTTCTTTTGGATCATTTGGTTCAAAAATTATCGCCGTTTTATCGCCACGTTTGGCTAAATGTCTGTCAATACAGTTTTTAGTAATATTTACTTTTGCATTTAAAAACCATTTGAAATTGGCTTCTTGCATATCAACATCAAAAACTTTATCCCATTTTTGATACCAAGTAAAGTTTTCATCAGCAATACGATCCCAAAATTTTCTTGGTTCGCGTACTGATTTTTTGTACATTTTAAAATAATTTTCTAAATCAGTAATTTTATAATAACTCATTATTCGTTTGGTTTTTTGTTTCGTAATGTAAATATAATAAATCTATTCCTACGGAAAAGAAATAATTTGCTAAATAGGTATATATATAGTTATTTTGAGTTCTTAACTATTGATAATTTAAAAAAATTATTTGTGATAGACTTAAAAAATAATTTATTTTATAGTCATGCAAAACATGTTGAATTAAATATTTTTTGTTAGGGAGGAAATGAATTGAAATCAAAAAAAATAAATATTAAAAATATCCAAATATTAATATATTATTTTTCCGTCTTGCATTTCAATGATTCTGTCGCTTTTCTTTGCAAAATCATCGTCGTGAGTTACAGCTATAATTGTATGTCCAAAATTTTGAGTAAGTTCTTGAAATATATCAAACACTAAATTGGTATTTTTACTATCTAAATTTCCAGTCGGTTCGTCTCCCATAATTAAAAGTGGGTCATTAATTAAGGCTCTTGCAATTGCAACTCTTTGTTGTTGCCCTCCTGATAATTTACTTGCCAATTTAAGTGCCTGATCTTGTAAACCTAAGATTTTTAATTTTTGATAAGCACGTTCTTCTATTTCATTTTCGGAATATTTACCTAATTTTAGAGCAGGTATCATAACATTCTTTAAACAAGAAAATTCAGGTAGCAAATAATGAAATTGAAAAACAAAACCAATTTTTTCATTTCTAATTTTAGCCAATGCGTCCATTGATAAACCTGTCATTATTTGATTATCAAGTATTAATTTTCCTGAATAATCGTTATCCATTGTGGAAAGCACATATAATAATGTTGATTTCCCACTACCCGACTTGCCGATCATGCTTAAAAATTCGCCACTATTCACTTCAAATTCAATGTTTTTTAAAACTTGAAATTCAGTTGGTTCATGAAAAAATTTATTAATATTTTCAGTTTTTAATATTGATTTCATTTTATGTAAGATTTATTTTCTTAAAATTTGAACTGGATCAACATTGGCTGCTTTTTTGGCAGGAATATATCCTGCAAAAAAAGTAATAAGTAATCCGACTACTATTCCTTGAATGAATTTTGAAAATTCATAATCTATTGGGAAATAGCCAATATCACCACCTAAATATATTTTCTTTAAAAATGAAATTAAAATAACGGCAATAATTACCCCGCCAAAAACGCCCATTAAACCAATAGAAATGGCTTGTGTTACAAATATTTTTATTACATCTTTGCCGTTAAAACCCATAGCTTTTAAAATTGCAATGTCATTTATTTTTTGAGATACTGTCATATTCAAAATATTATAAATTCCAAAACCAGCAACTAATACTATTGTAATTGAAACAAACGTAATTATCATTTTTCGCATTTTATTAGTGGCCATAATTGTCGCATTCGCCTCTTTCCATCCTTCGGCTTTATAACCTGTAATTTGTGTTAATGTTTTAGCAACACTTTCTGCTTTTTCAGGATCGGTAACATTCACATTTATATCTGTTATATATGTTTGATTTTCTTTTAGTAATTGTTGGGCTGCAACTAAATTAATGTATGATTTTGATTTGTCAATTATTGAATTGTTCGTTTTAAAAATTCCTACAACTTTAAAAGTACGATTAACTCCTTTTGAAGAGGTAAGATTAATATTGTCATTGATAGTTACATTCATTTTTTCCGAAATTCCACTTCCTATTAATATTCCGTTTATATTGGATTTTAAATGATCGAAATTACCATCTACCATAAAGGAATTTATGTTGTACATCAAGTTAGCTTCATCTGGTTTGATCCCTATAGATACTCCAGGTAATTGTGATTTACCATTATTATAAAAAACACTTGTATTTACTTGAGGCGAGGCAACTTTTACTTCTTTTTGCTTTAAAATTAAATCTAAAATAGCGTTTGGATTTATTAATGTTGCTTTATTTGGTACAATTTTTGGGTTTATTATAAGGTAATTTTTATATGAATTTTCAACTAAAACTTTACTTATTTCATCGTCTTTATAGACTCTAATATGTGATGTGTTTCTGAAAATAGATTGATTTGAGCTTTTATCAAAACCAACTAGTAAACTATTCATAAAGATATAAACAGAGATACCCAATAAAACACCTAAAACAGCTACTGCAGTTAGTTTTTTGTTAGAAAAAATATATGTATTTGCTATGGTTAAGTTAATATCCATACTATTGATTTAAGGGTAATAGAATTGAATTTTCACTTATTCCATTTAGAATTTCAACATATTCTGTAGAAATAATTCCTGTTTTCACCACTACGTTTTCATCTTTTCCTTTAATTTTAACTTTATTTCCAAAACCAATATAATTTCTTGGTATTAATAGTGCGTTTTTCTTTTCGCCAACTAAAATATTGGCTTCTAATTGGGTTCCGAATATTGAATTTTGAATAGGATTTTCAAATACAACTTTGCAAATAAAAGATTGCGATTGATTGTCAAATGTAGCAAGTATTTCTGAAATTCTGCCAGTATAAACTTTATTTTTATTTGAATTTAATTTAATAAAAACGGGCTGCCCCTTTTTTATTTTATCAATACTGTTTTCATCAATATTCAATACAGCTTCCGTTTTTTTTGCATCAGCAATAACCGCAATTACCTCGCCTTTTCGAATATAATCACCATTTGATTTTAATTTTTTAATTATTGTTCCATTTTCAGTAATTTCAATAGAATTATATTTTTTAATAATTGTGTTACTTTTTAATTGTGAGTTTGTGGCAATATGTTGTTGTTTGGCTTGTTGCAAAATAACTGCGTATTGTTTTTTTAAATTAGTTAAATTAATCAAAGCACTTTTTGCATTTAATTGTGCATTTTCATACTCAACTCTTGATCCAATATTTTGTTTATTTAATCTTTCATATCGTTCAGCTTGCTTTTTATCTTGAAGATATTTACTTTCTGCTAATTGTATGTTTTGTTCTACCTGAATTAAAGCGGGAGAATTTATTGAGATATTTTCATTAGTAATGGCTATTTGCTTTTGAGATGTTTCTAAATTTACGGCGTTCAATTCATTATCAATTTTGGCAATTATTCCTCCTTTTTGAACGACATCTCCAACCTCAAAATCTGCCGATAAAAGAACACCGTCAGTTTGTGCTGTAAGATTATACGAATTGTCCCACTCAATTTGACCAGAAGCAAAAATCAATTCCTTTATGTCTTTTTTTATAAGTTTAACTTCCTCTTTTGAATTACATGAGTAAAGTAATATCCCGTTTATTATGATTATTGCTACTTTTTTCATTTTATTATTAAATTTAAATTGGTTTTCATAACATTATTCCCCTGTTGTATTAGATTTATTTTAAATTTAGATATTTTCCATTTTAACATCATCAATCTAAAACTTCCCATCAATATATGAACCATATCTTGTGTTTGAATCGCATCATTTATGAGACTGTTTTTTTTAGCATCTTCTATACATGCGGTTATTAGTGCTGTTTTATAATTAATAATTTTTAATATTGAGTGGTTAATTTTATCTGATTCATCGAATAAGCCTTCAGATAAAATGGCTACAACGAAATGTGGATTTTGACTAAAAAAAACAAATTGGCTATTAAATATTTTAAACAACTTTTCATGTGCTGTACTTTCTATGTCATAAATTGGATTTAATCGATGTTTTAAGTTATTTTCTAAATATTCTAATAACAAAACAATTATATCTTCTTTATTTTTAAAATGTCTATATAATGCACTTTCCGAAAACTGCATTTCCAAAGCTAAATTTTTAGTTGTTAAACCTTTAATTCCTTTTTCCATTAAAAGTTTTCCTGCAGATTCAATAATTTCTTGTTGTCGCTTGGAAGTAGTATCTATCATAAAAATTTAGTTAGTGAACATTCACTATGTAAAATTATAAAAAAAATAATCAATATTTTAAAACATATTGATTATTTTTTCTTATTTATCTAAATGAACCTATTTTCGCATTTTTAAATTCGGATCTAACTTCATCAATTATAGCTTCATCATCAATAGTTGATGGGATTTGAAAATCAGTACCATCCGCAATACTTCGTAATAATTTACGTAAGATTTTACCTGAGCGAGTTTTTGGTAATCGTGGCACAATAACCACATCTCTCAAAGAAGCGACTGCGCCAATTTGTTCTCTAACCAATTGAACAACTTCGTGTTGCAGTTGAAAATGCTCAATACTTTCACCAAATTTATTTACAACTAATGCCAATGGAACTTGCCCTTTTAATTCGTCATTTATCCCAATAACGGCACACTCTGCAACGGAATGATGTGAAGACACAATTTCTTCCATTTCGGCTGTTGAAAGTCGATGACCTGCTACATTAATCACATCATCTACCCTGCCCGTAATGAATATATATCCGTCTTCATCTTTAAAACCACCATCACCCGAAAAATAATAACCTGGAAATTTTTCTAAGTACCCTTCTTTAAATCGGGCATTTTCATTCCATAAATCCATCATCGTTCCTGGAGGCAATGGTAATTTTATTACAACGTATCCTTCTTCGTTTGCAGCCAGTTCTTCGCCTTCTTCGTTAAAGATTTGAATATTATAACCCGTAACGGCTTTTCCTGCCGAACCTGGTTTTATAGGTAAAAACTCTACTCCCATCATATTGGCAATCATTGGCCAACCGGATTCTGTTTGCCACCAATGGTCGATTGCGGGTACAGGAATATGTGCTTGATACCATTCTAAAGTAGCCACATCACAGCGTTCACCTGCTAAAAACTGAGTTTTTAAACTTGATAAATCGTATTTTTTAATGAAGTCTCCATTTGGGTCTTCTTTTTTGATGGCTCTAATTGCAGTTGGCGCTGTAAACATTACATTCACTTTATGCTCTTCAATTACACGCCAAAACGTACTTGCATCTGGAGTACGGATAGGTTTTCCTTCAAAAATAATAGTTGTATTTCTATTCAATAAAGGTCCGTAAACAATATAACTATGTCCTACTACCCAACCCACATCGGAAGCTGCCCAAAATACTTCATCTGGTTTAGCACCATAAATATGTTCCATTGAGTATTTAAGTGCGGTAGTGTAACCTCCTGTATCTCTGACAATTCCTTTAGGTTTTCCTGTTGTTCCAGACGTATATAAAATATACAACGGATGTGTTGCTTCTACTGGTACACAAGGTACTTCTTCTGAACCATATACTAAAGCATCATAATCAACATCGTATTTTTTAAATGGTATTCTTGCGCCTAATTTTCTGTTTAAAATAATTACTTTTTTTGGCTTATGTGCTGCCAATTCAATAGCTTCATCTACTAAAGGTTTGTATGCGATTAATCGGTCTATTTCAATTCCAGAAGATGCTGTAATTACAATTTTTGGTTTGCAATCATCTATTCGTATTGCCAATTCGTGTGGCGCAAAACCACCAAAAACTACGGAGTGAATTACTCCTATTCGGGCACAAGCTAACATTGCAAAGGCAGCCTGAGGAATCATTGGCATATAAATAACAGCCGTGTTACCCTTTTTCAAGCCTAAAGACAACATTCCGCCTGCTAATTTGGCCACTTCTGTCTTTACTTCATTATATGTATACTTCTTAACAGTTTGTGTTACTGGCGAATCATAAATAATAGCTACATTATCTCCAAATCCCTCTTCAATGTGTTTGTCTAATGCTAAATAACAAGCGTTTAATTCTCCATCTGCAAACCAAAGAGGATACTCATTTTGATCTTTAGACAAAATAGTAGTTGGTTTTTTAAACCATTTTATTGCATTTGCTTGTTCTGACCAAAATTTCTCTGGAGATTGAATACTATGGTCATATAATTCTTGATATGTCATTATTTCTGTTAATTTGTTCTGTTTTATTAAAGTAAAAATACTAAATTAAAACACACCAATTGAAATAATATTGCTAAATAAGTATATATTTAAATTGCAAAAAAAAGGTGAAAACAACTTTCACCTTTATACATTATTTAAAAAATTATTGAAGTAATTCAAGTACTTGTTCCACTACTTTTTTAATAGAAAAGGGTTTGGTTAAATATGCATCGGCACCTAATGCCATTCCTTTTTCAATATCGCTTGCTTTGTTTTTGGCAGATAAAAAGATGACTTTAGTATGCGATAAATTGCTGTCTTTTCTAATGTGCTCTAAGGTAGCATAACCATCAACAAGTGGCATCATAACATCTAAAATGATGATATCTGGAAAATTAGATTTTACAATTTCTAATGCCTCTATTCCATCTCGAGCAATAAAAACTTCAAAATCATTTTTCTTAAAAGTATATTCTAATGACATTACAATATTGGGTTCGTCATCTACAATT
>NZ_JAGNYF010000016.1 GCF_017985075.1 Flavobacterium sp.
TGCAAGACTATTTCATTAAAGAAAACGTTCGTAATTTTTATTCAGTTTCTATTTCTGGATATCATATTGCTGAAGCAGGAGCGAACCCAATTACGCAATTGGCATTCACTTTAGCTAATGGTTTCACTTACGTGGAATACTATTTGAGTCGCGGAATGAACATCAATGATTTCGGTCCGAATTTATCATTCTTTTTCTCTAACGGAGTGGATCCAGAATATGCAGTTATTGGTCGTGTAGCTCGAAAAATTTGGGCGAAAGCTATGAAAAACAAATATGGAGCGAATGAAAGAGCACAAATGTTGAAATACCACATTCAAACTTCAGGACGTTCGTTACATGCGCAAGAAATTGATTTTAATGATATTCGTACGACACTACAAGCTTTGTATGCGATTTACGACAATTGTAATTCCTTACATACGAATGCGTATGACGAAGCCATTACTACTCCAACAGAAGAATCTGTGCGAAGAGCTATGGCAATTCAGTTGATTATTAATAAAGAATTAGGTTTGGCGAAAAACGAAAATCCAATTCAAGGTTCGTTCATTATCGAAGAATTAACCGATTTAGTAGAAGATGCCGTGTTACAAGAATTTGACCGAATTACAGAACGTGGAGGTGTATTGGGTGCGATGGAAACCATGTATCAACGTTCTAAAATTCAAGAAGAAAGTTTGTATTATGAAACCTTGAAACATACAGGTGAATTTCCGATTATTGGTGTAAATACCTTCTTAAGTTCAAAAGGCTCTCCAACGGTTATTCCTGCTGAGGTTATTCGTGCAACGGAAGAAGAGAAAGCCTATCAAATTGACATGCTTAATAATCTTCAAAAATCGAATTTAGATCACGTAAATCAGCATTTGAGTAATTTACAAGATGCCGCTATTCGTAACGAAAATATTTTCGATAAATTAATGGAAGCTACAAAGGTATGTTCGTTAGGACAAATTACCAGCGCCTTGTTTGAAGTAGGAGGACAATACAGACGCAATATGTAATTTTGATATACGATTTGAATATTAAAAATTCTTTTATATAAAAACAAAACCTTTCAGAAATTGGAAGGTTTTTTTATTCTTTAAATTTTCTATGATGTAGCATTGTTACTAATGAAACTAATATAAATGGAATCGTTGAAAGTGCAATTTTGTAGTTTAAACTAATTATTCCTATGAAAAGCATAAATACAAATAGGATGCCTAAACCAAAAATACTAATATAAGTTAATTTTTTACTTGGTTTTTTTTGGAACAAGGTAAATAGTAAGATAAATTGAGCTAGTATTGGAAAAACTATAAATGGATGAATAACTGAAATTGGGCTTGTAAATAATTTAGAAAAAATTTCAATTTCTGCTTCAAATAAAAATATATGCTGATTTCCGCTCCATTCCAAATAACCAAAGAGTGAGAAAATGATAAGAAGAAAATTTAGTATTTTACTTTTCATTTTTTAATTATTCATTCGGTTCAATGTGAATTAGAACATGTCCTAACTCTAAAATCTTACTTCTTAAAGTGTCTTTTAGTTTGTGCGCCAAATCGTGTCCTTCTTTAACAGAAATAGTAGCATCTACAATAGCGTGTAAGTCCACATGATATTTCATTCCTGCTTTTCTAATAAAACATTTCTCTGTCCCGATTATCCCATCTACTTTTAACGATTCTTCACGAATGTTTTCCACTAAATCGTCATACCGATGTTCGTCCATAATTTCACCAAGTGCAGGTCGGAAAATCATATAACTATTATAAAGAATAAAAAAAGAAGCTAATAATGCCGCCCAATCATCAGCAGATTCGTATCCTTTTCCTAAGACCAATGCTATTGAAATTCCTATAAAAGCAGCAACCGAAGTAATCGCGTCACTTCTATGGTGCCAAGCATCTGCTTTTAAAGAAGAACTATTGGTAATAATGCTCTTTTTCATTACTTTTTGAAATGAGTATTCTTTCCATAAAATAATTAATGCCAATACGATTAGTGTCCACGATTTTGGTAAATCATGAGGCGTACCAATATTTAAAATGCTTTCATAGGCAATAATAGTAGCTGATGTAATTAAAAATCCAACTACAAGAAAAGTAATTAAAGGTTCGGCTCTTCCGTGCCCGTAAGGATGATTTTCATCTGCAGGTCGGTTTGAATATTTAATTCCAAATAAAACTAAAAACGAAGCAAAAATATCCGTTGTAGATTCTATAGCATCAGCAACTAATGCATACGAATTTCCGAAAAAGCCCGCCAATCCTTTAATTAACGCTAAACTGGTGTTGCCAATAATACTAAAATAAGTGGCTTTTATAGCGGTTTGCTCGTGTGTCATTTTTTAGTTTTTATTAAAACGTTACGTTTACCTTATTAGTTTTTCCGTCTCTAATAAATATAACTTCTTTCGTTTCACCAGAATTAATTTTGGATAAGCATTCCATATAACCATATACTTCTTTTACCTCGCAATCACCAATTTTAGTAATTATATCACCTTCTTTAATTCCAGCTTTAATGGCTGGACGGTCTTCAGTAACACCATCTACGTGTAACCCATCGCCATGTTCAGCATAATCAGGCATAATTCCAAGAGTTACTTTGTATTTTGCCATTTTCTTTTCGCTGTTTATTTTGGTTTTGGTAAATTCAATGTTTTCTTTATCGGCCAATTCATTTGCGATTCTAAAAACATAATTTACAATATTGGTTACGCCATAATAATTGATTTTTTCTTCATCATCACTTGGTTTGTGATAATCTTCATGTGTTCCGGTAAATAAAAACAGTACAGGAATATCTTTTAAGTAAAAAGAAGTATGATCAGATGGTCCAATTCCACCAGTTTCTTCTGTAACTCCAAATCCCGCAGGTTTGTTACGTTGAATTAATTCTGAGAAAATAGGAGAGGTACCGGTTCCTCCAACTACCAGACTTTTCTTATCGTCTAATCTTCCAATCATATCCATATTAATCATTGTGATTACATTTGGATACAGTGTTTTTATCGATTCAGCCATATGTTTCGATCCAATTAATCCATCCTCTTCACCAGAAAACAAAGCAAAAATGAAATTCACTTTTTCTTTTGTCTTGTTTTTCGCATAGATACGAGCCAAATCTAACACACCAGCAACACCAGAGGCATTGTCGTCTGCACCATTATGAATCATACCTTTTGAAAAAGGTTTGGTAGAATTATTATGTTCGTTTCTTCCTAAGTGGTCATAATGTGCCCCTATTACAATGGTTTTGTTTGCACCATTATTTAAATAAGCAATTACATTATTCGAATTTAATAAATCTCCTACAACTGTTGAATCTGCATGTGGATTGGTTTTGTATCGATACGAAAAAGGTTGCAAAAATGTTTTATTGTAAGGTTGTAAACCTAATTTTTTAAATTCACTTTCAATATATTTTGCTGCTATTTTCTCAGCTTTACTTCCTGAAAGTCTTCCTTCTAAAGCATCAGAAGCTAAATACGAAATGTGTTTTTTTAAATTTTTATTATCTGCATTTTCAACTTCATCTGTCTCTACCCAATCGGCTATAAATACATTTGTTTCACGCGCTTTATCTTGTTGGCGATTACTTGAAAATACTAATTTTTTTCCGTCTGGTGAAAATTGTGGAAACGCATTAAATTCACTTTCATAGGTAATTTGTTTCAATCCCGTACCATCGATATTAATCATATATAATTGAAAATCATATCCTTTAGTAGCGTGATGATTGGAAGAAAAAATAATTTTTTTGTCCGATGGATGAAAAAAGGGCGCCCAATTGGCTTTACCTAATTTGGTGATTTGCTTTAAATCTGAGCCATCAATATTACAAGTATAAATTTCCATGTTAGTTGGCATTACTAAATTTTCTGCCAATAAGTCTTTGTATTCTTTAATATCTTTTTCAGTGGTAGGACGAGAGGAACGAAAGACTAATTTTTTACTGTCGTGTGAAAAGAAACATCCGCCATCATAACCCAAACCAAACGTAATTTGTTTTAAGTTACTTCCGTCGATATCCATAGTGTAAATTTCTAAATCACCAGAACGAATACTTGTGAAAGCTATTTTTTTTCCATCAGGAGAAACCACCGCTTCTGCATCATAACCTGGAGAATCAGTTAATTTTTTTACAATCTCACCCGCTTTAGTTGCCATATAAATTTCAAATTCTGGATAAATTGCCCAAAGATATTTTCCGTCTTTTGGTTTCGGCGGGGCAGGGCAAGCTACATTCGCTTCATGCGTAGAGGCATAAATAATATGCTTTCCATCTGGCATATAATATGAACAAGTGGTTCTTCCTTTTCCTGTAGATACTAATTTCAGATTGTTAAAATCAGTTATAGGTTGCGTCAAATCTAACGAGTAAATTTGATCGCATGGTACACCAAATTGAGTATTGGTAACTTGCATGGTTAAGTTTTTACTATCCGGACTAAAATAAGCCTCAGCATTATCACCACCAAATGTTAGTTTTTTAATGTTTTGTAAGTTTCTTTCTTGTCCTTGAACGGTTAATGAAAGAAATAAAAACGAAAGAAATGCGTATTTTTTTACTGCCATTTTATTTTATATTTTATTTTATTTATTTTTTAAAGATTCTATCTACTTTCTACTTTTAGCCATGTACAGTTACGCCTTCACCATATTTAGCTATTACACTCGCTTCGTATGTTAACCATGCTTTCCAACGTTTTTCTACATCGATATTTCCTGCATATTTTCTAGCTAAGTTTATAAAAGTTGTATAATGAGCGGCTTCACTTTCCATTAAATCTCTATAAAACTGAGCTAATTCTTCGTCTTTTAAATTTTCAGAAAGTACTTTAAATCGTTCGCAACTTCTGGCTTCAATCATAGCTGCAAAAAGTAAACGTTCTATTAAACCACACTCACGACTTCCGTCAGAAGATTGCTTCATGAATTTGGCTAATTCGTTTACATAATCGTCTTTTCGTTCCCTTAAAAATTCGTAACCACGTGCCTTAATAATATCGTGAACCATTTGAAAATGTTGCATTTCTTCAATAGAAATCGCAGTCATTTCGGTCACCAAGTCTTCTTTCTCAGCATTATTAATAATAAGCATTATGGCATTTGTGGCTGCTTTTTGTTCGCACCAAGCATGGTCACTTAAAATATCTTCTAAGTTTTCTTCTACTATATTTGCCCAACGAGGATCTGTTGGTAATTGCAATCGTAAAATAGACATATTGTTGAAGGTTTTCAGGTTTATTATGTTTAAAAAAGGCATTATGATTGCTACATAATACCTTTTTATTTTATATATGTCAATTAAAAAACAAACATGGCTCTTTCGCCCATAAGTTCGTTAACTTCTTCAGCTACTTCTTCTATTACAGCTTCATTAGTGTAATTCATTAATACTTTGTCGATTAAAGCAACAACGGTTTCCATATCTTCTTCAACTAATCCACGAGTTGTAATTGCTGGTGTTCCAACACGAATTCCTGAAGTTACAAATGGCGATTTGTCATCAAACGGCACCATGTTTTTGTTTACTGTAATTTCGGCTTTAACCAATGCGTTTTCAGCATCTTTACCAGAAATATTTTTGTTACGTAAATCAATCAACATCATGTGATTATCAGTTCCACCAGAAATTAATTTATAACCTCTTTTGTTGAACGCTTCTGCCATAGCTTTTGCATTTTTTTGCATTTGTAACGCATAACGGAAAAATTCATCTGTTAACGCTTCACCAAACGCAACCGCTTTAGCGGCAATAATATGCATTAATGGGCCTCCTTGATTTCCAGGGAAAACAGACATATCTAATATATGGCTCATCATTCTAATATCGCCTTTTGGAGTCGTTAATCCCCAAGGGTTTTCAAAATCTTTCCCCATCATAATTAATCCACCACGAGGACCACGTAAAGTCTTATGTGTAGTTGTTGTTACTATATGACAGTGAGGAATTGGATCATTTAACAAGCCTTTTGCAATCAATCCAGAAGGATGTGAAATATCAGCTAATAATAATGCTCCAACTGAATCTGCAATTTCACGGAAACGTTTAAAATCCATATCACGAGAATAAGCCGATGCTCCTGCAATAATCATTTTAGGTTGCTCTTTTGTAGCTATTTCTTGAATTTTATCGTAATTTAATAATCCAGTTTCTTCTTCTACACCATAAAAACTTGCGGTATATAATTTACCTGAAAAATTTACGGGAGATCCATGCGTTAAATGCCCACCGTGAGACAAATCGAATCCTAAAATTTTATCTCCTGGTTTTAAACAAGCTGCAAAAACTGCAGTGTTTGCCTGTGAACCAGAATGTGGTTGTACATTAGCATATTCAGCTCCAAATAATTCTTTTACTCGATCAATAGCAACTTGTTCTACAATATCTACTACTTCACAACCTCCATAGTATCTTTTTCCAGGATATCCTTCCGCGTATTTATTGGTTAAACATGAACCAGCAGCTTCCATTACTTGGTCGCTTACAAAGTTTTCTGAAGCAATTAATTCTATTCCATGAATTTGTCTGTCTTGCTCGTCTAAAATTAGGTCAAAAATAAGTTCGTCGCGTTGCATTTTTTAGTATAAATTTAAATTTTGTCAAAAATACAAAAAATGTTTGGTAAATTGAAAGGATAGTTTAATTTTGATTACTCAATTATCAACAAAAAATAGTACATAAAGATATGCCAAATTTTGCCAATGACCCAAGTAGAAAATCTTGGTTAGATATTAAAAAAGATAGTGATTTTCCAATTCAAAATATTCCTTTTGGAGTTTTTATAACTAAAGAAGATGTTATAACTATCGGAACAAGGATAGGTGATTATGCAATTGATATGGGAGCATTACAACAATTAGGCTATTTTGAAGGTATAGATCTTACTGACGATATGTTTATGCAAGATACGCTTAACGATTTTATTTCTGACGGAAAGAAAACTTGGCGTTTAGTAAGAAATAGATTATCGGATATATTTTTAGATACCAATCCAAAATTAAGAGATAACGATTCACATAAAAATATTGTTATTTTTAAAATAGATGATGTTGAAATGTTATTACCTGTTCAAATTGGTGATTACACCGATTTTTATTCAAGTAAAGAGCACGCTACTAATGTAGGAAAAATGTTTCGCGATCCAGAAAATGCATTATTACCAAACTGGTTGCATATTCCAGTAGGATATCACGGAAGAAGTTCTACAATTGTTCCAAGTGGAATTCCAGTTCACAGACCATACGGACAAACGTTACCAAATGGAGAAACTCAACCTGTTTTTGGGCCTTCAAGATTGGTTGATTTTGAATTAGAAACCGCTTTTATTACTACGGATGCCAATATAATGGGTGAACCCGTTTCAGTTGCTGAAGCAGAAGAATGTATTTTTGGAATGGTTTTGTTTAACGACTGGTCGGCAAGAGATATTCAAAAATGGGAATATGTTCCATTAGGTCCCTTTTTAGCAAAAAACTTTGCATCATCAATCTCACCATGGATTGTTACTTTAGATGCTTTGGAACCGTTTAAATGTGCATCACCAGAACAACAACCAACACCATTACCTTATTTACAGCAAACGGGTAATCATGCTTACGATATTAATTTACAAGTAGCCATTCAGCCAGAAAATGCTGTTGAAACGATAGTGTCAAACTCTAATTTTAAATACATGTATTGGACTATGAGTCAACAATTGGCACATCATACAATAAATGGTTGTAGAGTGAATTCTGGAGATATGATGGGAAGTGGTACGATATCAGGACCAACGCCAGATTCTTTCGGTTCGATGTTAGAATTGTCTTGGGGTGGACAAAATCCAATTAAAATGAATGATGGTTCAGAACGTAAATTTATAAACGATAACGACACGGTAATTATTAGAGGATATTGTCAAAATGACCAAATTAGAATTGGTTTTGGAGAAGTAACAAGCAAATTACTTCCAGCTATTGAATTGAAATTTTAAATTAAGCACGCTATTGTTTCCCAAATCTAAAAGTGTATATATGAAAAGAATTATTTTACTATTACTAACCTTGTTTTTGTTTTCCTGTGGAGTAAAAAAAACGCAGTCTATGTTAAGTAATGGCGACTATGATGGCGCTATTGAAAGAGCTTTAGATGGTTTAAGAACAAATAAAAATGCCAAAGGAAATCAAGATTATGTATATCTTTTGGAAGAAGCATTTGCCAAAGCCAAAGAACGTGATTTAAATAATTTATCATTATTGGTAAAAGAAAAAAATCCAGCAAATTTAGAGAAAATCTATAATTTGTATAACCAATTACACAATCGACAAGATAGAATAAGGGGTGTTTTACCTTTAATGCTATTGAAAGAAAACAGAAACGCTATTTTTCCTTTTAACGATTATTCTAACGAATTAATTGCGAGTAAAGCTGATTTGTCTATTTATTTATACAATAATGCGAAAAAACTACTTGCTTCTAAAAATAAATTAGTCATTCGTGAAGCGTATGATGACTTAGCTTACTTAGATGATTTAAATCCTAACTATAAAGATGTTCTTGATTTAATGGATCAAGCGAAATTTAAAGGAACTGATTTTGTATTTGTGTCTACTAAAAACGAAACAAATATGGTTATTCCATCTCGTTTACAGGATGATTTATTGGATTTTAGTACATACGGAATTAATGATAAATGGACAGTATATCATAATAAAAAACAAAACGATATTTTTTATGATTTTTCATTGGTTGTAAATTTCAGAGAAATTAAAATTTCACCAGAACAAGTTAGAGAGAAACAATTTGTTAAAGAAAAACAAATTAAAGACGGAACAAAACCACTTTTAGATGACAAAGGTGTTCAAGTTAAAGATTCTGAAGGTAAACCGATGGTTGTAGATGTTATGAAAACAATTTCAGCAAGCATTTATGAATTTACCCAATTTAAATCTGTGCAAACCACTGCTAAAGTTGAATTTTACGATTTATATACGAAACAATTAATTGATGCCTACCCGTTATCAAGTGAATTTGTTTTCAGTTATATATATGCTAATTATAATGGAGATAAACGAGCATGTGAACAAGATTATTTTCAATATTTTGACAGAAGAGCGGTGCCGTTTCCAACAAACGAACAAATGGTTTATGATTCAGGGGAAGATTTAAAAGCAAAATTGAAATCTATAATTTCAGGCAACAGATTTAGAAGATAAATAATGAATAAAAAAATCGCTTTTAAAAATTTAAAAGCGATTTTTTTTATTTTAAATTAAGTAAATTGTTTCAAGTCTTCTGCAGAGATACTGTCGTGTGATGCATTAAAAACAGCTTTTTCATTTCTGATCACTATTATTTGTGGCGATTGATGCATTACGTTATACCTGCTTGCAATTTCATTAGATAAATCTCTGTGATTTAACAAATCTAATAAATACCAATCTATTTTTTCTTCGGGATAATTAAACTCGGCATCAAATTGTTTTAATGCCATTCTACTTATGCTGCATTTTGTACTGTGTTTGAAAAGGACAACCAGTTTTGTTTGAGAAATTTCATCTATTTCATCAAATTGTTCCATTTTATCTAATGTATAAAATTTGGCTGTCTCTTTTATTTCTTCGTTGGAAGTGTTTGCGTTTTCTTTAAAGATATTTTTGAAAAAACTCATATTTGTTAATTTTTTAAGACAAATTGTCTGATTTTAATGATTTTAGGTGTTATTTTAATGACATTTTGTCAATGTTTTGACTATGGAATATAAATTGACCTTGTTTAAACAAAGATACAATTACAAAAGTAAAATTAATTAGTGATTAAAAAATATATACTATGAATTTAAAAAACTTAACCATAAAATCGCAAGAAGCATTACAAGTAGCGCAGCAAATTGCTACTGGATTTGGACAGCAACAGTTAGAGAATGAACATATTTTCAAGGCCATTTTAGATGTAGACATATCTGTTACACCATTTATTTTGAAAAAAGTAAATGTAAATATGGATGTATTTCAAAAAATGTTAGATCAAATCATTCAAGGATTTCCTAAAGTTTCGGGTGGAGAAGTTATGTTTTCCAGAGAAGCATCTTCTACATTAAATGAAGCTACTTCTTTGGCAAAAAAAATGAATGATGATTTCGTATCTCTTGAACATATCATTTTAGCCATTTTCAAATCGAAAAGTAAAGTCGCTCAACTATTAAAAGACCAAGGTGTTACCGAAAAAGATTTGATTTCTGCTATTACTGAACTCCGTAAAGGCGAACGAGTTACTTCCTCATCAGCAGAGGAAACGTATAATGCTTTAAATAAATACGGTAAAAATTTAAATGATTTAGCTAAAAATGGAAAATTAGATCCTGTAATAGGTAGAGATGAAGAAATTAGAAGAGTTTTACAAATTTTAACTCGAAGAACAAAGAATAATCCGATGTTAGTTGGTGAGCCAGGTGTAGGTAAAACAGCAATTGCAGAAGGATTAGCACATAGAATAGTGGATGGTGATGTACCTGAAAATTTAAAAGATAAAATTGTTTATTCTTTAGATATGGGTGCCTTAATTGCGGGTGCGAAATATAAAGGCGAATTTGAAGAACGATTAAAAGCCGTTGTAAAAGAAGTAACTTCTGCGGAAGGCGACATCATACTTTTTATCGATGAAATTCATACACTTGTAGGAGCAGGAGGAGGCGATGGTGCTATGGATGCGGCAAATATATTAAAACCCGCTTTAGCTCGTGGTGAATTACGTGCTATTGGTGCTACAACTTTAGATGAATATCAAAAATATTTTGAAAAAGATAAGGCGCTTGAACGACGTTTTCAAAAGATTATGGTTGACGAACCTGATACAGAAAGTGCCATTTCTATTTTGCGTGGAATCAAAGAAAAATACGAAACGCATCATAAAGTTAGAATCAAAGATGATGCTATTATTGCTGCTGTTGAACTTTCACAACGTTATATTACGAATCGATTTTTACCAGATAAAGCAATTGATTTAATGGATGAAGCGGCTTCAAAATTAAGAATGGAAATTAATTCAAAACCTGAAGAATTAGATGTTTTGGATAGAAAAATTATGCAATTAGAAATTGAAATTGAAGCCATAAAACGAGAAAAAGACGAATCGAAATTAAAGATTTTAAATATTGATTTGTCAGAACTAAAAGAACAACGTAATGAAATTTATGCCAAATGGAAATCGGAAAAAGATGTTGTAGATGCCATTCAAGGTTATAAACAACAAATTGAAGATTTCAAAATTGAAGCAGAACGCGCGGAACGTGATGCAGAATACGGAAAAGTTGCCGAACTTAGATATGGTAAAATTGTTGAAGCACAAAAGAAATTAGACGAGTTACAAATTGAATTGCTCGAAAATCAAAGTGAAAAATCGCTTATTAAAGAAGAAGTTACTCAAGAAGATATTGCTGAGGTTGTAGCCAAATGGACGGGAATACCAGTAACAAAAATGCTACAAAGTGAGCGTGAAAAATTGCTAAATTTAGAAGATGAATTGCACAAAAGAGTAGTAGGACAAGAGGAAGCTATTGAAGCTATTTCTGATGCGGTAAGAAGAAGTCGTGCGGGTTTACAAGATATGAAAAAACCGTTAGGTACCTTTCTTTTTTTGGGTACAACTGGAGTAGGTAAAACAGAATTAGCAAAAGCGTTAGCTGATTATTTGTTTGATGATGAAAATGCGTTGACTCGAATAGATATGAGTGAATATCAGGAACGTCATAGTGTAAGCCGTTTAGTTGGTGCGCCTCCAGGTTATGTAGGTTATGATGAAGGCGGACAATTAACTGAGGCCGTAAGACGTAAGCCGTATTCGGTGATTTTGTTAGATGAAATAGAAAAAGCACATCCAGACACGTTTAATATATTGTTACAAGTTTTAGACGAAGGACGATTAACAGACAATAAAGGACGTTTGGCTGATTTTAAAAATACTATTATTATTATGACGTCAAATATGGGAAGTCATATTATTCAAGAGAAATTTGAGAATTTAAAAGGAAGTATTGATGCTGCTATGGAAACAGCAAAAGTGGAAGTTTTAGCCTTGTTAAAACAAACGGTTCGTCCTGAATTTATTAACAGAATAGATGATATTGTACTATTTACACCATTAACAAATGAAAACATCAAACAAATAGTTGGATTACAATTAAAATCGGTGTTTAAAATGTTAGAACAACAGCATATTTCCATGTCGGCAACACATGAAGCAATTGATTATTTATCTAAAAAAGGGTATGAACCTGAATTTGGGGCAAGACCAGTAAAAAGAGTCATTCAGCGAGAAGTTTTGAATAAACTATCTAAAGAAATTTTAGCAGGAAATATTAAAACGGATTCCGTAGTTTTATTAGATAGTTTCGATAACCAATTGGTTTTTAGAAATCAGTAATAATTAAATTTTAAAAACAGAATTTTTAAGTCTAGTCGTCGAAAGATAACTAGACTTTTTTATTCTAATTATTGATAAAATAGTATATTTGATGTTTAATTTTTAAAATAATTCTTCATGAGACAACTAATACTTGTGCTATCATTTTTGTTTTTTAATTATACATTTTCTCAAGATTTTATTGGAACTTGGAAAGTTAAGGAAATTAGTGATTCTAAAGAGACTGAAGCGATAAAAAAAATGTTTTCAGATATTTTTCTTAATTCTGAATTTACATTTACAAACGATAATAAATTTCAATTTGTTACATCAAACAAATCAAGAGCATCTCATGAGTTTGCCAAAGGACTTTCAAGCGCATCATGGATTTTGAATGAGAAAACTCAACGAATAAGTATAGGTTCAAAGAAAAATAATTATACAATTCTTGGAATATTTTATAAAGAAATAGACGGTATAATGTATTTTCAACTTCATGAATTTAATTATGTTTTTAAAATGGAAAAAGTAGTAAAAGAGTAACTTTTATTTATCTAACAATTATGCATCCAGATATTCAAAAATATAACGCTTCTCAAACCGAAGAAAATTATCTAATTTGTAATTTATTGTCTGAAATTATCATGGAAAATTTTCCCGAGGCAGAAAATAAAATCTGGCACGCACATCCAGTTTGGTTTTTGGATGGAAATCCCATATTGGGTTTCAGTAAATTAAAAGCAGGTATCCGATTGCTATTTTGGAGTGGTGCGAGTTTTGAAGAAAAAGAGCTTAAAATAGGAACTGGAAAATTTAAAGACGCCGCTATTACATTCACGAATAGTAACCAAATTAATAAAGAAAATATAATTCGTTGGATACAAAAATCAAAACGGATTCAATGGGATTATAAAAATATTGTAAAACGAAAAGGTGTTTTAGAACGTTTGATATAAACGAAAAATGTCTTATTTTTGAAAAAAAAATGAATACGATGAACAAGATTATTTTTAAGTATGGAGTTTTAGGAGGTATTGCAGCTTCAATAGTTATGACTTTAATAACTATATATATGAAATTAAATCCTGAAGAAACGGCCGGGATGTTTATTGGTATGTTTACCATGATTTTAGCCTACACTTTCATTGTTTTAGGTATTTTAAAATTAAGAAAGGAAAATAAAGACACCATAACATTTGCTAAAGCATTTTTATGCGGTTTAGGTATAGTTTTTATTACTTCTACTATATACGTTTTAGTTTGGTTAATCATTTATTATAATTTCTTTCCAAATTTCATGGAACATTATTGTGATTTAGCTTTAAAGCAAACTCCACCAGAAGAATTGATAGCAAAAAAAGCAGAATTGGAAGAATACAAAGAAATGTATAAATCGCCAATTGGAGTCATTTTACTAACATATATGGAGATGTTTCCAATTGGAGCAATTTTTGCTTTAATTAGTGCTTTAATTTTGAAGAAAAAATAGCACACAAATTTCACAAAACCGACTACATTAATAAGTCGGTTTCTTTTTTTAGCATTGTATGAATTTACTAGAACTTTTTGCCCAGCACGACATTTCTATTTTAATAATTATCGCTTTTGCCTCGCTTTTCGCTGGGTTTATTGACGCTATCGTTGGTGGTGGCGGATTAATTCAGTTTCCAACTTTTATGATTTTATTTCCAAATTCAACAGTGCCAACTGCTTTTGGAACGAATAAAATTGCTGGACTTTCAGGCACTTCAATAGCCGCGGTTCAATATGCAAAACGAGTAAAATTTAATTGGAAATTATTATTCATTACTGCTTTTAGCTCTTTTATTTTTTCTTTTATTGGTGCCAAATTAGTAAGTCGAATCGATGTGAATATTCTGAAACCTTTTATCTTTTTTATGCTAATTGCAATTGCTATTTATACATTTAAAAAGAAAGATTTTGGTTCGTTTGCTACAAAAGTATTATCCGATAAAAAAAAGTATTTATTTGGATTTTTACTGGGTATTATTATTGGTTTTTATGATGGTTTTTTAGGTCCAGGAACAGGAAGTTTCTTGGTTTTAGGATTTGTAGCACTTTTGGGATTTGAATTTTTAGAAGCATCTGCGTATGCGAAAATAATTAATTGCATCACAAATATTTCCGCACTTTACGTTTTCCTATCGCAAGGAAATTATATTTTAGAAATTGCAATTATTATGGCGATTTCCAATATATCAGGAAGTATAATTGGAACCAGAATGGCTATTTTAAAAGGCAATCAGTTTATCCGAAAATTATTTTTATTTGTTGTAGTCATAATGATTTTTCGTTATGGATATGATGTTTTTTTTAGTTAGATTTGTTTTTCATTATAAAACCCCAAATTTATGAAGAACTTTATAATACTTATCGGTACGCTATTTCTATTTTCTTGTCAATCTACCAAGAAATTTAATCAGCAATTAACACAACCTATTGCAGTAGCTCAGCTTCAAAAAGACGTTGATTATTCGTATAAAAAACTCAAACAATTACATCCAAAACTGTATTGGTACATTTCTAAGGAAAAATTAGATTATAAGTTTGATAGCTTAAAAAAATCTATTCAACAACCTATGACTAGTTTGGCTTTCTATAAAGAATTGAGCCAAGTGGTTAAAAATGTTGGACAAGGGCATTTAAGCGTTTCACCAAGTTTACCAAAGTTTACCAAAAAAGAAGCAAAAGCACTAAATAAAAAAGGAAAATCACCTTTTTCACAATTTGATTTTGAATATATCGACAACAAATTAATAATTTCAAAAAATCGCTCGCGTCATTCTATTTTAGCGAATACTGAAGTTGTTTCCATAAATTCTGAAAAACCATCCGATTTAATTTCATTATTTTCTAAAAGAATAGCTTCGGACGGTTTTAATACAACCTTTATTAATAGATATTTAGGAAAATATTTCGGTGCGTTTTTTAATTTAGATAAAGGAAAAGTACAAGATAGTTTACATTTACTCTTAAAACTTGAAGGAAAGGATTCTCTTTTTGTTGTGAAACGAGACACATTCGGTTCAAATTCAAATCAAAAGAAGCCGAAATTATCAAAAAAAGAAAGAAAAGAAAAAGCCAAATTTAATAGTAAATACGGTTTCAATAGTTATACTAAAACATTTACCAGAGAATTAAAATTTATGGATAAAGATAGTATCACAGCAATAATGTCGATTAAAGAGTTTTCAAATGGAAATTATCACGATTTTTATGAAGATACTTTTAACATATTATCTGCAGCAAATACTAAAAATTTAATTATTGATTTACGTAATAATGGTGGTGGAAGATTGAATGAAATTGCTGATTTATATAGTTATTTAGTTTCTCAACCTTTTGTCTTTATTGATGATTATGAAGTGGTATCAAAAACCAGTTTTTTGCATATGAATTATTTTAAAGGAAGTGGTTATGTTACTAAGTTTTTTAAGATTTTAGGCGCGCCTATTTTTTATCCTTTATTTTATTTGAAAACAAGAAAACAAGAAAATGTTACCTATTTAAGTAATCGATTTTCTAAACAACGTAACCCAAAACCGAATAATTTTAAAGGGAAAATTTATGTGTTAATTAATGGTGGTAGTTTTTCTGCATCAAGTATTATTTCTTCAAATTTAAAGTCAAATCAACGTGCTTTCTTTGTTGGTGAAGAAACTGGAGGTGCTTATAACGGAACGGTTGCTGCTCAAATGCCTTTGGTGCAATTACCAAATAGTAAAGTGAATTTACGAATAGGTTTAGCTTTGGTAAGTGCCGCGGGTAAAACAAATATTGAAGGAAGAGGTGTTTTTCCAGATAAAGAAATTTTGCCTATTTTAGAAGATAGAAAAAACAACATCGATCCAGAATTGAATTGGATTTTAGAGGATATTAGAAGAGAAAAAGAAGTAGAATTATTAATTAAACCCAAAAATAAATAGTTACAACACAGATAATAGAAATTATTAAAATTTAGAAATTAATAAATCTTTAGCGTCCATTGCGAAAATCTTTGCGAACTTTGCGGTTAAAAATAAATCAAAAGTTACAACACAGATTAATGAAATTATTAAAATTTAAGAAATTTCTACAATCAGTGTTTTAAAAACATCACTTATGTATAAAAACAATATACTTAAAATATACATCGTTTTATTCTTTATTGGATTACTGCTTTCAGCTATTCAACCTAAAGAATATTTCACTTGGTTTTTAGAAGTAATTCCAGCAATTGTTGGTTTTGTAATTTTAGTTCTAACCCATAAAAAATTTTCATTCACAAATTTTACTTACTTTTTTATACTTATACATTGTATTGTTTTATTTATTGGAGGACATTATACCTACGCTGAGGTACCATTATTTGAATGGATAAAAGAAACATTTGAGCAATCCAGAAATAATTACGACAAAATTGGACATTTCGCACAAGGTTTCGTCCCTGCGATGATTATCCGAGAATTGTTTATTCGAAAAAAAGTAGTTGCTAATGCTTCTTATTTCAATTTTATTATTGTTTCTATTTGTTTGGCAATTAGCGCCGCTTATGAATGGATAGAGTGGTGGGTTTCCATTTCTACAGGAGAAGGAGGCGATGCTTTTTTAGGTACGCAAGGTTACATTTGGGACACACAATCCGATATGCTTTTAGCCACAATTGGTGCTGTTTGTATGATATTGTTTTTTAGTAAAAGTCAAGACGTTTCAATATCAAAAATTAATAGTTGAAACACAGATTGTAGAAATTATTAAAATTTTAGAAATCAATAAAAACCTGCGAACTTTGCGAAAATCTTTGCGAACTTTGCGGTTAAATAAAATACAATATTTATCAAAATTAAAAAATATGCTTGCCATAAATTTTCAACCCTTTCCAATTTTGGAATCTGAACGATTGGTTTTAAGAAGACTTAAAGACTCAGATGCTCCAGAAGTTTATAAAATAAGAAGTAGCCCAGAAAGAATGAGATTTGTACCACGACCAATTCTACAAAATGAAGGTGAGGCTTTGGCGATGATTCAAATGATGAACTCTAAAATTGATGAAAATACCGATATTAATTGGGGTGTTTGCTTAAAAAATTCAGATGAACTAATTGGCTTTATGGGGTTTTATAGAGTACAACCAGAAAATTATCGTACCGAGATTGGATATATGATTTTACCAGAATATGATGGAAAAGGATATGTGTCTGAAGCTGTAAAAGCTATGCTGAATTATGCCTTTATTACTGCCGGATTTCACACTGTTGAAGCAGTTATTGATCCAAATAATACCGCTTCAGAAAAAGTATTATTAAAAAATGGTTTCAGAAAAGAAGCGCATTTTGTGGAGAATTTTTTCTGGAATAATGAATTTATAGATTCAGTACATTATGGATTATTAAAAAAAGAATTTAAAAAATGATAATTACAATTACAAACTCACAACTTACAGCAACCATAAATACACTAGGTGCCGAATTAATTTCATTAGTTAAAAACAATAAAAATTACATCTGGAATATCGATGAAACGTATTGGGATAAAACCTCACCGGTATTGTTCCCTATTGTTGGTCGTTTGAAAAATGATAGCTATTCATTTAATGAAAAAACGTATCAATTACCACGACACGGATTTGCCAGAAATATGGAATTTTCATTCGATAAAAAAAGCGATTCTCAAGTTATTTTTGAACTTAATGAAACCGAAGAAACAAAAGCAATTTATCCTTTTAGTTTTAAGTTTTTAATGGCATACACTTTAATGGAAAACGAATTAGTTATTGAATATTTTGTACGAAATCAATCGGATGAAGTACTTCCTTTTTCTATTGGAGCACATCCTGCCTTTGCAATTTCAGATAAATTTGAAAATTATTCATTAGAATTTAATTCAGCAGATACTTTTGAAACGCACCATTTAGAAAATGAAAGTTTTAATGGAAAAACAACTTTGGTCGATACAAAAAACAACACTATAACTTTAAATTACGCTTTATTCGAAAAAGATGCGTTAGTTTTTAAATCGTTAAAATCAAATGAAGTTATTTTAAAAAATAAAGACAAATCGATTTTAAAAGTAAATTACGATCATTTTCCATATTTAGGAATTTGGACCAAACAAAATGCTCCATTTTTATGTATTGAGCCTTGGTGTGGTTTAGCAGACGGTTTAAATCATAACGGAAATTTAGAAGAAAAAGAAGGAATAAATCATTTACCAGCTGGTGAAGATTTTTTAAGAGCCATCCGAATTGAAATTTTAGAATAAGTATTAAATTCTGGGTTTATTCAGGCCTCTGTCGTATAATATTATACTTCCAGCAACAGAAACATTTAAACTTTTTTCAGATTTAAATTTTACTAAATGGTGGCATTTTTCCATAGCTTTTTTCGTCATTCCGTGATCTTCTGCGCCTAATAAGTATACACATCGTTGTGGATGATGAAAGGTTTCTAAATCTACTGCGGCATCATCTAGTTCAACGCCAACTAATCTTGCGCCTTTAGGTAAGTTTTCGTAAAATGCTTCAAAAGTATCATAATGAAAATAAGGAATTGCTTTTACTGCGTTGTGTGTATCGCAAGCTTGTTTAGCATACCGTTTTCCAATAGTGAAAATAAAACTCGCACCAAAATTCTGAGCCGAACGCCAAAGCATTCCTAAGTTTTCAGGTGTTTTTCCGTTTTGTATGCCTATTCCAAAAAATTCGTTTATAAAATTATCGTTCATATTGTGGTATGTAAAATAAACAGTAGATTAAAAGTCTATAATCTTTTATCTATTTAAATTAGTCTTTGTAATTCTTTTTTATTGGAAAGGGAAATTTTTTTGCCTTGTAAAGAAATCCAACCTTCTTTGTTAAATTCAGATAATAATCGAATACAACTTTCAGTAGCCGTACCAATCATTCCAGCTATTTCTTCTCGAGATAATTGAATTTTTAAACTTCCATCTTCGTGAATACCAAAGTCGGTTTCTAATTTAAGTAAGGTTTCTGCCAAACGTTGTTTTACTGTTTTTTGTGCCAAATTCACCATATTATCATCAGCATCTTTTAAATCGCCACAAACCGATTTCATCATATTTAATGAAAACTGATTATTTTCGTTAAAAAACTGTAATATTTCTTGCTTTGGAATAAAACAAACTTGCATATCTTCCACAGCAACAGCACTTAAATTAGTAGATTCTTCACTAATTAACGAACGTTGTCCTAAAAGTTCCCCTTTTTTTACGAGTTTCACAATTTGATCTTTTCCGTTATCGCTAAGTTTTGATAATTTACAAATACCGTCTTTTATACAATAAATGCCATTTAAGGCATCTCCTTCGTCAAAAACTGTTTCTCCTTTTTTTACGGCGTATGACGTTTTACAATCAGCAATTTTCAATAACTCATCTTTATTTAATGCCTTTATAGCACTAAATTCTCTAACAATGCATTGTTCACATTTCCCCATAAAAACAAAATTAGTTGCAGTTCATACAAATTTACAAATTGTATGACAAATATCATATTTTACTTATGAACAATATTTCAACTTTGTATTAGGTAAAATGAGCATTATTATGGACAATAAAAATTGTTTTCATTGTGGTAAGGAATATACTGCAAAAGAAGAAATACAATTTGACGAAAAATCATTCTGTTGTGTAGGATGCAAAACAGTATATGAAATATTTAGTCAAAATAATTTAACGTGTTATTACGATTTTCAATCGGCTCCTGGAGCCACACCATTAGAAATTAATGGTAAATATGATTTTTTAGATGATGAAAAAATTCAATCCAAATTATTGGAATTTCAAGAAAATTCAATTTATATTGTTTCCTTATACATACCACATATTCACTGTAGTTCATGTATTTGGATTTTGGAAAATTTACAAAAACTTCAAAAGGGAATAAGCTCTTCTCAGGTTAATTTTACACAAAAAAAAGTTCGTATCACCTATAATTCAGAACAAACCAATTTAAAAGACATCGTTTATTTGTTGTCTTCCATTGGTTATGAACCGTATATTAGTTTAGAAAATTACGAAACAGGTACCAAACAAATTGATAGAAGTTTAATTTATAAATTAGGAATTGCTTTTTTCTGTTTTGGAAACATTATGCTTTTATCGTTTCCAGAATATTTTGAAGTAGATGAGTTTTGGATAAACAAATATCGAAATTTCTTCAGAACGCTAATTTTCTTTTTATCCTTGCCTTCTTTTTTATATTCGGCAAGTGGTTATTACATCTCAGCTTATAAAAGTATTAAATCGAAAATGTTAAATATTGATATTCCTATTGCTTTAGGAATAATTGTCATGTTTGTACGAAGTGTAATTGATATTACGTTTGATTATGGACAAGGATTTTTTGATAGTTTAACTGGATTGGTTTTCTTTATGTTGTTAGGGAAATTATTTCAACAAAAAACATATGATTTTTTATCATTTGAACGCGATTTTAAATCCTACTTTCCAATTGCCGTGACGAAAATCAATCAGAATGGTGAAGAAGAACCTTGCCAAATATATGATGTAGAAAAAGGTGATAGATTAATTATCAGAAATCAAGAATTAATTCCAGTTGATGGCATATTAATTTCTCCAAAAACAGCATTAGATTATAGTTTTGTTACTGGTGAAGCCATTCCAATTGAAAAAAAATCGGGCGATAAAGTTTTTGCAGGCGGCAAACAAATGGGCGGAATTATTGAAATGGAAGTATTGTTTTCTGTTTCACAAAGTTATTTAACGCAATTGTGGAGTAATGATGTTTTTCAAAAAAAAATAGACCAAAAACACAAATCGATTACAGATAAAGTAAGTCAGTATTTCACTCCCGCTTTGCTTATTTTGGCTTTTGGATCCTTAATTTTTTGGCTGTTTATAAATGCGTATTTAGCGTTTAATGTTTTCACTGCAGTGCTAATTGTAGCATGTCCGTGTGCATTGGCTTTAACCGCGCCTTTTACTTTAGGTAATGTGTTACGAATTATGGGAAATCATAAATTGTATTTAAAAAACGCACAAGTGATTGAACAAATGGCAAAAGTAGATACAATTGTTTTTGATAAAACAGGAACCATTACGTCGTCTTTAAAATCAACTATAGAATATACAGGTACAGATTTATCCGATAAGGAACTTGCAAATATTAAAAGCATTGTCAGAAATTCAAATCATCCTTTAAGTAGAAAACTATATGCGTTTTTACCTCAATCTGAAATAGTAGCAATTAATTCATACGAAGAAATTGTAGGAAAAGGAATGTTAGCTTCAGTTGAAAATGTTTCATACAAAATAGGTTCTCTTTACTTAATGAATTTAGAATTAGAAATTGAAAAAGATAAAAATACTAAAGTGCATATTGAAATTGATTCAGAATATAAAGGCTATTTTGCTTTCAACCATCAATATAGAGAAGGGTTAAATACTTTATTCAATCAGTTGGATAAAAATAACTTCAAAACTGTGGTTTTATCTGGTGATAACGATGGTGAACAAGAGTATTTGCAATCCGTTTTGCCACAAAATACCACATTAGTTTTCAATCAAAAACCTGAGCAAAAATTAGAATATATCAAGAAACTTCAAAATGAAGGTAAAAATGTTATGATGGTTGGAGATGGATTAAATGATGCAGGCGCTTTAGCTCAAAGTAATATTGGAATCGCACTTTCAGAAAATGTTAATGTTTTTTCACCTGCTTGCGATGGTATAATGGACGCTTCGCAATTTCAAAAATTGTTTCATTATATACAGTATTCTAAAAACGCTATGAAAACCATTTATATGAGTTTTGGTCTTTCGTTACTATATAACTCAGTAGGATTAGCTTTTGCTTTAACAGGTAAATTATCGCCATTGTTTGCAGCTATTATTATGCCTATGAGCGCCATTACGATTGTGAGCTTTGTAACCATATTGAGTAAATTTTACGGTAAAAAAATCAAATCGTAATTCGTAAATTAAAATAAATTCAATATATGATAAATATCATATTTAGTTACATCTCGCTAATCTAAATTTGTTTAAAACTTATAGAGGTATGAGTATCATATATTTTCTTATAACTATTAGCATCTTAATAGCCATTGTGTTTTTAATCACATTCATATTAGCCGTAAAAAACGGTCAGTTTGATGATGATTACACGCCATCGGTTCGTATGCTTTTTGATGATGAATTAAAAAAAACTAAAACTAAATAAACATTAATTATGGAAATGCAACAATTTCGTTATGATAATAAAATCGTTCGTAATTTTATTTATGCATCGCTACTTTTTGGAGTAGTCGGAATGTCAGTAGGATTATTAGTAGCGTTCTTTTATCTTTTTCCAAATTTAACTGACGGTATTCCGTGGTTAAGTTATGGTAGATTAAGACCTTTACATACCAATGCAGTAATTTTTGCGTTTGTTGGTAATGCCGTTTTTGCAGGAGTATATTACTCTTTACAACGTTTACTAAAAGCCAGAATGTATAGCGACTTTTTGAGTCAGGTTAACTTTTGGGGTTGGCAACTTATTATTTTAGGTGCGGCTATTACATTACCGATGGGAATTACTACATCAAAAGAATATGCCGAATTAGAATGGCCTTTTGACATCGCTATTGCTTTAGTATGGGTTGCATTTGGTATCAATATGATTGGAACTATTGTTAAGCGTAGAGAACGTCATATTTATGTTGCTATTTGGTTTTACATCGCCACTTTTGTTGCAGTTGCCTTATTACATATTGTAAATAGTATTGCAATACCTGTTTCATTAACAAAAAGTTATTCAGTATATGCAGGCGTTCAAGATGCTCTGGTGCAATGGTGGTATGGTCATAATGCGGTAGCGTTTTTCTTAACCACTCCGTTTTTAGGATTAATGTACTATTATTTGCCTAAAGCAGCAAACAGACCGGTATATTCATACAGATTATCAATTATCCACTTTTGGTCTTTAATTTTCTTATACATCTGGGCAGGTCCGCACCATTTATTATATTCTACCTTACCAGATTGGGCACAAAATTTAGGTGTGGTATTTTCAATTATGCTGATTGCTCCATCTTGGGGAGGTATGATTAATGGGTTACTTACATTAAGAGGTGCTTGGGATAAAGTAAGAACTGATGCCGTTTTAAAATTCTTTGTAGTTGGAGTAACAGGTTACGGAATGGCAACATTTGAAGGTCCAATGTTATCGCTTAAAAATGTAAATGCGATTGCACACTTTACAGATTGGATCGTAGCACACGTTCACGTTGGCGCATTAGCTTGGAATGGTTTCATGACATTTGGTATGATTTATTGGATTATACCAAGAATTACTAAAACAAAACTATATTCAGAAAAATTAGCCAATTTTCATTTTTGGATTGGAACATTAGGTATCATTTTATATGCATTACCAATGTATGTTGCAGGTTTTGTACAGTCATTAATGTGGAAACAGTTTAATGAAGACGGAACCTTAGTGTACGGTCAGTTTATGGATACTGTTGTTGAAATTATGCCAATGTATGCAATGCGTGCTGTTGGTGGTGTATTATACTTAACAGGTGTTTTAGTTGGAGTTTACAACGTAATTAAAACAGTAAAAGCAGGTTCAGCTGTTACAGATGAAGAAGCAGAAGCAGTTGCGCTACCAGTAATCGCATCAAGCAGATTGAGAAATGAAAAATTACACGCTTGGTTAGAGCGTAAACCAGTTCAATTTACAATTCTTACAGTTCTTGCTGTTTCAATTGGAGGATTAATTCAAATTGTACCGATGTTAATTGTTAAATCTAACATTGCTACTATTACAAGTGTAAAACCATACACACCATTAGAATTAGAAGGTAGAGATTTATATATCAGAGAAGGTTGTAACAATTGTCACTCTCAACTGGTTCGCCCATTTAGAAGCGAAGTAAAACGTTACGGTGAATATTCTAAATCAGGAGAATATGTGTATGATCATCCTTTTTTATGGGGTTCAAAAAGAACAGGTCCCGATTTAATGCGAGTAGGTGGTAAATATCCTCATAGTTGGCACTTTAGCCATATGTGGAATCCACAAGCTACCACAACAGGCTCTATAATGCCAGCGTATAAATGGATGTTTGATAACAAGAAAATGAAACACGACGACATTCAGAAGAAAATGAGTGTTATGAAAACGTTAGGTGTTCCTTATACGGATGCTGAAATAGCTAATGCTTTTGTTAGTATTGAAAAACAAGCTACTGAAATTGAAAAGGGGTTAGAAACCGATCCAAATTTCTCTAAATCGTATGCCGCAAGTAAAGAAAAAGCAAAAATTACAGGTGAAACTTTCGTACAAATGAAAGATAGAGAAATTGTAGCTTTAATTGCTTATTTACAACGTTTAGGAACAGATATTAAAGTAAAAAAATAGGACTATGTTGAAATTTGTAAAACACAACTTAGAAGGAATTAATGGAGTAGAAATTTATCCGATAATATCGTTAGTAATTTTCTTTATCATATTTATTTCCTACTTAGTGTACGCTTTGTCTTATAGCAAAGAACAAGTGAAAATTATGAGTGAATTACCTTTTAACGAGAAATAAAACAACAAGATTATGAGAAAATATATTCCAGTTTACATTAGGTTTCCGTTTTTTTACCTAATTGTTTTTGCCTTATCAGAATATTTTATTGATTCTGGAGACCGTCCAGCTTTTGTAAAATATCCAATAGTGCCATTAATGCACGTATTATTAATTTTCATTTTTATAGTAATAGAAGTGATATTGAATGCAGTAGACAATGTGTCGTATCAATTATTATCAGATGAAGCCAAAGTGCAATTTGATATTGATAAAGCAAAACCATTTACTCAATCCGAGTTGTATAAAAAATGGATGTTTAAAATTTCGGCTTTAAAACCAATTGAAGATGAGAAAGACATTCAATTAGATCACGATTATGATGGAATTAAAGAATTAGATAACGGTTTGCCGCCCTGGTTTACGGGTTTGTTTTATGCTACAATTGTGTTTGCGTTGGTATATTTAGTTCGTTTTCATATAGTTGGAGATTACACACAAGACCAAGAATATGTAATGGACAATGCTTTAGCTGAAAAGAAAGTAGAAGAATACAATAAAACCGCTCCAGATTTAATGAATAAAGAAAAAGTTACTTTACTTACTGAACCTGCTGCATTAGCCGAAGGAAAAGCCATTTTTACAACCAATTGTGTGCTTTGTCATAAAGCAGATGGTGGTGGTGCTATTGGTCCAAATTTAACAGATAAAAACTGGATTTTAGGTGGTGGAATTAAAAACTTATTTAACACCATTACTGAAGGTGGACGACCTGGAAAAGGAATGGTAGCTTGGAAAGAAAGTTTAAAACCAACAGAAATTCAAAAAGTAGCAAGTTACGTTTTATCACTTCAAGGGACTAAGCCAGCCGCTGGAAAAGCACCTGAAGGGGAAGTTTGGAAAGAAGAAGGTACTCCTACAACAGCAAAAGTTGAGGTGGTAGATACGATTGCAAAAAAATAAACACTAACAATTTGGGTATGCTTTGTTGTATACCCAAATTTGTTTCAGCAGTAATGCAAAATATAAAAAAAATGTCGAATATTGAAGACGATAGTTTCCGTGATTCCATTGGAACTATAAACGAAAAAGGAAAGAGAAAATTTATTTTTCCAAAGAAACCACAAGGTAAATATTACGATAGAAGAAAGGTACTAAGTTATGTATTATTAACGTTTTTACTTTCAAGTCCGTTTATTAAAATAAATGGCAATCAGTTCTTGTTATTTAATGTATTAGACCGCCGATTCAATATTTTTGGAATGCCTTTTTGGCCTCAAGATTTTTACTTGGTCGTAATTTTAATGATTACAGGTGTAGTTGGATTAACGTTGTTTACAGTAGCTTTTGGTCGAATATTTTGTGGTTGGTTTTGCCCGCAAACTATTTTTATGGAAATGGTTTTCAGACGAATTGAATATTGGATAGATGGCGATAGAGGAGCTCAAATAAAATTAGAAAGTCAAGAATGGAACGCAGAAAAAATTAGAAAACGCGTACTAAAATGGTTCGTGTTTTTGATTATTTCTTTTGGTATTGCCAATGTGTTTTTAGCATATTTAGTTGGAAGCGATACACTTGAAGCGATGATTATTGAAGGGCCACTAAGTAATGTAAAAACATTAGTAGTATTATCCATTTTTACAGGAATTTTTTATTTTGTTTTTACTTGGTTTAGAGAACAAGTTTGTATTATAGCTTGTCCGTACGGAAGGTTGCAGGGTGTGCTTTTAGACAATAAATCCATTGTTGTAGCTTACGATTATGTTCGTGGAGAAAGTGAAAATGGAAGAGCTAAATTTAAGAAAAATGAAGACCGAAAAGAACAAAAAATTGGTGATTGTATTGATTGTCATCAATGTGTAAATGTTTGTCCTACTGGAATTGATATTCGTCACGGTACACAATTAGAATGTACCAATTGTACGGCTTGTATGGACGAATGTGATTTGATGATGGAGAATGTGAATTTGCCTAAAGGATTAATTCGTTATGCAAGTGAAGTGGAAATTTCAAAAAAAGAAAAATTCCAATTAACCACAAGGATGAAAGGATATATTGCTGTTTTAGTGATATTAACAACCGTGATGGTGTCGATGATTTTATTGCGAACAGAAGTTGACACGAAAATTTTAAGATTATCAGGTCAGTTGTACGAAGAAAAAGGGAAAAACATCAGTAATGTATATACGTACAGAATCATCAATAAAACGAATGATAATTTAAAAAACATTACTTTTAAGTTGATTCATCCCAAACAAGGAACATTAAAATTAATTGGAAAAGAAACGTTGCACGTTGAAAAAGCTAATGCTGCAACAGGAACTTTATTTGTTGAAATTCCATTAGTTTTATTGGAAACGGATAATACGAAAATTAATATTGAAGTATATCAAGGAAATAAAGTTATAGAAACTATCACTACTAATTTCTTAGGTCCAAGAACATTTAATTAAAAATATAAATAAAATAAAACAATTATGAAATTTAACTGGGGAACAGGCGTAATTATAGGATTTGGAAGCTTTATGACTTTTATACTTTTTTTTGTGTTTTTGGTGCAATCAAATTCAAAATATGATAATGAATTAGTAGCTGATGATTACTATAAACAAGAAAGTAAAGTGCAAAGTGATATTGAAAGTCAAAAGCTTTCAAACGCCTTAAAAACAAAATTGAAAGTAGTAAAAACTTCAGAAGGCATTCAAGTATATTTTCCTGAAGATATAGATTATAAAAAAATAAAAGGAACTATTTCCCTATACAGACCGTCAAATCAAAAGTTGGATTTTGAAATGAAAATTTCTTTATCAAGTCCAATAATGCTCATACCTAATCATAAATTGATTGGCGGTCTTTGGGAAATATCTATAAATTGGAAAGTAGATGAGGTTCCTTATTTAAATAAGGAAACGGTTTATTTTTAATTTACGATTTGAATTATAGAAAAAATGCTTTATTCTGCGCTAATATTTGGGTTTATAAGTAGTTTGCACTGTGTTGGTATGTGTGGGCCAATTGCTATGATGCTCCCAATAGATCAAAATAATTCATTTAAAAAATGGAGCCAAATTGCTACTTATCAACTGGGTAGAGTAGTGGCTTATGCTTCTTTAGGTTTGCTATTTGGTGTTTTAGGTTCTGGTTTTTTCTTTGCTGGATTTCAACAGCAATTATCTATTTTAGTTGGCGTTTTAATGATTTTAATTGCCATTATTCCTGAAAACAAATTAGCACAGTATAATTTTTCAAAACCCATATACAAACTAATTTCTACTGTTAAAACACAATTAGGACTACAATTTAAAAACAAAAGTTATAAATCGTTATTTCTAATTGGACTTTTTAATGGGTATTTACCTTGCGGAATGGTATATGCTGCTCTGTTTGGGGCTATGGCTATGAATCACGTTTTTTTAGGAAGTTTGTATATGATTTTATTTGGATTAGGCACCATTCCTTTGATGACTGTAGTAGTTAATTTATTAAAAAGTACCTCGTTTGCTTTTTATACTAAAATTCAAAAAGCCATTCCGATAGTTATCATTTTTATTGGGATATTATTTATTGTAAGAGGTTTTGGTTTAAATATTCCATATGTTTCTCCTAGCTCAATGAATTTACATATTCAGTCAGAAGTAAATTGCCATTAAATTTTTGCCACCAAGCCATAATGTCAAGAAGTTGTTTTTTACACTCGGATTGAAATGATTTAGGATTACGTTTAGTTAGTAATATTTTTTTAGACCTGACAGGTTTCAAAAACCTGTCAGGTCTTTAGTTAAACCGTCATTGAAAATAATTCTGTTTGTGGCACCGCTCTTTTTAATCTTAAATCGAAAGCCATACAAATATTTCTCACAAATGCTTTTCCTAAATCAGTAACAATTAGTTTTTTATTTTCAATATAAAGTAATCCATCTAATTGCATTTCGTAAAGTGAATCCAAAACATCATAAATTTCTGTAAAATAAGTAGATTCATCGTTCCAATTCGTTTCAAAATGGCACATTAAGTTTAAAATATGTTGACGAATTACTACATCTTCAGAAGTTAAATGATGCCCTCTAAATACAGGTAAATTATTGCTATTAATTTTTTGATAATACGTTTCTAACGATTTTTCATTTTGTGCAAAACTATTCCAGCTATCACTAATTGATGACACACCTAAACCAATCATTAGTTCCGTTTTCGAAGCGGTGTATCCCATAAAATTTCGATGTAGTGTTTTGTTTTTAAATGCTAAATACATTTCATCAGTAGGCAGAGCAAAATGATCCATACCGATTTCTATGTAACCCATTTCAAGTAGCATTTTCTTACCTAATTCATATAATTGTCTTTTTGTATCACTTTGAGGAATGTCTTCATCTTGAAATCCACGTTGACCGTTTCCTTTTAGCCAAGGCACGTGTGCGTAACTATAAAATGAAATCCTATCAGGCAAAAGCGATTTTGTTTTTAATATTGTGTCTTCAATATCCTGAAGTGTTTGAAAAGGTAATCCGTAAATTAAATCGTGACCTATAGAAGTATAACCTATTTCTTTCGCTAATAAAGTTACTTTTGATACATTATGAAAAGATTGCACTCTATGAATTGCAACTTGAACTTTTGGGCTATAATCTTGTACGCCAAAACTGACTCTTCGGAAGCCTAAATTATATAAAGTTTGCAAATGTTCTTTTGTAGTATTGTTTGGATGTCCTTCAAAACTAAAAATGTAGTTTTCAGCTTTATTTGCTGTTTCAAAAATACCTTCAAGTAATAAAGTTAAATTTTCTGCAGAAAAAAAAGTTGGCGTTCCGCCTCCCAAATGAATTTCTTTAATATTCGGTTTTCTTGAAAATAAATTGCAGTACAAACGCCATTCTTTTATTACGGCTTGTATATAAGGCAATTCTACTTCGTGACGTTTAGTAATTCGTTTGTTACAACCACAAAAAGTACATAAACTTTCACAAAAAGGCAAATGAATATATAAACTTATGCCTTCTATTTGGTTCGAAATTTTAAACGTTTCTGTTAGATTTTGAATCCATTTTTTTTCTGAAAACGCATCTTCTTCCCAAAAAGGAACTGTTGGATAACTGGTATATCTGGGACCAGGCACATTATATTTTTGTATCAATGACGACATAACTTTATGAATTTATCACAAAACTATGGGTATTCACGCTAAATATTTATGATAAATATCATACGAAGAAAGTAATGTTAATTTGAAATAAAAATAGATTTAGAAATCCAATTACGTGTAAGAACAAATTAATTCTTTAATTAATGTTCTAATTTGAGGTTCGGCATTTTTGGCTGCTTTCAAAACTTCTTCATGTGATACACTTTCCATATTTTCTTCATTTCCCATATCGGTAATAACAGAAATTCCAAACGTTTCCATATCCATATGACGTGCAACGATTACTTCAGGAACAGTGCTCATTCCTACGCAATCGCCACCAATATTTTTTATCATTTTATATTCGGAAAGTGTTTCATAAGTTGGGCCTTGTAGTGCAACATATACACCTTCTTCTATCTCTATGTTTTTAATTCTTGCAATCTCTTTTACTTTTGCAATCATATGGTGGCTGTATGGCTCACTCATATTTACAAATCTTGGTCCTAACCGGTCATCGTTTATTCCTCGTAAAGGATGTTCAGGCATCATATTAATATGATTTGTAATTAAAACAATTGAGCCTACTTTATATTTTGAATTGACACCACCAGAAGCATTAGATACTATTAATTTAGAAACACCCAAATATTTCATTACCCTAATGGGAAAAGTTACTTCCTTCATACTATGTCCTTCATAATAATGAAAACGGCCTTGCATTGCGATTACTTTCTTAGTTCCAATAGTTCCAAAAAGTAAAGCGCCTTTATGACCATCAACAGTAGATGTAGGGAAATTTGGTATTTCAGAATAAGGAATGGTAAATTCAATGGAAATATCTTCTGCAAAATCTCCTAAACCGGATCCTAAAACCACTCCGTATTCTGGTGTGAAATTTGTTTTTGCTTTTATGAATTCACACGTTTCGTAAATTTGATTTAACATGTTTTGAAGTATTTATTGACTCAAAAATACGAAAATTTTAGTATTTTTTTTAATAAAATTTGTAGAATTTTTTGTAGGAATCATTCTACAAATTTGTATCATTTATTTTATTTAAGTTTGACAAATGTTTTTGCCCCCAAATTGCATATTATAAAATCTCCCCAATTTTATAATAAAACAGAAACATTTATGCTAGATTTTTTCAGCATAGTTTTGTTAAAAGACTTCAAGGATACTTGAAGTCTTTTTTTGTTTTATAGTTTAAAAAGTTTTGAATCAGAATCACATCTTTTGGTATTAATTAAATCCCAAATCATAACTAAATCCAAATAATATTTGTGAATCTGTGTTTTTTATTTCAATGTAAGGTGTAGAGTGAAAACGATATCTTATTGTGGTATATATTTTAAAATGCTCAAAATTATAACCTATTTTAGGTTCTAAATACATACGATAATCTTTAAAATCTTCCGAGTTGAGTTGGTAATAAAACACGGTATTGTTTTGTAATTTATCAGTAATTCTAAAGTTGAAAAAAGAACTAAAACTATATCTGTAATTTATAATATGTACTTCCTCGTTACTATTTTTTAAATACATTTCGTTTTCATAAAATGGACCAAAGGCAACATCTAAGTAGTTTTTATCTTTTCTATAAATATTTTTACGATATCCAATTCCAATTAAATACCGACTATTCAGCGATAAAGAAACTGCTTTTTGTCCTTGTACAAATGAATATAAAGAACTGTTTTTTAAGGAATAACTGTATCGTAATTGACTTGTGTAATCTGATGAAATTACCTCTTTGTCTTGTGAAATATATTCGTAATTAAAAAACAATCGAACTAAATTTTTATCTTTCTTAAACGCAAGTTGATTGGCAGAATTAAATTGTGTTAACTCAATATTTCCAGTTGTATAATTTCCGTCAAAACTTGTTGTAAGTACAAAAGTACTATCTAATTTACTCGACATACTCTCAGTATTTACTATAGATTGTGCCTTAGCGAGAGATCCAAATAATATAAAACAAATGATTTGTATTTTATTTTTCATAACTAAATTTTAAATAGCATCATCTTTAAATATACTTGCAAAATCTGAAATATATTGATAGTATGCTGCATCGTTTGATTTTAATATTGAGACATTAACATGAAGCATTAGTAAGTCGTTTTTAGTTTTATTCTGAATAAAATTTGCTATATGATTTTTTTCAGGTATACCAACAGTAGCATGTTTAGCTATTGATTTTTCGTATTTTTCAGAAATTAGTTTTGCTTTATTAAAGTATTGATTTAATTTTTCTATATCTGAAAAATAAATACCATTATCAAAACTAATATCACCTTTTTCGGCACCAATATTAAATTGCATTAAATACTCGTTATTACCTGCGTTTACTAAAAATATGCAAATCCCATCATCCTCTTGCATAATTGTTGAAATATCCTTTTTAATTTCCTTTAAAGCTGTTTCCGAAACCAACTCTTCAAAGTAATTTTCATTATTAATCATATTAAGTCTGTGCTCTTCTAATAATGTAAATTGACCAAACTTCTCATTTGATATATAATTTGCTTGAAGTACATCGGAAATTGCAAGACCAAAATGACCAAAAAAAGGTTGCGTAAAAGGGTAAAGGTTTACTATTGTTAATTTAGAATTCCTGTTAATGCATTGGCCATAAGTTCTATTGAGATTTATGTATTCTAATCCAACAGTATTAATGCCATCTATATTTACATTAGTTATTTTAAACTTTTTTGAAAATTCACATACTTGTAAAACAGTACTCTCAGATATTCCCATTTTGTATTTAATGTCACTAATACTCAACCATTTTCTTGGTAAATGTGATACATTTAGTTCTCTTTTGATTTTTATTACAGGCGCTAAGTATTCTACAGTAAAAGCACTTTCTAATTTTGCTTCGAGAGCTGTTAATTTTTTTAATAACTTATCATTTTCTATTTCTTCAATAAAACCAGATGCAATAATACCGGCTGGAAGCGCAAACATTCCGACTCCAAGAATGGCAATTAATCCAGATAAAAATTTTCCTGCAGGAGTGATGGGGTTAATATCTTCACCTCCAGTAGAAGTTAGGTATTTATCGATTCCCCACCATAATGAAGTATAAAGATTTTCAAATGATTTAGGTTGTGCTTCGTGTTCTAAAAAATACATTAGTACTGATGCAATGATAATTAAAACCAGAATCATTCCCAATGATACTGTTAATTCAGTTTTCTTGTTTTTAATTGCTTTTATCATAAAATAAATTCCAGGTGTTATAAGTTGTATCTTATAGGATTTGCTGCCCCTTTTTTCTTTAGATGCGCAATTGATTTATTTAAATAGAGGTCTTTTATTTCTCTTGGAGCGTCTTCTCCATTAAACCCCCATCTTCTATTTATTTTATTATTTTCTGTTGCAGCGGCATACCAATTGTTGATTTTAAAAACGCCTATAATTATACCTTGAAATTCAGATAATGCATATTCTAATTCATTAATTCGATTTTTATTAATTACCCAAGATTCTTTAGTAGCTGCGTAAATGGCATTGTTTGAGTTTTTTACTTTTGCATATTGTCTGTTAATATTAATAATCACAACATTATGTAATAAATTTTCAAGTTTTGGTGCATTATATTGTCTAATTAATTCATCAGTAGTTTTAATACCATAAAAACCACTATTATGACCAGACACTTCGTTTGTTAATTTATTTAAATTAAAATTATGATAATCAATTAAAGTAGCTTCAACTAAAAACGCTTCTTTTTCTGTAAGTCCGTGACGTATAATTAAATGTTGGATATCCAATTTTTTGTCTAAAATTTCTTTAATTTCAGTTTTTTTCAACGAATTAATTTCACTTTTATTTTCAAGAACTTCTTGCTTATGGGCAAATACTCTATTGTCAATTCCTTTACCGATATAAAAGACTTTATTTGTTAATGGATTTACTAAAGCATAGACGTAAAAGCCTAATTTAGTTACGGTTAAATTATCAAACATACTTAATTGATTTCGTTAGTGTTTTTTAAATATTTTTTCTCTTATTACTTATAATTTAAGGATAAGAAGTCTTTAAATTCAGTAGGATTTAATTCTTTTGAAACTTTAAATACTTTTTGATTTCCATTGTCTTTTTCTAAGCTTAAACCCTTAGGATAAGATGTGTTTGATAAATTAAACAATTCAATTGATATTAATTCTGTTTGTTTTGGCGGATTATTAAGCTTAGCAAACACATTACTATTTTCAAATTTAATGTAACTGCCTAAAATTGTAAATTTTCCAGCAGTTGAATTGGTAATTGCCAATAATGTTTCGAAAACAATTTGATATGTTTTTAATTTTATTTCAAGCCCCTCTTTTTTAGCCCCGTTTGCAATTAATTCTTGTTTTATGATGTCAATTTTTGTTTTTATATCAGAAAAAATAGTTTTGTTACCTCTTTTTTCAACCACACCTTTCATGTTTACATCGTCATCAACATTCGTAATTGAAGCAAATTTTAATGCCATTACTGTTTTTTCATCTAATACTTCGGGTCTATTTTCGAATTTATTTCTCAAGAAATTAAACAATTCCAAGATGTTAAAAACTTTAGATTTTAAATACACATCATTTTGGCAAGCACCATATATAATTTGTTCCCAATCTTCATCTAATTTATCATTATCACCATATTTTTGAATATCCAGTTTAACGCCGTCTAAATTGATATTATTTTTATTAGCAAAACCTTTATCCCAATCATAAATATCAGGCATTTGAGTAATTAATCTAAAAATTTTAGGATATGATATTTGCACCCCAATCATTGCAAATAATATCAAATCATCTTCAGAGTCTGGAGGGTTGTCTCCAAAATCGGATGCATCATTTTCAAAATCAGAGTTTCTTAGATTTCTTAACAATGAAAATGAATTAATATATCTTTTTAAACTTCTTGGATTAAATCCAATAGTATATTTTACAACATTTGTATATGAATCATTAAGTTCTTCTGGAATTCCGATAGATAAGGAACTTAATTTTTCAGACAGTAAATTACCCATATCATAAGTCCCTGTTGGCATCGAAAACGGAACTTGAATGATTTTATCAAAAAAGGAACGAAATTCGCGTTCATTTTCTTCGGTTTTTTTACCAAATTTCGATTCTAAACCTTTTACAACTACATCATAATCAATTGCCAATACAAATACACAATTTGGTACGTCAAATAAGTTTTTTAAACTTTCTAATACTTCTACAGCTTGATCTGGTGGGATACGATCTAAATCATCAACAAGGAAAACTACTTTTTTATAATCATTATTTGGATCCTCTATTAAATTTGCAATAATAATTTCAATTTCTTTTTTTATCTCAGCAATTTCGGCTTGCTCTCTATTGGCTTCTTCTCGAACAATAGCACCTTTTATATCTACACCTGTTTGATTTGCTATTACTTGATTTGCTACGTTTCCAAAAAATGAAAAAACTTTTTTCATACCCGCCTCAGTCTTCTTTTCAATAGTCCAATTTTCTCCACAACTCAACTTTAAATTGGTAAGCATACCTTTTAAAATGGCAGGCGTAGTTTCAGCCGGATTTCTAAACATACTATATTCCCAAGTGTTTACCCAAGAAGTTGCTATGTTTTCACGTTTAAAATGCTCTAAAAGCATATAAAGCATTGACGTTTTTCCGGTACCCCATTCGCCTTGTAGACCAACAGTTAAAGGCGTATCGCCTTGTTTGATGAAATTTGATAAAACAGCACTGTAACGCGACATTTTTAATTTATCCTCATCATTTTTTTCGATAGGTTTGTCAGTAATACAAGATTTTAAATCCATAGGGTATAAAATTTATTTTTATATAATTAGTCTTAGATATTTTCTCATTCAAGAGTTAGTTTTATTTTTGTAAACGATATCTGATTTCATAATGAAATGTTTTCTCGTAAAGCGCTACAACATCTAACCAAGCATAAGTATCAGAGAAGGAACTTGTAGATTGAAGACCAATGTAAGAAAAGCCCGAATAAGGTTTTTTTACCAGTCCAACCCGACTTTGTGTAGAAAATGCACTATTATTAATATCGTATTTAAATGCACTTGCATATTGCTTTCCAGGATATTGTAAAAATTTCTTTATTTCTTTTTGTTTATCAAAAAAGAACACATTTAACGTATAATCTTCGTCTTTTTTTGGTGGGAAAAGCGAATTAAGTATTTCACGACTTAAACTGGTGCTTTTTTCTTCTGATTCCCAAAGCGGTAATCCAAAAACTTTTACCTTTTTGGAGATTCTATTTACGTCGTTAAATAACCTTCCGTCTTCTCTTTGAGTTTCGTCTTCACCTGATATTCTTAGGGTGTATATAAATTCAACCGTATTTTTAGGAATTTCTATGGGTACATATACTTTGCTTTCACCAGACATAGAAAAAGTACTTGATACGATAAATTTCTTAGGTTGGTTAAATACTTTTTCAAATGCCATTGTAGTTCCAATTTTACTTTTATTGGTTTTTTTACCTACAACAACAGAGTCGCGAATTAATTTCGCCTTACTTAAGTAATTATCTACACTTCCAGATTTTCTTGAAACTTCTAAATTATAGTAGGATTCTTTTGGAAAGTAAATTTTAACAGAAAACGGATTATCAAAGAACACATCGTAAGTAAAATCAACATCAGATGTTTTTTTAAATGTTTTTACGATTCGTCCACTGCGTTGCTCTACGATTGAAAAAAACTTTACTTGATTGTCAGAATTAAATTTAATTTGAATCGTATCTTTACTTAAACCAAAAAAATCTTTTACAATAAAACTATCAGCTGTAGCCAATTCACCTTGATCTGAAATAACATTTTCGAATTTTAAATCTTCTAAAGTGATTTTTTTTGTAACTTCTACGGTTTCTTTTTCTTCTTTATTATTCGTTTTTGTAGTTGCATTTTCATCGTTTTTTTTACTACATGAAATCAGCAATAAAGCAGCAATTATAATGATAATATTTTTTTTAGTCCCAATCATAATTTTGATTTTTTAATTTAATATTTAATACTTCAAATTTAAATTAATAATTATTATATTTAGCCCAAATATAGCCCAAGTATGTATAACGATTATTCTCAATTACTGATTGATGTTCAAAAAAAATCCAATATTACGGTTACTACCATTAGAGATGTAAAGTATTTAAAGGAAGAATTAGATGCGGTTATAAACAAACCACTTGGTTTTAATACATTAAGAAGATTGTTTGGTTTTTTAGATAGAACCGTTCCTTCGCTTGCGACTTTAAATACGTTATCAATTTATCTTGGTTTTTCATCGTTTTCTAGTTATAAAAACAATCAATCCAATTATAGTGAATGGTATTTTCAACAGAGTTTATTGCGTATGCAGAAGCTAAAAATAATTGGGGAAGAAGAAATCAATAAAATCAATATTGGATTGTTAGACGAAAAAAATATTGTATTTCTAGCGTATTTTTTATCATTTCAAATTGAAAAAAATAATATAGAAATTCTAAATGCTGTTTTTAAATATGTTGATTTTAAACAAGTGACAGGTACACAATTTCATAAATTCTCTACTACCATTTCATTGAGTTTGTTAAATATACCAGAGAAAAAATCATTATCTATCTATGAAGCACTAATTCATTATGATACTTTTAGAAATAATATTCCATTACTTTTTATAGACTATACAAATTTAAATTCAAGGTATTATAAAATTCTTAGCATTATTGAAAAAAACGCAGCAAATGAATCAGATATTTTCTTTGTTTCATTAATGCGATTTTATAAGAATTATTATTCTGAAATAGAGTCTTTTTTAGATTATGAATTGAAAAAACCAACAGATTTTTCTAGTTTTCATTCCGTATTAAAAGGAAGGTTTTATGGATATTGCATTTTACAATCGCAAAAAGTAAGTCCGAAATTAAAAAAAGAAATTTTTGATGAATGCAGTTTCAATCGAGTAAGTTTTTTCTTAGAAGAAATCATTCCAGCTTTAATTATTAAAGAGGAATATGATATTCTAAAAGAAATTATGGATAAACATTACGAGGAATTATTTGAGTCCGATATTTGGTCATCTACCACAACTAGTGCAATTTATTTAATTGGATTATCAAATAGTAATTGGTATGCAGCTTCATATGCAAGGGCAAAAAGAAACTTAGAATTAGTAGATTTGGAATTGGTTGAAATTGGCTATTATGACTACTTATCTTTGTTTTACTATTATACCAAATTAAAAATTAGTTTTTCAGAAAAAGCAATTGAAACAAATCATAATGCCTTAAAAAACATAAAACTTCATGTTAAGAAAACAGGATTTAAATTATTTCTTTCATTAGTCAAAGGATTTAGTTTGAGATAAACGTTTAAACTTGAACTAACTTGAACTGTAACTTTCATTTATATTTTATAATTTTATAAAAAATAAAAAATATGTATTACGATAAGATTTTGCTAGATAAAATATTTAACAAAACAGGTATCTATATCACTAATAAAAACGAGTGTAAATTATTAAGTCAGATTATTGCTAGTGAGAAAAAAGGATACTTATCGGAATCTACTTTATATCGTTTTTTTCTTAGTCCAAATGGTAAACATAAGCCATATAAAAATACGTTAAATATATTGGCTCAATTCTGCGGATATGCTTCTTGGGATAACTTTGTGAATTATTGTGATAGTGTGCATTTATTTACGGATGCTAATTTCTTAAACAAGACCTTCGATACAATTATTACTGATTTTGTAAATCAAGAGAAATTTAACTCTTTAATTGATGTTTTTGATAGTGTGTCACACGAAAATTATAAAACTAAAGAATATTTAGGACTTCGGGCTTTTATATCATTTCAAAAAAACACATCGTTTTCAACTTTTGTTAAAAAATATGGGCAGCATGATTTTGTAAGAAATATTCTTTTAGAAGCTTTATACGATCCTTTTCACCGAATTCTAGGCTATACAGATAGTTTTCAGTATTATTTAGATTTAACAAATCCAAATGATACTAATTATTTGCAAGATTATATTTTTGCGAATGCAGTTTTGTTTCGTTATTTTTATTTTAATGATATTCTAAAAGCTAAAGAAATCGGAAGAAAACTTTATGATTTTCCCATTAGCTCCATTGAATTTGATGCGATTTATATATTTCCAAAAGCTAGATATGTAGCATATAAAATGTGGTATTTGCATCTAAACGAAGCTAAGAAAAATACTTTAATAGATTATTTAGATGAAGTTTGTTATTTTATTGAAAATGAATTTAATAAATCCAATTTAATTATTGAGATAAATATAGTTTATGAAACCTTTATTGAAGTTGTTCAACAACTTAATTTAGTGCAACTAGAACAGAAGATTAATACACTTTATGACACAAAAATTAAATCGCTAAATATTAATAACTTAGCATTAGTTAGAACTTTACATTCAAATGGTTTATTAAATATATTAAATTAATGTTGTACATATTACTATCCATATTTTTATTTTCATTTAATAATGTTTTGTGGAAAAAAAACTTAGAAAAACTACCAGTTTCATTTTTGGTTGCATACCGTGCTTTTTTTACAAGTACTATTGCATTAAGTCTTTTTTTTTATTTTCATAGCGAAACAATTGTAAGTCATCATTTGATTTTACGAATTACAACCGGCTCTATTTTTGGTGTAATTGGGTTGTTTTCTATGCTTTCTGTAATCCAAAAAGCGTCGTTACAATGGTTGGGTATTTATAATTTATTGGGTATTGTTTTTACTTCCCTGTATTTATGGTTTTTTGAGAAAGTTGTGTTTACGCAATCTATTTTTGGATTGATTTTAATACTTATGGGTTTTATTTTTTATATATACTCCAATAAAGAAACTCAGATAAAAATCACAATAAAACAACATGCCTTATTGCTTTTAATGACAATAAGTTTTTCAATATCTTCATTAGTACATTGGAAAAATTTAAAAAGTGACATTCCGCCATTATTAATTATTTCCAATCAGGAGATAGTTGTTTTTATTACCGCTTTTGTCTTAACGATATTTAAGTTTAAAACAATAAAAATTAAAGAAGTTTGTAAAAATTATTTTTTAAGAGTCATACTAATGGCGTTTATTATTTTTCTAGCCTTACTTTTTAGTTTTTTAGGATTGAAAATTACGAATCCTGTTGTTTCAAGTGTCTTGTTTTTGGCTAGTCCGTTAACTACTATTTTATTATCTACGTTGATATTTCGTGAGCAACTTACGCTTAAAAACGGAATGGCAATTTTAATCATTGCTACAGGCGCATTTATTTTACATTATTATTCTGTTTAGAAAAGTAAAGTATTTGTTTTGATTTTCCATACACACTGTTTTTGTGTATAGCTATTTTAGGACAAGACACTTTTTTTATAGTCGTTTTGGTAGTAAAGTTTACTTTTCGGCAAAAAGTTACCTTTTTTGCAACTGGAATTTGATGCAATTTCTTTTACTTACAAACTTGAACCAACTTAAACTAAATCCACATAATTATACTTCTTATTTTTACAATAATTAAATAAATTGTGGAGACCAGAACCCACATAAAAAAACGGGGCGTATTCTGAAAAGCCACAAGAGTAAGAGTAGAAATAAATTTATTATGGCAAAATTTATATTAACAAAAAAAAGATCAGCCGCTTGGGAAACATTAAAAGAAGGAGAAACAATTGTTATTGAAATATCATCTTCTTCACTTCATTATTCTGATGTAAGTAAGTACTTAGAAAAAATCGGAAAGAAGCCAAAGTCTATGGAATTGAATTTATCGTCATTTGACGTTCAAAAACTATAATGAATGATTCAATTAAACACAGTCTATTCAATAGATAATGGAGTAAATTCGGTAATATTTACTGAAGGTAATAAAGGAAGCATCACTGGAACTCATAATGATGGTACGATGACTGGTTTTCAGGAAGGAAATGTATTTAAAGGAACATTTCACAATACGAAAGTGAATGCATCTGGTTTGATTGAAATTACTTTTCATGAAAGTGGTTTTGAAGCCAAATGGAAAAATGGAATGGAACCAGGACCTATGCGTGGGAAATGGGTTGGTGAAATAGAAAACACATCCGATACTGATCAAAAATCAAATTCAAATGAGCAGGATGTTGTAGAAATCACCTTAAGTGGAAGAATTCCAAAGTACTTTTTTGGATTGTTAAAAGCTGATTTTAGGGATGAAGTAAAGTCAATCATTGAAATGTCTATTCCTGGACTATCAAATGAACAAACATTATTGACTGCAATTTTAAAAACAACTTTAGAGGATTATGAAGATGATCGAGCGTATTTGGAGGAGTTATTGAAACGTGATGAAATTGTAGAGCAGTGTCCAAACCTAGTTGCACTCTATCAAGAGATTGAAGAATATAACTTAGATCATTTCGGCTTGTATGAAGCTCTTTTCGATACGGCTGACTATTGGCCTGGTGGAACAGGATTTGTTAGTTTCTTTGAAGACGATTGTAAGATTTCGATTTCTGTTAATGGAGAGATTGCTTTGAAAGAAATTTCTTTAGGTGAATTCTCGAAAATAAGTTCAGGGTATCATACTGAAAATGGACCTGAAAATGAAACAGAAAAAAGTATTGATAAACTATTAAAAGATTTTATTGCTACTAATATACATGATTTTGGGTTATCAGAAGATATGGGAGTAAACTGCAATAAATTAGGCGTAATGTTTGCATTAGAATGGTTTGTACCTCCTGTATTAGAAGATGTTTGCGATAGAAAATATAATGTAACCATTCAACATGACGACATTATTGATTATACTTTTTATTTTGAAACTGTGAATTTTGATTTCAAAAAGTTATTGTTTCTGACATATGCGAACTATGCTGATTTTCGAAATAATTCTTCAACAACCTTTGCAAATTATATTTTTTACGATAACGAAATTGTCACACCAGATGAAACATGGCATCGCGACAAAGGAATTGAACTAGAATATGAACCTAGAGGGACAAGTCTGGATTTTTTAATTAACGGATAAAAACAAAATTAATGAGTAATTTACAAATTGAAGAATTATATAAAAAAAGATATAATTTTCAAGACTTTTACGAAATAGCTACTACTTTAATCAATCAAAATAAATTGTTTAGTAATGGAAGTAATCAAAGCGTTCAAAAGGAAAAAATTGAATGTCAAAATGGTGATGTTCGAGTTGATTTACCGATAAGTTTTGGTTCGGAAAAGGCAACGTATCGATTGGCTATTTTAGGATTAGAACCAAGAGATTCCAATTCAAAATACAATATAAACCGTTCTGGTAAGTTTGTTTTTGGCACTCCATTTGGAATAGAATATTGGACAGAGAAAAATAAATATTATAGATGTTTCGAATCATTATTTCAAAGACAAGATTGTTATCTATATTTTACAGATGTTGTAAAAGAATATGAAGTAAAAGATTCCAAAGGTGCTGCGGATATTAATGCCAGAAAAACATTTTGGACAAAAGCAGCGCTAGAGGATAATATTGCCTTCTTAAAATCGGAATTTGATATTATTAAACCAACTCATATTTTAGCACTGGGTATTGATACTCACGCTTTTTTAAAGCTGCATTTTGGAGATAAACTAGTACAAGTTATTCATCCAAACGCAAGACAAAATCAAGAATCAAAATTAAACGCTTGGGAAATTGCTAAAAAGCAATTGAATGATATTTTTTAAAATAAAAACCCTGTAAAATAAGTATTTTACAGGGTTTTTTGTGGAGTCGGAGAGAATCGAACTCTCGTCCAAACAAGCCATCAAAAAGCGTTCTACATGTTTAGTTTTTGTTTAGATTTTCGACAAAATAGCTTGGCCAAAAACAGCCACTATTCGCTTAACTTTAT
>NZ_JAGNYF010000060.1 GCF_017985075.1 Flavobacterium sp.
GGCATCTCCTTGAATTGCTTGTTGTGAGGCATCTCTTGAAAGGGTATACCCGTTAAGTTTATACACCATTTGTGTAAAACCGGAACAATCAATTCCAAAAGGTGTTTTTCCACCCCATAAATAAGGGGCGTTTAAATATAAATAAGCTGTTTTAAGGATATTTTCTTTTGATTTTATGCCACATTCCTTTTGACCTTCAAATTGAAAATTAGACGTATTTATTTCATCAATGTCTAAAAAGTTTAAGGAACTTCCTAAAGGAATAGGCATTAATTGGTTGGTTTCATAAGAAATAAAATCAATTAATTCCCCATTTAATACAGTTTCCGATTTTTCTAAAATAAGGTATTGGTTTTCGGTAATTTTTTGAAATTGTTTGGTATCAATCCAACCTTCATAAGTATCGAATGTAGTTTGTATTTTCGTCCACTTAGGTGTAGATTCCATAATCTTGAATGTGTCACCAAATAGCAATTGTGAAACCATTTCGCTTTTATCGCTAGCTTCACTTCGTATGGGTACAATTCCTAAATTACAAATTCCAAACATGCCGTTATAATTTATGCTCTTTCAATAACAATTGCAGAAGCACCACCACCACCATTACAGATAGCTGCAGCACCAATTTTTGCATTGTTTTGCTCAAGTACATTAATTAATGTTACGATAATTCTTGCACCAGAACACCCTAATGGATGCCCTAATGAAACAGCACCTCCATTAACATTTATTTTATCATTATCTAATCCTAAAATTTTAGCATTTGCCAAACCTACAACAGAAAAAGCTTCATTAAACTCAAAAAAGTCAACATCTGAAAGGGTTATTCCAGCTTTGTCTAATGCTTTTGGTAATGCTTTTGCAGGCGCTGTTGTAAACCATTTAGGCTCCTGTGCCGCATCTGCGTATGATTTAATGAATGCTAAAGGTTTTAAACCTAATTCATTTGCTTTTTCTTCACTCATTAATACCAATGCAGCAGCCCCATCATTAATTGTTGAAGCATTTGCCGCAGTAACCGTTCCATCTTTAGTGAAAACCGCAGCTAAAGTAGGTATACGATCTAATTTTACATTAGTGTATTCTTCGTCTTTAGAAACTATTATTGGATCTCCTTTTCTTTGAGGTACTTCTACAGGAACAATTTCGGTATCAAATTTACCAGCATCCCAAGCATTTGCTGAACGTGTATAAGATTGTATAGCAAAATTATCTTGTTCTTCACGAGAAATAGCATATTCTGTAGCACATAAATCTGCAGAAACACCCATAGCATTTCCATCATAAGCATCAATAAGTCCATCTTTTTGCATACCATCAACAAAAGTTGTAGGACCAAACTTTACGCCATTTCTTAAATGTGCATAATGTGGAATTAAACTCATGTTTTCCATACCACCAGCTACAATAATTTCTGCATCTCCAGCCATAATTGCTTGAGCGCCTTGCATTACTGCTTTCATTCCAGAAGCACAAACTTTATTTATAGTGGTACATATTACTTCATTAGATAATCCAGCAAATAATGCAGCCTGACGCGCTGGTGCTTGACCATTTCCAGCTTGAACTACATTACCCATTATTACTTCATCAACTAAAGAAGGGTTTAAATTTATTTTATTTAAAGCTCCTTTGATTGCTGCTGCTCCTAATTTAGTTGCAGGTACACTTGATAATGCGCCCATGAAACTTCCAATTGGAGTTCTAACAGCCGATACGATAACTACTTTTTTGCTCATTTTATTTCTATTTAGTTCTGCGAAAGTAACAAAATTTTACCAAATTTTAAACAATTTATTGCTTTTTTATAGAGAAAAACATGACCTAAATATGCAATTTTTAAATATAGTTTTTGATATTTATTTATGTATGATGTTGATATTTAGCAGGTTTGTTTTAAATTTAAAAATTATACTATTTTTTAATTGGAAATAAAAGAATGTTATCCTATATTTGCAACCGCAAAAAAGGATAATTCTTTGCGGAATTAATAGGAGAGGTGCCGGAGTGGTAACGGAGCAGATTGCTAATCTGTCGACGGGTGACTGTCGCCAGGGTTCGAGTCCCTGTCTCTCCGCTTTTTTCGGGGTGTAGCGTAGCCCGGTTATCGCGCCTGCTTTGGGAGCAGGAGGCCGCAGGTTCGAATCCTGCCACCCCGACAACATTTGGTTGTCAAATGCATAAAAAATTTAGGTTGCGTAGCTCAGCTGGATAGAGCAACTCACTTCTAATGAGTAGGTCCCAGGTTCGAATCCTGGCGCGATCACAAAAAAACCTCGATAGAAATATCGAGGTTTTTTTATTCTACTTCTGGAAAATCTCTATACGCATAATAGTGCAACACTTCTTCTAAAGCCATTTGTAATGCTCTGTTAATGTGTACATAAACATTTCCTAAACGAAAATCTATCTGAGATAAATTCATATAATAATCTGTAAAAATTGGAACAGCTAACCCATTATTAATGGCTTCGTTTGCGGCGTTATAATTATTAGTTTGCTCGTCTTTTATGATAGAACATGTGGCCAAACGTAATTGTGCAAATTTATCTCTGGTGGCACCATATCCAAATAATCTGCAGACTAAACCTCGGTATTTATAGGTTGTACAACTTCCTAAATATAAATTTGTTTCTGATGTTTGACTATAATTATAACAAATAGGGTTGGAGTGATTATTGAGCTTTTCTAGAGTATTTTCTGCTTCGCCAATTTTAAACAAGTGAAAAGCCCAAGGTAAAAATTCTAATGGAGAAGCTTCCATCGTGGGATTGGTACAACATTTTCCACAACCTGCGTTGCAGATTAAATGAGTTTTAGAGGTAAAAGTAGTTAATTCGGTTTCTAATTTATCGAATAACAATTCAATCTCTTGCACTTTTCTTTCAATTGACATTCTTTTTTTTGGCGAATTTACGTTTTAAAAAAGAATTGTCAAATCAATACACAGCAATAATGTAATGAATGTTAAGCAATATTTTTAAATCCATTCGGCAAAGGTCGATATGCATAATATTGAAGCACTTCTTCAATAGCGTATTTTAACGCTTGATTAATTGGTAAAATAATATTTCCTAAATGAAAATCTATTTGGGATAAATTCATATAATAGTCTGTAAATATTGGAACCAGAAGTCCTTTATTTATTGAATTTGTTGAATTATTGAAGTTTTCTTCTTGCTCGTTTTTTATTATTTTGCAAGTTGCCAATCGTAATTGTCCATATTTATCTTTTGTAGCGCCGTATCCGAATAATCTACAAATTAATCCACGATAAGGATAATTACTACAACTTCCGTTTACTTTATCTAACAAAGTCAAAGGATTATATATATGGCAAATTGTGGAAGTTTTTATTTCTAATTCGGCAAGAATTTTTTCTGCATCACCATTTAAAAAAATATGAAACGCCCAAGGTAAAAATTCTAATGGCGAGGCTTCAATGTCTAATTTAGTGCAACATTTACCACAACCTGCATTACAATGCAACTTAGTTTCTTTTTGAAATGTGTTTATTTCAACATCTAACTGACTAAACAAATGTTCAACAGCAGCAACCTTTATTTCAATGGACATGTTTTTTTACGAATGTACGCTTTAATATGACTAAACTTGGTTTAAGTTGGGTTTATTTCAAAAAGAAAAAATCCCTAACTACAAAGTAATTAGGGATTTGATACAATAAATTAAAACTAAATTAGTTCACAATAATTTTTTTAGTCAAATTTCCTTTTTCAGCGGTAATTTTTAAAAAATAAAATCCTTGTTGTAAATTGTTTAATTTAAATGTGTTTTGATTAAAAATAGGACTAACAATTTCTTTTACAATTTGCCCATTGATATTTACTAAAGTTAATTTAGTGATTGATTCTTCTGTATTAATTTCAATTTCATTAGAATTTGTTGGGTTTGGAAATACCTGAACTGCTGAATCTGATATGAAACTTTGAGATGATAAAAACACTGTTGGCCATCTATTTTCAGCCGCAGGTCCTCCCCAAATAACAGTTGCTAAATAAGGATTATCTATAAATGGATTTCTATTTCCTTGTGCAAACGTATTAGTAGTATTTCCATGGTATGTATTTCTATTATCTTCATAAAGAGAAACAGGATCTTCCGCATTCCACTGCAAAAATAATTGAATCATATTCGTATCAGTAGAAACAGTTGCACCCGTACCAACATTAATTGGTAAACATTGTGAAGGATATCTTAAATACATATACATCATCATTCTAGCGACATCACCTTTCCATTCATTTCCTGGATACCAACCGCCTGTTACAGTTCCTGAATTACCAGTGCCAGCTGCGAATTTTAAATTTCCTCTATTCCCATTTCTATCTACATCGCAAGATCTTAAATGATGTGCATCTTCCCCAGCATCACTTTCAGCAGAAGTCAACGCGCCATCAACTAAAGCTGGTGTTCCTAATGATTTCGCATATACATGTTCACGGTTCCATTCGCAAGAATTTGCACCTCCATTACTCATGCTATTTCTTTCTCTATGGTCATTATCATCTGATGTAGAAGTTGGACAAGTTGTAGAACTGAATCCATATAATAACAGTACATTATTTGAATTTGTTGGATTAGCGTCTGTAGCTTGAATTGCATTCCAATCTTGAGAATAAGTTAGAAAATTAGTATGTGTGGTTGTAATTTTTGTCGCTAAAGCATTTTTTAAATTCATGCCTGTTAGCGTCCAATTCATTCCATTATAATATGGGTTTGCAGGCAGACCAGCTTGACCAAAGCCAAATTGTGTAATTAATAATAGTAATAGTAGTTTTGTTTTCATAATTTATGGGGGATTAATTATTTCGAGTTAACAAAGCCATATAAAATCCGTCATATCCAGATTCGTGAGCTAGAACTTTTTTATCTTGAACGAAAGTAAAGTTTTTTCCAATTTCTGTAGTTAAGAATTTTTTTACTTGTTCTTGGTTTTCAGAAGGTAGTACGCTACATGTAGCATATACTAATTTTCCTCCAGGTTTTACAATAGGAGCGTAGCTTTCTAAAACTTCTGCTTGAACTTTACGAATATTGTCTATAAATTCGGGTTTTAATTTCCATTTTGCATCTGGATTTCTTTTTAATACGCCCAAGCCACTGCAAGGTGCATCTATAAGTACTCTATCGGCTTGACCGTGAAGTTTTTTTATCACTTTAGTAGTGTCAATTACGCGGTATTCAATATTATGAATTCCATTTCGTTTGGCACGAATTTTTAATTGTTTTAGTTTGCTTTCATACAAATCCATAGCAATAATTTGCCCTTTGTTTTGCATTAAACAAGCCATGTGTAATGTTTTTCCTCCTGCACCTGCACAAGTATCAACCACACGCATTCCAGGTTGAATATCTAACATATGAGCCACCATTTGAGAAGAGGCATCTTGTACTTCGAACAAACCATTTTTAAAAATGTCTGTCATAAATACGTTGGCTCTTTCCTCTAATTCTAAAGCTTCAGGATAATCAGGAAGTACTTTTGTATGAATATCTAATTGAAGTAATTCTTGTTTTAAAGCTTCTTTTGTTGTTCTGATGGTATTGGTACGTAAAATTACTTTTGCAGGTTCGTTTTGAGCCGTAATTTCTTTAGACCAAACCACTTCACCTAATTCCTTAACACCTATTTCATCCATCCAATCAGGAATAGATTCTTTGAACTTTCTATCTTTTGATAATTCATCAAATTTCCCTTTAATTCTTCTTACTGGTGTTCCTTCAAAATATTTCCAATCTGGTAATGTATATCCTTTTAAAGTAGCCCAAACCGCAAACATTCTCCAAATACTATCTCTGTCAAATGGTTCTTTTTTAATTTCAGCTATTTCAGCATAAAGTCGTTTCCATCTAACAATATCATAAATGGTTTCTGCTACGAATTTTCTATCACTGCTTCCCCATCTTTTATCTAACTTTAATGCTCTGGCAACTACTTTATCAGCATATTCGCCTTCGTTAAAAATTGCCATTAAGGCGTCTATTACTGCAAAACTTATGTTTCTGTGAAATCTCATGTATTATGTATAAAAATGCTTGCAAATATAGGAATTAAAAACAAAAAACCTTTGATTTACACTATAAATAGCTCGTTTTAAACTAATAAATTTCTAAAAATATAGATATTTAAAGTCCGTCATTTTTTGAATAATTGTATATTAGCCTAAAATAAGTAGTTTATGAAATATTTATCCTTGTTTGTGTTTTTTGTTTTTTTATCCTGTAAATCAACATTTAAAGTTTTAGAAAGAAAAGATATTATTTTAGATTCTCTTTCTATTCGAGCTATTTACCCTACGATTAATGGAGTTTGGTTTGGAGGTACAAATAGTAAAGCAGGATTTATAAGTTTCCAAAACGAAGCTGAAACTAAAATCGTAAAATTACAGAAAGAAATTACAGATTTTAGAAGTATGGCCTATGCGAATAGTAGCATATATGTTTTAAATGCAGGAACTCCAGCAAATATGTACACATTAAATACTTTTGGAAATAGTGCTGCTTCAAATTTAGTTTATTCTGAAACTGGAGAAAAAGTATTTTATGATAGTATGTTTATAGATGCAAAAACAGGATTAGGAATAGTTATTGGAGATCCAACAAAAGATTGCTTATCTGTGCTTTTAACAGAAAATTCAGGGAAAACTTGGCAGAAAATATCCTGTGATTTATTACCAAAAATAGTTGAAGGAGAGGCAGCTTTTGCGGCAAGCGATACAAATGTAAAAATTGTTGATGGCGTTATTTATATTATTTCTGGAGGAACAAAATCCAGGTTATTTATGAGTGAAGACAAAGGCAGTACTTGGCAAGTTTTTGAGACACCTATAATTCAAGGTAAAGCGATGACGGGTGCATTTTCTATGGATTTTTACAACAAAAGAAAAGGAATTATTGTGGGTGGAAATTACGAAAATCAGAAAGATAATTCTATCAATAAGGCAATAACCAAAGATGGTGGTAAAACTTGGAAAATTGTGTCAAAAGATAAAGCTTTTGGATATGCCTCTTGTGTGCAATTCAAACCGAATAGTCGTGGTAAAGTAGTATATACTTGTGGAACATCAGGTGTTTATTATTCTACTAATTTTGGAGAAAATTGGACAAAAATTTTAGATGACACGGATTTTTACACACTTCGTTTCAGTGGAAAAAACAACATTTATTTAGCTGGGAAAAACAAAGTAACTAAAATAAAAATAAGCCATTAAAAATGGCTTATTAATTATCTATTTATCGTCTTGGAGGAGGTGGTGGATGATTGCCCTTACGTCCTTTTAGTTTTTCTAAAATTTTTCTGTGAAATTCGTGCTCTAAACGCTCAAGTACTACAACTTTTTCTGCAGTGATAATTGGAATTAATTCTGCACGCATTTTCTTTTTTAACAGCATTACCTCAGATTCAATGGCTTCGGCTTCTTCTATTTTTTTTAATGCATCTTCATCAGAACTATTTCTTTTGTCTAATCGAAGTTTCATTTGCGATTCTTTTAAAGCCATTATTTTGTCGTCATATTTATTATAAACAGGCCAAAATTTTTCTGCTTCTTCTGAAGTAAGCGCCAATTTTTGAGAAATGAAAGCAATTTTTAATGATTTTATTTTATCCTTTCTTTCTTGTAGCATTTCTTTTCTATCGGCAAGTAATTCTTCTCTTTTTTCAATTAATTGCGCGCTACGTTTTTCTATTTCTGCTTTTTTTTGCTCTGAATTTTCTTGTGCTTGATTGTTCAAACTAAAAATAAATGCAAGTAGTATTATTAATTTTTTCATTTTATTTTTTATTTAATTAATATTGTTTAAATTATTGTAAATCAATTCGTTTTCTAATTCAATTAATTCTTTATCATCTAACATAGAACCTACTTCATATACACTTAATTCTTCGGAATGTAATTGTAAATAACTCATCTCAACGAGTTCATTATTTTTTATTTCTGCTGAATGATATAGCATAGGAGAAATAATAGTTAGTAATAAAACTGCAGCAATTCCGCTTACTTTATATAACGTGTGTTTTAAACTAACAACTTTAGCTTCTGTATAATTAATTCTTGCTAACAATTTTGCTTCGTTTTTAACAAAAAAATCTTCAGGCACAATAAAACCTGTAGATTTAGGAAGCGATTGCGTAATTACTTCACCATTTATTTTTTCGAATAATTCGTTTGAAAATGCTTCGAAATAATTAGATGGAATAGTAAATCCTTTTGTAATTTTATTATTTTCTAATTCTGTTTTCATTATTTATTTAGACTACTTTTATTATAAATGGTTTAATTGTTTTTTAAATATTCTTCAATTTTTTTTACTGCGTGATGATAGTTGGCTTTTAAACCTCCTACTGAAGTATCTAAAATTTCACTAATATTTTCATATTTCATATCTTCAAAATACTTCATTTTAAAAACCAATTGTTGTTTTTCAGGTAAAATAGCAATAGCTTTTTGAAGTTTTATTTGAATTTCATTTCCTTCAAAATACACATCTGATTCTAAATTCAATATTGCCTTTTGCTGTACTTCTACATTAGAAATTCCTTGCTTTTTTGCTCGTTGCTCAATAAAAGTAAGCGATTCGTTTGTGGCAATTCGATACATCCAAGAATACAATTTACTTTCGCCTTTAAAATTACCAATATTTGAAAACACTTTTATGAACGTATTTTGAAGCACATCATCCGTATCATCGTGATTTAAAACGATATTTCGGATATGATAATATAAAGGTTTTTGATAGCATTGTACCAATTCTTTAAACGCTTCATTTTGCGTTTTGGTTTGAATTAATCTTGCTATAAAATTTTTTTCGTCTTGCAATGGAATCTAAATTTAATATTTGACTAAAGTTACGTAAAAAGGTTTAATTACCATTTAATTTTTTAATTTCGCAAGAAAACAAAAAAGATGTTACAAACAGTGATTTTTGATATGGATGGTGTAATTGTGGATACAGAGCCCGTACATAATTATGCTTATTATCAACATTTTAAAGAATTAGAAATAGAAGTTTCTGCAGAAATGTTTGCGACTTTTACGGGTAATTCTACTAAAAATGTATTTGAAAAAATTAAAAATCATTTCGGAATAGAGAATGATATTGACAGTTTAGTACAAAAAAAACGAAGTTTGTTTAATGATGCTTTCGATACCAAAGAAGACTTGTTTTTATTAGAAGGGGTGGAGGAATTAATAAAACAATTGCATCAAAATGGCATTCAATTAATTTTAGCATCTTCTTCGTCTAAAGTAACTATAAATCGTGTTTTTAACCGATTTAAATTACATACTTATTTTTCACATATTGTTTCTGGTGAAGATTTTCCGCAATCTAAACCCAATCCAGATATTTTTTTAGAAGCTGTAAGGTTATCAAAGTCTAATAAAGAAAATTGTATAGTAATTGAAGACAGTACCAACGGAATAAAAGCCGCCCACGCAGCTGGAGTTTTTTGTGTAGGTTACAGAAGTGTTAATTCCAAAAAACAAGATTACAGTTTGGCAAATTTAGTTATTGACAGGTTTGAAGATTTAGATTTCAGCACCATTTTGAAATAAATTACCCAACGGCTTCCTTGTACACGCGTAAACATTTTTCTCTTGCTTCTTTATGGTCAACAATTGGATTTGGATACTGTAGTGTTTCCAATTCAGGAACCCATTTTTTGATGTATTTTAGTTCTTTATCAAATTTTTTAATTTGTTCTGTAGGATTGAAAATTCTAAAATACGGTGCCGCATCAACTCCTGAACCTGCTGCCCATTGCCAATTTCCAACATTACTGGCTTGTTCATAATCTAATAATTTAGAAGCAAAATAGGTTTCGCCCCAACGCCAATCAATTAATAAATGTTTGCATAAAAAACTGGCAACCACCATTCGTACGCGATTGTGCATATGCCCAGTAGCATTTAATTCTCTTATACCAGCATCTACCATTGGATAACCGGTTTTTCCTTCACACCAATTTTTAAATAATTTCTCATCATTTACCCATTTTATTTCATCGTATTTGGGTTTGAAACTTTTGGTTTGAGTATGAGGAAAATGCCATAAAATTTGCATAAAAAATTCGCGCCAAATTAATTCTTTTAAGAAAGTCTCATTTTCGAATTTTAAAGCGTGTTGCACTAATTTTCTAATGCTAATAGTTCCAAATCTTAAATGAATGCCAACTAATGAAGTTCCATTTTTTAATGCAGGAAAATTTCTTGTAGCTTCATATTCAGAAATTAATTTTTCAGAAATTGTATACTCGGGAAGTGCAATTTTAGTTGTCTCAAAACCAATATCTGCTAAGGATAAAAAAGGGTAGGAATGCGAAGTAATATTTTTTAATAACGTTTCTGAAGGATAATTTACAAGTTTAGTTTCCTTTAATTTTGCTTTCCACTTATTTGAAAACGGGGTATAAACTACATAAGGTAAACCATCATCTTTAGTGATTTCAGACTTTTCGAAAATTACTTGATCTTTGCAGGTTTTAAATTCAACTTTATTTTCTTTGAATACTTCATTTAACGCGACATCTCTTTTTCTGGCATACGGCTCATAATCGTGATTGGTATAAACCGATTTTATTTGGTTATCTTTAATAAGTTTTTCAAATACATCAATTGGTTTTCCATAAAAAACGGCAAGTGATTTATTAATCTTTCCAAGTTCGACGTTTATTTTTTCCAGCTGATTATGAATGAAAGTTACACGCGCATCATTTTTTTCAAGATGTTGCAAAATGGTTTCGTCAAAAATAAAAATAGGCAAAACGGTTTCATTGTCTTGTAAAGCATAAAACAATGCAGTATTGTCTTCTAAACGTAAATCTCTTCTAAACCAAAAAATTGTCATATTATTTAAATTCTCCAAAAAGTTCAATTAATTTTTTTCTTCTGTATTCAAAAATCTCATCTAATTTTGGTTTTACAATAAAAGGATGTACCAATTTCCCAAGAATTCCCATTGGAACTTTATAATCGATAATATCTTCCATTTCTACGCCACCAGGGATTTCTTTAATAAAATGTTTATGATGCCATAACGCATAAGGTCCAAATCGTTGCTCATCTACAAAATATTCTCCTTC
>NZ_JAGNYF010000108.1 GCF_017985075.1 Flavobacterium sp.
AGGTATTTGGGATTTTATATTTGTATTTGGTTTATTATGCTTCGAATGGAAGTATAGAAACCCAAGATTTGTTCTCACCTTTTTTCTGGAATTTTACAACTCCATCTACTTTAGCATGTAAAGTATGGTCTTTCCCCATGTAAACATTTTCACCTGGGTTGTGTTTTGAACCTCTTTGTCTAACAATGATATTTCCTGCAATAGCAGCTTGACCACCATAAATCTTAACGCCTAAACGTTTTGATTCTGATTCTCTACCATTCTTCGAACTACCGACACCTTTTTTATGAGCCATGACGTTATATTTTAAATGTTATTCTTCAGTTTTTGGTTTTTTTGCTCTTGTAGCTTTAGGCTTTACTTCTTCAGTAGCCGTTTCTACTTCAACATCAGCTTTCTTTGTTGCTTTTGGAGCTGCTTCTTTTTTAGGAGCCGCTTCTTTTTTACCAGTTCCAGATGCAACGATGTTCTCAATGATAATTTGAGTAAATGATTGTCTGTGACCGTTTTTCTTTTTGTAACCTTTTCTTCTTTTCTTTTTGAAGACAATTACTTTATCACCTTTAAGGTGTTTTAATACTTTGGCTTCAACAGAAGCTCCTTCTATAGCTGGGGCGCCTAGTGTTAATGCTCCGCCGTTGTCAATTAATAAGACTTTGTCAAAAGAAACTTTTGCGTCTACATCATTTGCTAAACGGTGAACAAATAACCTTTGGTCTTTGCTTACTTTAAATTGTTGCCCTGCTATCTCTACGATTGCGTACATAACAATGTGTTTAAATTATTATTTTTTCAGTTTGCAAATATATAACTATTTATTAAACCTGCAACATTAGTTTTCTTTTTTATACGAATAATAATATAATTTGAAATATTTTTCATTTTCTATGTAACATTTTCTATCTTTCGGCTACCAATATTTATCATTTATTATTATAAGATTAATTATGAAAAAAACTTTAATGGCTTTAGGAACAATAGCAATGTTAGGAAGCACCGCAAATGCTCAAAAAGTAGCGTTTGAAGAATTTGATTTAGATAACGGTTTACACGTGGTTCTTCATCAAGATAATTCGGCACCAGTTATTATTACATCTGTAATGTATCACGTAGGTGCAAAGGATGAACAACCAAATCGTACGGGTTTTGCGCACTTTTTTGAACATTTGTTGTTTGAAGGAACCAAAAACATCGAAAGAGGAGAATGGTTTAAAATTGTTACTGCAAATGGTGGACAAAATAATGCCAATACATCTGATGATAGAACCTACTATTATGAAGTTTTTCCATCTAATAATTTAGAGTTAGCCATTTGGATGGAATCGGAAAGATTAATGCATCCTGTAATTAATCAAATTGGTGTTGATACCCAAAATGAAGTAGTAAAGGAAGAAAAACGTTTACGAATTGACAATCAACCTTACGGAAATATTTTTAAAGCGATTAAACAAAATTTATTTAAAAATCATCCTTACAGATGGACGACAATTGGTGAAATGGAACATTTGGATTCGGCTACTTTAGAAGAATTTCAAGCGTTTAATAAAAAGTTTTATGTGCCAAACAACGCAGTTTTAGTAGTTGCAGGTCAGTTTGATGCTACACAAGCGAAAGATTGGATTAAAAAATATTTTGGAGCTATTCCAAAAGGTGCACCTGTTGCAAGACAAAAATTTGAAGAAGCGCCAATTACTACAACTATTAACGCTACTTGGGAAGATCCAAACGTTCAATTACCAATGACTTTAGCAGCGTACAGAACACCTTCAATGAAAACGAAAGATGCGCGTGTTTTAGATATGATTTCTACTTATTTATCGGATGGTAAAAGTTCTAAATTATACAAAAAAATGGTAGATGAGAAGAAAGTCGCACTTCAAGTTGGAGCGTTTAGTAATTCTCAAGAAGATTACGGACAATATATTATTTACAGTTTGCCGTTAGGTGATGTTTCTTCAGAAAGTTTATTAAAAGAAATTGATGAAGAAATTGTAAATATGCAAACTAATTTAATTTCTGAAAACGATTTTCAAAAACTTCAAAATAAATTTGAAAACAATTATGTTAGTTCAAATGCAACTGTAGAAGGTATTGCAGAAAATTTAGCTTCATACTATTTATTATATGGTGATATTAATTTAGTAAACACTGAAATTGAAATTTACCGTTCTATTACAAGAGAAGATATTAAAGAAGTTGCAAAAAAATATTTAAATCCAAACCAACGTTTGATTTTAAACTATGGTCCTGCAAAAGAAAAAACCGCTAAATAATCGTACCATGAAAAAGTATTTATATATCGCAGCCAGTTTATTACTAACAATAACTATGCAAGCACAAGACAGACCAATGCCTAAACAAGGCCCAGCTCCATCAATTAATATTAAAAAGCCAGTAACATTCGTGTTAGAAAATGGTTTAAAAGTATTAGTGGTGGAAAACAATAAATTACCAAGAGTTTCTTATAACTTAACTTTAGACAATACACCTTTTGCTGAAGGAAGTAAAAAAGGCGTTACAGATTTAGTAAGTTCGATGATTGGAAATGCTACAGAATCTATTTCTAAAGATAAATTTAACGAAGAAATTGACTTTTTAGGAGCTAATATTAATTTTTACGAATCAGGTGCTTCTGCAAATGGTTTATCAAGATATTCGGCTAGAATTTTAGAATTATTGGCTGATGGTGCATTAAATCCATTGTTTACACAAGAAGATTTTGATGCTGAAAGAGCAAAATTAATAGAAGGATTAAAATCTGACGAAAAAAGCGCTTCTGCAATTGCAGGTCGTGTTCAAAATGTTTTAACATACGGAAAAGAACATTATAATGGTGAATTTACTTCTGAAGAAACCTTAAAAAATGTAACATTACAAGATGTAATCAATCATTACAACACGTATTTTGTGCCAGCTAACGCCTATTTAGTAGTAATTGGTGACGTAAAAACTAAAGATGTTAAGAAAAAAGTGGAGCAATTATTTGGAGCAGATGTATGGAAAACAGCTACAGCGCCTAATTTGACCTATAATGATCCAACGGATTTACAATATTCTCAAATTAATTTTGTAGATGTTCCTAATGCAGTTCAATCTGAAATTGCAATGATCAATTTATCAAAATTAAAAATGACGGATAAAGATTA
>NZ_JAGNYF010000061.1 GCF_017985075.1 Flavobacterium sp.
GTTAATTTGTTGCAGCTATCGGTGCCGCAAGTCCCATTATTTTTACACCCCTTTGGTGCACCACCATCGGAAGTTGAACAACTTGTACATGCCATAATTTATATATATTGATCGCCTCAAAAAAATTGAAACTACTTTTCAAATGTTATTTTGAGCGTAAAGATAGCATTTTTTTAACTGAATTTAAACTTTTGATTTTTCAAGTTTTTATAAACAAAAAAACCTGTTACTCTTTATAACGTAACAGGCTATTTTTTCTTATAAATTTTAACCAAATTAATCATAATGAAACCTACATTTTGCAATTAAAATTTCAGTATCGGTAACTTTATAAATCAAGCGATGTTCTTGGTCAATTCTTCTCGACCAAAAACCTCTATATTTGTGTTTTAATGCTTCTGGTTTTCCAATTCCTTCAAAAGGTGTACGTGAAATATCTTTTAAAAGTGAATTAATTTTTTGAAGCATTTTTTTATCTGTTTTTTGCCAATACAAATAATCTTCCCATGATTCTTCTACAAAAACAAACTTCATTCTTCAATTATTTGTTTTTCAAAAGAATTTTTTTGGTTTAGTTTTTCAATAGCAGCATCTAACCGTTTTTCGTTTATTGCAGAAGATAGTTCGTGCTGTGTAGCCATTAATGAGTTGTACTCGTTTAGTGAAATTAACACCACTCCCGCACTTTTTCCTCTGTTAATTATTAATGTTTCAAAGTTTTCTGTAACTTTTTTTACATATGATTTCATGTCTTTTCTGAAATCAGAAATGGTTGCTGTTAACATGTTTTGTACTTTTTATTGTACAAATATAGGTACAAAAAATTAATTTTCAACTATTTTATAAATTCTATCCGATTCTCTTATTTTAAATGGGACAACAAAAGTTACTTTATCACCCGGTTTTGCTACGGTGTTTTCGGTGCCGTTAATTAACATTGTACCCACTTGCATTTTCTCGTTTCCAGTTGTAGGTCCTGTAATAAAAATGGTGTCTCCTGTTTTTAATTCTTGGTGTTCAATTAAAAATTGTCCTACTTGTGCCTTTGTGAAATAATGTTGTCCTTTGCCAATATATATTTTTCTTTCCGTCGTTAATTTTCGCTTTCTAATTTGGGTAACCGCCGAAACTTTTACCGGTTTTTGAGCAATTTCTTCAAAAATATTTCTTTCCGAATTTTGTTTGAATTTTAACGCTGGTGATTTCCCTTTCTGAAAAATCATATTCCCGTTTTTTAATCCTTTTCTGCGTTTTTCTTGTTCTTCTAAAGGTAAATAAATGGTTTCTACACAACTTGTAGAACAACAATTTTCCATTTTTTCAGCACACGAATCGCACTGAATAAATAATAAATGACACGCTTCATTGGCACAATTTACGTGGGTATCACAAGGTTCGCCACATTGGTGACATTGCGCAATAATATCGTCTGTAATTCGTTCGCCTAAACGGTGATCGAATACAAAGTTTTTACCAATAAATTTACTTTCTAAACCTTCTTCTTTAATTTGTTTGGCATAATTGATAATACCGCCTTCTAACTGAAAAACGTTTTTAAACCCTTGGTGTTTGTAATAAGCAGAGGCTTTTTCGCAACGTATTCCACCCGTGCAATACATCACTAAGTTTTTATCTTCTTTAAACTCTTTTAATTGCTCGTTGATAATTGGTAAACTCTCACGGAACGTTTCTACATCTGGGGTAATCGCGCCTGTAAAATGTCCGACTTCACTTTCGTAATGATTTCTGAAATCAACTACAATCGTATTTGGGTCTTCTAAAATTTTATTAAATTCTCGGGCATTTAAATGCACGCCTTTGTTGGTTACATCAAACGTATCGTCGTTTAATCCATCAGCCACAATTTTGTGACGTACTTTTATCGTTAATTTTAAAAAAGAATGATCATCATGTTCTACGGCAATATTCAATCGAATGCCTTTCATAAAATCGTAAGTTTCAAGGGTTTCTCTAAAAGCATCAATATTTTCTGCCGGAACAGACATTTGTGCGTTAATCCCTTCCGTAGCGACATATATTCGGCCTAAGGCATCTAATTTGTTCCATTTTAAAAACAAATCATTTCTAAATAATGTAGGATTTTCAATTTTGGCATACGCATAAAAAGAAAGCGTTAATCGTTGACCGGCTTGGTCAATTAACTTGGCTCTTTCTTCCGCGCTTAAGGTGTTGTACAGTTGCATGCTATAAACATTTTAAGGTTAGAGCCGTGATTATCACGACTTAAAGAAATAAATAAACAAATTCTAAATGGAAGAATTTGGCAGCAAAGATAAAAATATTTTTAATTGAAATGCAACAAGAAACTTACAAACAAAATTTGTTGCAATAAAAAAATTCTGTATTTTTACGAAAAATTAATTATTATGAGCACAGAAAAAGAAGCAAAATTAAAAGCCTTACAACTGACATTAGACAAATTAGACAAAACGTACGGTAAAGGAGCTGTAATGAAAATGGGCGATTCTGCTGTAGAAGAAGTAGAAACCATTTCGTCAGGTTCTTTAGGCGTAGACATTGCATTGGGTGTAAATGGATATCCGAAAGGAAGAATTATCGAAATTTACGGACCAGAATCATCTGGTAAAACGACCCTAACCTTACACGCCATAGCAGAAGCACAAAAAGCCGGAGGAATTGCCGCATTTATTGATGCAGAACACGCCTTTGACCGTTTTTATGCGGAAAAATTAGGTATTGATATTGATAATTTAATTATTTCTCAACCTGATAACGGAGAACAAGCATTAGAAATTGCTGAAAGTTTAATTCGTTCAGGTGCTGTAGATATTGTAGTAATTGACTCGGTTGCCGCATTGACGCCAAAAAGTGAAATTGAAGGCGATATGGGTGATAGTAAAATGGGATTACACGCCCGTTTGATGTCGCAAGCGTTAAGAAAATTAACAGGAACCATTCATAAAACAAAATGTACCGTGTTTTTTATCAATCAGTTGAGAGATAAAATTGGGGTAATGTTTGGAAGTCCTGAAACCACAACTGGTGGAAACGCATTGAAGTTTTATGCTTCGATAAGAATTGATATCCGACGTTCTTCGCAAATTAAAGATGGCGACAATGTTATTGGTAACAGAACGAAAGTGAAAATTGTAAAAAATAAAGTAGCACCACCTTTTAGAACTGCAGAATTTGACATTATGTATGGCGAAGGGGTTTCTAAAGTTGGTGAAGTTTTAGACTTAGCTGTAGATTTTGAAATTATTAAGAAAAGTGGTTCTTGGTTTAGTTATGGTGAAACCAAATTAGGACAAGGAAGAGATTCTGTAAAACAATTAATAAAAGACAATCCAGAATTAATGGATGAGTTAGAAGTTAAAATTAAAGAATTACTAAAAGAACAAAACGCATAAGACAAAAATCATCCTTTTTAGGATGGTTTTTTGATTAAAACCAAATTGAAGATTCGGAATTTTTAAAAAGTTGTATTATGAAAAAACTAATAGCACTTATCTGTATTATTGTACTATCTATCTCTTGTACACAAGAACCTGATGGGCCAAGAGTTCATTTAGAATTACTAAAAGTAGAATCAGTGGTTTTACCGACAACCTTTACTGCAAATGCCGTAAACGAAATTGAAGTTACGTATTCAAAACCTTCAAGTTGTCATGGTTTTGAAGGTTTTTATTACACTAAAGATATTGATACAAGGACTATTGCTGTAATAAATTATGTGATAGAAGAACAAGGCTGTTTGCCATTGCTAAATCAATTGGAAACACAAGTTTTAAGGTTTAAGCCCGCTACAGCAGGAACTTATCTTTTAAAATTTTGGAAAGGAAAAGATGCCAACGGAGTTAATCTTTATGAAGAATTTTCAGTTGTAGTACAATAATAAAAACGACTAATTAGGCGTTTTTTTATGCTAATTATTTTTGAAGTTCGGTTAAAATGATGTCTCTAACTTGTTGTTTTAAGTGAAGTTTATCGTCCATCGTTTTTCCAATTGTTTCTATAGGTGGATGAATTTTGGCTCTCATTTTTCCTGGTGAACCGCTAAAAAACGTGTACGAAAATCGTTTTTTGTTATCATAAAAAGTTATCGGAATTATTGTGAGTTGGTGTTCAATCGCAATTCGGAAAGCGCCATCTTTAAATTCATCTAAAAGTATACTTTCATCGGGCACACCGCCTTCAGGAAAAATACAAATACTCAAACCTTGTTGAATTCTGTTTTGTGCTCGTTCAAAAACGGCAAATCTACTTTTACTGTTTTCTCGGTCAACCAAAATACAAACACGTTTGTAAATAAATCCAAAAATGGGAATGTTAACCAATTCTTTTTTCCCTACAAATACAAACGGATGGTTTTTTACAACCAATAACATCAACATAATATCCGTCATTGAAGTATGATTGGCTACCAACATATAACTTTTGCATTCTTCAAAATTTTCAGTGCCTTTTATAGAATATCTAAAACCCATTCCAATTAAAATAACTCGAGCCCAAAGTCGTGCAATTTTAAAAAACAACGGATATGTTTTTTCACTTAAAATAGTAATTAATATGAGTGGAAATAAAAGTATTATAGGAAACAATACCAATAGGTAAAACCAGATACGGTATAGCAACCAAAACGGATATTTTAATAATTTCATTTCTCAGATAGTATTCGATTTTCAAAAGTAAACAATTTTAAAAAACTTATTCTTTTTAGTTGCACCTTTTTACTTGGCTCTTTTTACTTAAAAACTTACATTTGCAAAAACAACTTTCAAAATGGCAAAAATATTAACAGGTGTTCAAAGCACGGGAACGCCACATTTAGGAAATTTATTAGGTGCGATTATTCCAGCGATACAAATGGCTAATAATCCTGCGAATGAATCGTTTTTATTTATTGCCGATTTGCATTCGATTACGCAAATTAAAAACGGAGCCGAACTCAAACAAAATACCTATAGCACTGCTGCCGCTTGGTTAGCGTGTGGATTAGATACCAATAAAGTCGTGTTTTACAGACAATCAGATGTGCCACAAACCGCAGAATTATCTTGGTATTTGAGTTGTTTTTTCCCTTTTCAACGCTTAACATTAGCCCATTCGTTTAAAGATAAAGCCGACCGATTAGAAGATGTAAATGCAGGATTATTTACTTATCCGATGCTAATGGCTGCCGATATTTTATTGTACGATGCCGAAATTGTACCTGTTGGAAAAGATCAAATGCAACATATAGAAATTACAAGAGATGTAGCTTCACGATTTAACCATCAAATGGGAGAAACATTTGTGTTGCCTGAAGGAAAAACAAGCGAAGAAACTATGCTAATTCCAGGAACAGATGGGCAAAAAATGAGTAAATCACGAAATAATTTTATCAATATTTTTCTGGATGATAAAGCCTTATTAAAACAAATAAAAGGCATTGAAACAGATAGCACGCCTTTAGAAGAACCTAAAAATCCAGATACTTGTAATGTATTTGGATTATATAAATTATTAGGCACAGAAGAACAAATCGCCCAATTAAAAGCAAATTATTTAGCTGGAAATTATGGTTTTGGACACGCCAAACAAGCGCTTTTTGATTTAATAACTGAAAAATTTAAAACCGAAAGAGAAAAATACAATCACTTCATAAACCACCCGGAAGAAGTAGATAAATTACTTTTTGAGGGAGCTAAAAAAGCTGGAAATGTAGCGGATGGCGTTTTAAAAAGAGTACGAGAAAAACTTGGCTTTATGTAGCATTTTTTTACACAGATTTTCACAAATTTCACAAATTAGTTTAGTGCTAATCTGTGAAATTTGTGTTTTAAACTACACCGTTTCAAACAACTTGCCTGGCAAAGGTCTAATAACGCCTTTTAACTCCATATTTAATAATAAAGAAGAAATTTTAAAAATAGGGAAATCGCAATCTAATGCTATAATATCCATCAATTCATTTTCTTTATTTACTAAATAATCATAAATTTTTTGTTCTTCCTCCGTCAAGGAAACGAAAAGTTGTTTTTGGATGGGTTTGCTTTCTTTTTTCGTATCAATATCCCAATTTAAAATATATACTAAATCAGCTACACTATTCAATAAATGGGCGCGCTGGGTTTTTATTAAATTGTTACACCCTTGGCTAAATTTATCGGTAATTCTTCCTGGAACAGCAAATACATCTCTGTTGTAATCATTCGCTATATTAGCAGTAATTAATGAGCCGCCTTTTTCGGCACTTTCAATTACAATAGTAGCTTCGCACATACCTGCTACAATTCTATTGCGTTTGATAAAGTTTTCTCTATCCGGATTTGAAGAACTCCAAAATTCGGTCATAAAACCTCCGTTTTGTTCCATTTGAGAAATATATTTTTTATGTATTTTTGGATATATTTGATTCAAACCGTGAGCCAAAACTCCAATAGTTTGTAAATTATTTTGCATTGCCGCTTGATGTGCCACAATGTCAACTCCATAGGCAAAACCACTAACAATAATTGGGTTCAATGGTGCTAAATCTTCCAAAAGTGTATTGGTAAATGCGACTCCATAAGGGCTAATTTGACGGGTTCCTACGATATTAATTACTCTTTTATTTTGCAAATTAATAGCGCCTGATTGAAATAAAACAGTTGGGCCATCGGCACAATGTTTTAAGCGTTCTGGATACGAATCGTCTTCAAATGTAGCATAAGAAATTTGTTCTTTTTCGATGAAACGAAGTTCGTTTTCCGCTAAATTAAAAATCTTTTTTTCTTGTAAATTTTTGTAGAGATAATCACCTATGCCGTCAATGGCAACAAATGCTTTTTTAGAGGTTTGGAAAACTGCAGTGGCAGAACCGCATTGTTTAATTAGTTTTTTGGCAACAACATCACCAATTCCTTCCACTTTTAATAGTGCGAGCGTGTGTAATAATTCGTTATGTAACATGGCGTATAATATATCCTACAAATATATTTATTTTTTTAGTAATTTTATAAAAAACCGCAAAACGAAGAAAATTTATTTTTAAATTGTTAATAAAAATTGTTAATAAAATTTTGTTTTTGGGCTTGATTACTTAATTTTGCATATATGAAAATAGAAAAATACATTTCAGAATTGTTGTACAGATACCAATGCGTAGGCGTTCCGGGTTTTGGAGCGTTTTTATGCGAATGGCAATCTGCGCAAGTTATTGTGGTTCAAAATTCGTTTGTACCACCGAAAAAAGTAATTTCTTTTAATTCTCATATAAAAAACAATGATGGCTTATTGGCCAATCATATCGCATTACAAGAAAAAATTAGTTATGAAAACGCCGTAAGTAAAATTCAAACTCAAGTTGTTTTTTGGTTAGAAAAATTAGAAAATAAAGAAAGTTTGGTATTAGAAAATATTGGTGAAATTTTTTCAAATTCGGAACATAATTTTGTTTTCAAGCCGAATACAGCAATTAATTATTTGACAGATTCTTTTGGTTTGGCTGGTTTTAATTCGCCAGAAATAGCAAGAGAAAATCAAATTCAAACAGAAATTGTTTCAGAAGTTGCGCCTCAAATTGAAACGCCTGTTTCAGTTAATACTACAGAGGAAGCAGAAACGCCAGTTATTCCATTAAATGGAAAAAATCGTACGAAAACCTGGATGAAATATGCTGCAGCTGTGGCCATTTTTGCCTCTGCAGGAACGTATGGTTACAAAATGTATTTTGACTATACAATAGAACAGCAAACAAGTATCGTTGAAAAAACGGTGCAAGAAAAAATAAATCAAAAACTTCAAGAGGCTACTTTTGTGATTCCAAATCCAATAAACGCTGTTGATTTAACTTTAGAACAAACGCATACTGAAAAATACCACGTGGTAGCAGGTGCTTTTAGAAGCAAACAAAATGCTTTAAAAGCAATGAATGATTTAGTCTCAAAAGGTTTTGAAGCGCATTTATTGACGGAAAACAAATACGGTTTAATTCCTGTTGCTTTTGGTAGTTTTTCTAATTTAACTGAAGCTCAAAATTTAAAAATTCAAATAAAAGCAAAAGATAGCGTTGACGCTTGGTTGCTAATAGACTAATCCCAATTTTGGGATTTTTTTATACCCTATTTTTAAATCAGAGTTAGTATCTTTGTAAAAAAAATAATGCAAAACAAATATCCTTCAGACTCCGTTACAACATTAACCGATTTAGTGTTACCTGGCGAAACCAATCCATTAAACAATTTATTTGGTGGCGAATTATTAGCGCGAATGGATAGAGCCGCAAGTATTACTGCGCGTCGTCATTCAAGAAGAATTTGCGTTACGGCTTCTGTAAATCACGTGGCGTTTAACAGAGCTATTCCTTTGGGAAGCGTGGTAACAGTAGAATCTAAAGTATCCAGAACTTTCAATACTTCTATGGAAATTTTTATAGATGTTTGGATTGAAGATAGAGAATCTGGTATTAAAAATAAAGCCAACGAAGCCATTTATACTTTTGTTGCCGTTGACGAAACAGGTAGGCCGGTTTCGGTTCCCGCTATCGAACCACAAACCGAATTAGAAATTGAACGTTTTGAAGCAGCACTAAGAAGAAAACAATTAAGCTTGGTATTGGCAGGAAAAATGAAACCCAGTGAAGCAACGGAGTTAAGAGCGTTGTTTACAAAATAATATATAACATGGATTTTTACAAATTAGCAATAAAAGAAATCAAACGAGAAACAAAAAATGCAGTTTCAATCGTTTTTAATATTCCACAAGAACTAAAAACGGCTTACCAATTTATAGCTGGGCAATATGTAACCTTAAAACTAACTTTAGACGGGAAAGAACTTCGTAGAGCGTATTCTATTTGTTCTTCACCAAAAAGTGATGAAATGCGAATTGCAGTAAAAGAAGTAAAAAACGGTACTTTTTCGAAATTTGCCAACACAAAATTAGCTGTTGGCGATTTGTTAGAAGTCAGCATTCCTGAAGGAAAATTTACGTTTGAAGCCAAACAAGAACACCAAAGAAGCTATGCCGCTTTTGCTGCTGGTAGCGGAATTACGCCTGTTTTATCGATTGCAAAAAGTGTCTTAGAAGAAGAACCAAATAGTACTTTTGTTTTAATTTATGGCAACAAAGACGAATCGGAAACTATATTTCACGAGGAATTAAAGGCGCTTCAATTAAAAAATTTAGGGCGATTTTTTGTGCATTTTGTGTATAGTCAATCTAATGTAGCGGGTGAACTTTTTGGGAGAATTGACAAAACTGTTGTAAATACAGTGCTTAAAAATAAACATTCTGATAAAACCTTTTCTAAGTTTTACTTGTGTGGACCAGAAGCAATGATACAAGTAGTTACGGCAACTTTAAAAGAAAACAATGTAGCTGAAAAAGATATAAAATTTGAATTGTTTGGAACGTCATCTGCCTCAGAAAACAAAGTTGTAACAGGAAATGAAGGTCATACGAACATTTCAATTTTAGTAGATGCTGACGAAGTTACTTTTGAAATGAGTCAGAAACAAACCATTTTAGAAGCGGCTTTAAAACAAGGTTTAGACGTGCCTTACTCTTGCCAAGGTGGTATTTGTAGCAGCTGTATTTGTCGCGTGACAGAAGGAAGCGCTACGATGAAGAAAAACCAAATTTTAACAGATAACGAAGTAGCTGAAGGATTGGTTTTAGCGTGTCAAGCCGTGCCAACTTCCTCTGAAATTAAAATTGATTTTGATGATATTTAAATAGTCTAAAGTTTTAATGTCATAAAGTCTAAAGTCTTGTTATAGTAAAAATTTCAAACCCTTGAAAAACTTATACGAAATATTCAAAAAAAATAGCGACTTGTTGGGCGAACCAGAAGTTATCCAGTTGCTTGAATATTGCGAAAAATTACAAGATGAAATTGTTGATTATAAATTTGATAAACAACAAGACAAACAACTTATTTTGTTAGATATTATTAGGGAAATTATAAAGGGTTGTAATGAAGTTGAAAAAGAGCAAATGGAACACGAACGTTTTGGTTATGAAGCACCAAATTATCAAGCAACTATTTCTAATTTAAAGAGTTATATTTTAGAAATTTGTAAAGACAATCAGGTTTATTTGTGAGTCTTTTAAACCATTAAGGAATTAAGAAAATTAAGCATAAAACTTAATGAACCTTAATTCCTTAATGGTTTAAAACAAAATTAATTTTTCCAACAACATTTTCCACAGAAATACTTCGCATTGCATTTTCATAGCCTGCTACTTTTTTATTTCCATATACCGAAGTGGGTAAAAATGGATATAGTTTTCTATCTGAAGTCAGACAAAAATCATCTGGTTGATGGAATGGTTGAAATCCTGCAAAAGGATGTGTAGCGCCCCAAAGTGTAATTACTTTTACGCCCAACATAGCGGCAATATGCGCATTTCCAGAATCCATAGATAACATTACATTTAAATTAGAAATTATGGCTAATTCTTCTTTTAAATTGGTTTTTCCTGCCAAAACAACCACGTTTTTATGATTGTTTTTTAACTGATTTAGCTTCTTAATTTCTTCACTTCCTCCACCAAATAATAAAATTTTATTTGAATCGTTTTTGGCTAATTCATCTATTACTTGTTGCATTAAATCTATTGGATATACTTTGCTTTCGTATTGAGCAAAAGGTGCTATTCCTATCCAATTTTCTTCTTTTTTACCCGTAATATTTATTATTTCGTCAGATAAAATAGATTTTTCTGGAAATGTAGGTGATTCTAAATGTAAAGGAAAACCTAATTTTTCAAACGTTTCGCAATGTCTTTCAAACATTGTTTTTGTTGGAGAAATGGTTTTGATAGCTAATCTTGTAAGAGCTTTTTTGTCTTGTCTACCTTTATCTGTAGCGGCAACATTTTTGCCATTCAAAGCAAAAAGTGTTCTTATAATTTTTGATCGTAATACATTGTGTAAATCGGCAACGGCGTCAATATTTAGTTTTCGTAAATCGGAAAACAAACGCAAAAGTCCTAAAAAACCTTTATGTCTT
>NZ_JAGNYF010000109.1 GCF_017985075.1 Flavobacterium sp.
ATAATTTTTCATCGCAAGGCAATTCGTAATTTTCTTTTCGTGTCATACGCATTACACCTGAATCGACTTTCGGTGGTGGATTAAAAACCGTTGGTGGTACCGTAAATAAGTATTCAACATCGTAAAATGCTTGTGCTAAAACGGATAAAATACCATATACTTTACTGCCTTTTTTACTACAAATTCGTTCCGCTACTTCTTTTTGAAACATTCCTGAAAATTCTGGAATAAATTGACGCAATTCTAACGTTTTAAATACAATTTGCGTCGAAATATTATAAGGAAAATTCCCAATTATAGCAAATTGTTCATCTTTAAAAGCGGTTTGCCAATCGTGTCTCAAAAAATCTAAAGAAAAAATATTGTTGGCTAATTTTAAATAATGGGCTTGTAAATACGCAACGGATTCGGTGTCAATTTCAACCACAAACGTTTCGTAAGGTTTTTCTAATAAATATTTTGTTAAAACACCCATTCCCGGACCAATTTCTAACACTTTTTTGTAGTTAGAACCTACCAACGAATCGGCAATTTGCTGCGCAATGCTTTCATCCGTAAGAAAATGTTGTCCTAAATGTTTTTTTGCTTTAACTGACATAAATATTTTTTAAATTCGTAAATCCCAATCCGTAATTCGTAAATGAATTAGTTTTCATTACTAAAAAACTCGTTGATTACTTCTAATTCTGTTCTAAAAGCCAACATTTTATCACCAAATAGACGAAGACCTTCCTCTCTCAATGCTGGCGCGAAAGTTTTGTAATATTCTTGAAGTTTTTCATTACTTTCTGCAGCATATTGAATGGAATAGGTAGTTCCTCCCATTTCTTCTTCCACTAAAACTTTTGAAAGTTTCGCTTTATAAAAACAGCCGGTAGCCAAAACGTCTCCAATATGTTTGGTCTTTAACCAATTTGACCATTGGTCGTGAGCACTGTCGTCAATATTTATGGTAACATTATAAATAATCATATGCTTAATTTTTTACAAAGATACTTTTTAAATATCAAAGTTCAATGCCAATGCTAATTTCAAAAATAGCAACAATTCTTTTCCTTTTTATTTGGGCGTGCCCCTGTGGGTCGGGCTTTCCGTTCCCGCTTTTTTTGTTCCGAAGAAAAATCGAAACAAAAAAGAGCTTCACTTCAATCCCTCACGCATAAACCTGCAATTACAACGCATAAGTTGTCAAGAGATTTCTATATTTTAATAATTTCTCCAATCTGTGTTTAAAAACAAAAAAAACTTCCAACTTCCAACATCTAACTTCCAACTTCTAATTATATTTGTAAAATGAATGAAAATTTAGATCCAAATAAAGAGCGTTTTACGCCACAAGAATTAGATATAGAAAAAGCACTGCGACCATTAAGTTTTGATGATTTTGCAGGTCAAGACCACGTGCTTGAAAATTTAAAAGTATTTGTGGCAGCAGCAAACCAACGTGGTGAAGCGCTTGATCACGCCCTTTTTCACGGTCCTCCAGGATTAGGAAAAACTACTTTAGCCAGTATTTTAGCTAACGAATTGGGTGTTGGAATTAAAATTACATCAGGTCCTGTATTAGATAAACCAGGCGATTTAGCAGGTTTGCTAACCAATTTAGAAGAGCGAGATGTGTTATTCATTGACGAAATTCATCGCTTATCGCCAATAGTAGAAGAATATTTGTATTCTGCTATGGAAGATTATAAAATTGACATTATGATTGAATCGGGTCCAAATGCCCGTTCGGTTCAAATTAATTTAAATCCGTTTACGTTAGTGGGTGCCACTACACGTTCTGGTTTGTTAACCGCTCCAATGCGTGCCCGTTTCGGTATCCAAAGTCGTTTGCATTATTATAATACCGAATTATTAGCCACTATTATCGAAAGAAGTTCTGGAATATTAAACGTGCCTATCGACTTAGAAGCCGCCATAGAAATCGCAGGAAGAAGTAGAGGAACACCACGTATTGCCAATGCTTTATTACGAAGAGTTAGAGACTTTGCTCAAATAAAAGGAAACGGATGCATTGATATAGAAATAGCCCGTTACGCCCTTAAAGCATTAAACGTAGACGCCAATGGTTTAGACGAAATGGATAATAAAATTTTAACGACTTTAATTGACAAATTCAAAGGCGGACCTGTAGGATTAACCACTTTAGCCACAGCAGTGTCAGAAAACGGAGAAACAATTGAAGAAGTGTATGAACCTTTTTTAATCCAAGAAGGCTTTTTAATGCGAACACCCAGAGGCCGTGAAGCTACAGAAAAAGCCTACAAGCATTTAGGAAGAATAAAAGGCCTCAACCAAGGCGAACTTTTTTAGGGTTAATTTTGAGAGCGTAGCATAAAGGCGAGAGACTTTGTGAAGCGGGAGGGTGAATTATTGATGGAATAGATAAATAAAATTTATATGAAAAAAATAGAATATTTTATAAACCTTTTACATTATGTAATTTACATAGTTTGTAAAAAACACAAGAGGTTTTTGCCTGACTTTTCAGCTGATATAAATTCTGGCAGAATTATAGGATTGTTATTTGCGCTATTAGGCTTTGCCTTTTTTGTACTTTTAAACAAAATGTTACATCGATTTGAATTAGCTAGTGAATTTATATTCTTATTTATTGCTTTGTTTGGTATTTTACTTTTTTTTACGGTTTTTTACAAAGATAAATATTTTGTTTATTTCAAAGAATTTGAAAAAGAGACTAAAGAAGTAAAAAAAAGATGGATTTTGATGACTTTTTTGTTCTTTGTTTTTTTAATTTTTTTATTAGTATTTAGTTTTTGGCTTCCCACAAATGTTGCATGACCGATAGCGCGGATTTGCAATCCGTGCCCATAAAGCGCAAAGAAAAAATAAACTACAATGACAAAAATTTGTAGTTTTTTTATTTGGTTATTATTATAGTAGGTGTGAATTGCAAATATTCGCTACCGAAAAAGCATACAAACATTTAGGAAGAATAATAGGCTTAAACCAAGGGGAACTTTTTTAGTTTATTTTAGAGCTGTACAATTTTGTACAGCTTTTTTTTAGCCCAATTAATAAAAAATCAAAGAATTTATAACTTTTTAAACAATCGTTATTGTTATTTCATTGCTTATTTTATCTTTGTAAGTTGATGCAAATG
>NZ_JAGNYF010000110.1 GCF_017985075.1 Flavobacterium sp.
CCTATAGTTGTTTTTATTTTATTATTAGCAGAATCAATAGATAGAACTTCTGCTAAACGGATTTGAAGATTTTTCTTTGTTTTAAATATGTTTCGAAGTGGAAATGAAATACTCGCTGGTTCTAGTTGAGAAGTTGCTACCTGATAAAACAGGGGTTGGAATTGATGATGATTGATTTTATCAATAAGTAAAACATCAAACAGTGTCTCGTCTATTTTTTTTATAAACTCAATACCTGCAAACCCACCTCCAATAACAATTATTTTCCTTTTCATGATTATTCCCAAAATACATCCGTTGTGTTTTCAATGAATTTTTCGTTTGTATGAAGTTTTATGATCTCTTCCATATTTTCAGAAGAAGCAACCTTTTGAATTTCATCAAACAAAACTCTTTCTTCAAATCGAACGTGTTTTTCTAAATCTTCTTGTATTTGCTTTATGGAAGTTTCAATATGAGAAGTATCGCAAAATAAACGGGAAATTATTTTGTGTTCTTCGATAGCTTGTTTGATTAGAACATTTTCATTACCTAGTATAGGGAAAATATATTTCTCTTCTAATTCAAAATGTGGCTGTAAATGATTTTTAAAAAACCAATCAATATATAATTTCATACGTGTAATTGAAACACCTTTAGTAAAACCGGTTTTAATTTTCCAGCAGAGTAATAAACTGTGATGGTGTTCTCTGCTCAATGCTTTTAGATATTCTTCTCTTTTTATGGGTTTCATAGTTTTTATATGTGTTACTAGTTTTTCTATAATTTTTGTTGTGGCAGAATCTGAATACATACCGTATGCATTTAATAAAGTGCCTTTTATTTTGTGCTTTGTCGAGGAAATTGCGAATAAAATCATTTCATCTCCCGGGTCAGTATTTCCTTCAAACCGATAGGTTTCATCAATTTCAAATTCATCTGGAGAAAGTTGTGTTAGAGAACTATTGCATACTAAGCATTCTTGCTCCAGATGAACATTGAAATCATGTGTATAACCTCGTTTAATCAGGTCATTTACTGCTTCGCTTAAAGTTTCATAATATTTCATGCAAATTTCATATTAAATCATTTTCAATTTCAACAGCTTTTGGAAAGAGAATATTATTTTCCAAATGTATATGCAGGTGCAGATCTTGCTCAAATTCTTTAAGTAAGGCGAACGAAACACGATAGGTGTTGCAGGCATCTTGAGGAGGCGTATAATTATTGCTTAATTCTTCAATCCTCCTGAAGCGATTTCCTTCTACTGTGTGTTCATCCATCATCATCTGTATTGGGTTTTTAACCGTTCCGAAATTTGCGGCTTCTACATTGGAATTTTCTTGTTTTACTTTTACCATTTTCCTTATGAAAGGAAATAAAATCAGCTCTTCTTTTTTCATGTGAGCAGCTAGTTCACCTGCACTAGCATTAAATTCATTCTTAATTTCAAAGAGTTCGGGATGGTGTTCTCCATGAACTCTGCATATTTTATCTAAATATGGCTGTATTTCTAATGTTTTATCTTGAACGTAGCGGTGGTGTTTCTTTTCAATATAATCCGCTAATAGATCAAGTGGCCACGATTGATAGTCGGTGGTTGCCTCACTTTTCGTTTGTACTAAAGTATCTAAATCTTCTAATACCTTTTTTGAATCAATGTTTTTCTTATCACAGGCCTCTTGAATAGTTCTGTTACCTTGACAACAAAAGTCAATGCTGTATTTTTTGAATACCGATGCGGTGCGGTAGTCTTTTGCTACCAGCTCTCCAATAATTTGGTTTTCTTTCATTTTTTTATGTTTTTAATTGTTTATAAATTTTATTTCAGACTCTATTTCCATGATTACTACGGCCTGAAAATCTTCAGTTATTTGTAACTCGTGTTTTTGCCCTGCTGGTACAACGAAAGATTTGTTTAATTCTAACACATGGTCAATTCCTTTCAGTTTTAAAATAGCCTGGCCTTTTTGAATAATAATTACAGCCTCTTTAGTGCTTACATGTTCTGGCATATTCATTCCAGCACTTCCGGTTACTTGCAATACCTTGAATGTATTTCCTAAATCAAGACGTGTCATTTTTGGATTATCATTTGATTTCATATCTATATTATTTTATTATCGTTTTAAAAAAGTTAATCCGTTATCGAAATCGATTGTTAATGATTTAATGGTTGTCGTTTCACTCATTTTTTTCAGTTCCTCTCTTATTACTATAAATTGATTATGCACCGGACAAGGCATTTTTTCATTACATTTTTTTAATCCTAATCCACAATCATTATAAATATTTTCACCGTCAATAGCACATATAATAGAACTTAGTTTTATTTTTTCTAATTTAACTTTATCCATAGAAAAGCCACCAGTTGGTCCCTTATCGGTATTAATAATTTTTTGTCTAGATAGTTTTTGTAGAATTTTTGACGTGTAAGCTGTTGGTGATTCAATAGCTTCAGCAATTTCTCTCAAATTCACTTTTCTGTCTAAGAGTGATTGTTGAGCAATAAAAATTGATGCCTTAATTCCATATTCACAAGCTTTTGAAAACATCTGTTGTCATTTTATAAGGCAAAGATAAGCAAATATTTTAATAGTGGACAATGGCGTCCACTATTATTTGTTAAATTATTTTAGTAGGTTCTAATTCAAATACTTTAGGTTGGTTTTGTGTCGAATTGCTACAAAAATGTTAACCGAATTTTGTCGGCCGAAAGTTAGTTTGGAAGTATAAAGTCTGGTTGTTTTAGTGTCAGCTTGATGGTTGCACAGTCGTTCTTTAGGCTTGCTTATAACGATCCGGGGCTTGAAGCAGTGCTCCGCCTTTGGAGATTATAAAGATAACGATGGCGCGCAACAAAACAAATTATTTCCTTAATCAAGATTGCGCGCCAACTGGAACCGAAGCGAAATTTCTATTTCTCTAAAAACTGTAAGGCGGGCAATTGCTTCAAGCCCCTGTTAGCGGGAGCACAAGAGAGCCGTCTTTCAGCACCCAAACATCAACGGGAACCTCGACCTGCTTTCTATGAATTTTATGTCTCGTGATGGCTTAATTCGAAGTGATGTTTATTTGATTCTTTG
>NZ_JAGNYF010000062.1 GCF_017985075.1 Flavobacterium sp.
GTACTTTTTGACCGCGTTACAAATGATGTTTTTTGCGATAAAGTAATTATTGATGATCAATTGGCGGCGTATAATGCTACTGAATTTTTTATCACAAACAAATATAAAAACATAGCTTTAATAACTACTGTTGACTATGTAAGTGTAGGAAAACTTCGAACAGAAGGCTATTTAAAAGCATTGGCGGATTATGATGTATCAATTAATGATAATTTAATCATTAAAGTAGAAGACATAGACCATTGTCAGGATCAAATTATCGATTTAATTACTAACAACGAAATTGATGCTGTTTTTGCAGTGAATGAATTGTTTGCCGTAACCGCCATTAAAGCGATTAATAAAATTGGTAAAAAAGTACCAGATGATATTGCGGTTATAGGGTTTACGGATGGAATTATTTCTCAATTTTCAACACCAACAATTACTACGGTGAGTCAAAACGGAATTAAAATGGGTCAAAAAGCGGCAAAAATGCTAATTGAACGTCTTGAAAAAGAAGAAGATGACGAACAATACACTACTGAAATTATAGAAACCGAATTAATTTTTAGAGAATCTACGACAACGTAATAGTTTAGTTAACTATTTAAAAATCAAAGCTTAAAAAATTAATTTTTACGATATTCACTGTTTTTTGAGGCAAATTTTTTAGATTATTTAAAAAAATTTACTTTAATTTGTGTCAATCAAAGCTTATATTTCACTTCAAAAATTAAGTATAGTTTTGATAAGCACATAAAAACGCTTATCGTAGTATTAACAACTAATTACGATAAATGGAAAAGCGTAAGTTACGTTTCTGGGAAATTTGGAACATGAGTTTCGGATTCTTAGGGATACAGTTTGGTTTTGCCTTACAAGGAGGCTTCATGTCAAGAATTTTTCAAACCCTTGGTGCCGAAGTAGACGACATTCCAGGTCTCTGGGTTGCCGCACCTTTAACTGGTTTGTTGGTTCAGCCAATTGTTGGATATTTATCTGACAATACTTGGAGTCCAAAATTCGGAAGAAGAAAACCATTTTTTCTTATTGGAGCCATTTTAGCTTCTATTACTTTATTTTTTATGCCACATTCTCCTGCATTATGGATTGCAGCAGGTTTGTTATGGGTTTTAGACTCTTCTATTAACATCAGCATGGAACCTTTCCGTGCTTTAGTAGCTGATAAACTACCCGAATCACAGCGTTCAAACGGATTTGTGATTCAAACGTTAATCATCGGAATTGGTACTTGGATTGCCAGTAACTTACCGTGGTTAGTTAATAAATTGGGCGTAACTAATGAAGCAAAAGCAGGTGTCATTCCACAATCAGTAATTGTAGCTTTTTCTGTTGGCGCATTTGTATTTTTTGCAAGTATTTTATATACTATATTTACTACAAAAGAAAATCCACCAGAAGATTTAAATCAATTTCTTACCGAAAAAAAAGAATCACGCTTTATTCCAGATTTAGTAATTAGCTTGAAAGAAATGCCTTCAACCATGAAAAAATTGGGATTAATTCAGTTTTTTAGTTGGTTTGCATTTTTTACCATGTGGAGTTTATCCACACCAGCACTAACAGAACATGTTTTTCATTCTCCAAAACCAGATGTAAAAGAATTTGCAAAATTGGACGATAAAGGAGCTGTTCTAAAAAACAACAAAGAAGAAGTTGTTTTTCTTAGCACGTTAAAAGAGCAAGAATATCAAGCAAAAGATAAAGTATACAATAATGCTGCCGATTTAGTAGGTTCTGCAACCGGCGTATACGGATTGTCTTCAATGGTTTTTGCATTATTGCTTACTTTTTATACGCTGAAAAACAAAATAAATAGAAAATACATTCACATGGTTTCTTTGATTCTGGGTGGATTAGGATTTATTTACATGTTTTATGCCACACCAGAAACCTTAATGTATTCATTTATATTAATTGGTTTTTCTTGGGGAAGTATTTTGTCGATGCCTTATGCTATGTTGTCAAGTTCAGTCAATCCAAATAAAATGGGAATGATGATGGGGCTTTTCAATATGTTTATTGTAATTCCACAAATTATTGCTGCACTTGGAGGAATCAATTATTTATATAAATTAATTGGTGAAGCACACATTAATGCCATGCTTTTGGCTGGATTATTATTAATTATTGCAGGGTTATGTAATTTCTTTATTACAGATAAAAATGCAATTTCAGGTTAAACAAACAGAATGAACAAAAAAGCATTTATATTCGATTTAGACGGCGTAATAGTTGACACCGCCAAATTTCATTTTTTGGCATGGAAAAAATTAGCGGATAGTTTGAATATTAATTTTACACACGAAATCAACGAACAACTAAAAGGCGTAAGTCGCGTGCGTTCGTTAGAAATTATTTTATCTCAAGGAAATGTGCAAGCGTCACAAGAAGATAAAAACAATTGGTTGGTTCAAAAAAATGAAGACTATTTAGCATTTGTGCATCAAATGGACAAATCTGAAATTTTACCTCGTGTAGAAGAAGTACTTCAGTTTTTAAAAACAAACCATCAATATGTTGTATTGGGTTCGGCAAGTAAAAACGCCCGACCAATATTAGAAAAAGTGAACATTTTGCATTATTTTGATGCACTTGTTGACGGAAATGATGTAACCAATGCCAAACCCGATCCAGAAGTTTTTCTGCAAGGAGCAAACCAAGTTCAGGTGGCGTACAAAGACGCTATTGTTTTTGAAGATTCAGTAGCTGGTATTCAAGCGGCAAATGTAGCTGGAATGACCAGTGTAGGTATTGGTGAGAAAGAAGTATTACACGAATCGGATTTTTGTTTTAGAGATTTTACAGAAATGAGTAACGATTTTATAATGCAATTAATTAACAAATAGAAATTGTCAAATTGACGAATAGAAAATTGACAAATTAGAAAGAAAATGAATCAGGATTATATCGTACCAAATAATTGGTCAATCATAGAAGAAGGATTTGAAGCGGATAGAGTAAAATCTTCCGAAAGTTTATTTAGTATTGGAAATGGTGCTATGGGGCAACGTGCCAATTTTGAAGAGCATTACTCAGGTGATACGTTTCAAGGTAGTTACATTGCTGGGGTATATTATCCAGATAAAACAAAAGTAGGCTGGTGGAAAAATGGCTATCCCGAATATTTTGCTAAAGTATTAAATGCACCAAATTGGATTGGTATTAATATAGAAGTTAATGGCGAAAATTTAGACTTAGCAACTTGTAAATCAGTTTCAAACTTCAGACGTGAATTGAATATGAAAGAGGGTTGGTACCAACGTTCGTTTCAGGCAGTACTTCAAAATGATGTAGCTATATCAATAGATGTTACTCGTTTTTTATCTTTAGATATTGACGAATTAGGAGCTATAAAATACCAAGTTACACCAATAAATACCGATGCCAAAGTAGTTTTTAAACCGTATTTAGATGCAGGTATTGAAAATGAAGACACCAATTGGGAAGAAAAATTCTGGGAAACCTTAGAAATTAAAAACGAAGAAAATAGCGCATTTATTGTGGCTCGAACTTTAAAAACAAAGTTTACAGTTGCCACTTATATGCAAAATCAAATTATAGTAAATAACGAAATTACCGATGTAAAACCTGTTGAAGTAACAAAGGAAGCATCTAAAATTATGTTTTCTTATGAAGTGGCTGCCACACAAGGACAAACAGTAAGTATACAAAAATTTGGAGGCTACACAATTTCTACCAATCATAAAGAAGAATACCTTATTTCTTCAGCAAAAAAAGTATTGCTTCAAGCGACTACTTTAGGATTTAATACCCTATTGGAAAATCAAAAACAAGCTTGGGCTAAAATTTGGGAAATGAGCGACATCACTATCGAGGGTGATACCAAAGCACAACAAGGTATTCGTTTCAATATTTTTCAATTAAATCAAACCTATTTAGGAAAAGATTCTCGCTTAAATATTGGTCCAAAAGGCTTTACAGGTGAAAAATACGGCGGTTCAACCTATTGGGACACCGAAGCGTATTGCATCCCGTTTTATATGGCAACGAAAGATCAAAATGTAGCCAGAAGTTTGTTAGAATACCGTTACAATCAATTGGATAAAGCCATCGAAAATGCTCAAAATAATTTAGGGTTTAAAAACGGGGCGGCACTTTATCCGATGGTAACTATGAATGGTGAAGAATGTCATAACGAATGGGAAATTACTTTTGAAGAAATTCACCGAAATGGCGCCATTGCATTTGCTATTTATAACTATTACCGTTTTACAGGTGATTACAGCTATATTCCAGAAAAAGGATTAGAAGTTTTAATCGGAATTGCTCGTTTTTGGCATCAAAGAGCCACTTTTTCTACAAACAAAAATCAGTTTGTAATTTTAGGAGTAACTGGTCCAAACGAATATGAAAATAACGTAAATAATAACTGGTATACCAATTATATCGCAAAATGGTGTATCAATTATACGTATGCTCAAATTGAAAAAGTAAAATCGGAATATACTTCTGATTTTGATAGAATTATGAGCAAAGTAAACTTAAATGATACCGAATTACAATCTTGGAAAAATACAGCAGACAATATGTACTTCCCATTCTCGGAAGAACACGGGGTATTTTTACAACAAGATGGTTTCTTAGATAAAGAATTAGTAAAAGTTTCCGATTTAGATAAATCTCAACGACCAATTAACCAAAAATGGAGTTGGGATAGAATTTTACGTTCGCCATATATTAAACAAGCAGATACACTTCAAGGGTTTTATTTCTTTGAAGATGATTTTACCAAAGAACAATTAGAAAGACATTTCGATTTTTATGAACCATTTACAGTTCACGAAAGTTCACTTTCACCGTGTGTGCATTCTATTCAAGCAGCTGCTTTAGGTAGAATGGAGCAGGCATATACCTTTTATTTAAGAACATCTCGTTTGGATTTAGATGATTATAATAAAGAAGTGCACGAAGGATTACACATTACATCTATGGCAGGAACTTGGATGAGTATTGTTGAAGGTTTCGGAGGAATGCGTGTAAAAAATAACCAATTGCACTTTGAACCAAGAATTCCAGAACAATGGAAAGGCTATTCGTTTAAAGTCAATTTTAGAAATGCCATCGTTAAAATAGAAGTAAACCATCAAGAAACCAAAGTTTCTGTAGAAGGAAATCAAGAAGTAGAAGTAATCATTAATGGCGCATCGCAATTAGTAAAAAATTAATAACATTCATTATCATGCTGAACTTGTTTCAGTATCTAAAAACACTAAATATGAAAAATATTTTTTCGGTTATCCTTGTTTTAACAGCTATTTTTGGGGCTTCTGCCCAAGGATTTCAATCGCCAAATGGTAATTTTAAAATGTCATTTTCACTTGGAAATGACGGCACACCTATGTATCAGCTTTTTTTTAAAAACAGAGAAGTAATTAAAAAAAGTAAATTAGGTTTAGAATTACAAAAGGATAAAAAGTCGTTAGTAAACGATTTTAAAGTGATTGATACCAAAGAAAGTACGTTCAATGAAACGTGGAAAACGGTTTGGGGTGAAGAAACGCAAATTCAAAATCACTATAACGAATTAGCCGTTACATTAAAACAAAACGAAACCGACAGAGAAATCATTGTTCGTTTTCGTTTGTTCAATGAAGGTTTAGGTTTCCGATACGAGTTTCCTCAGCAAAAAAACTTGATTTATTTCGTAATTAAAGAAGAAAGAACCGAATTTGCTATGACTGGAAATCACACAGCATTTTGGATTCCAGGTGATTACGACACACAAGAATACGATTATTCCGAAAGTAAATTATCTGAAATTAGAAATTTATTTAAAAGCGCGGTTTCAGAAAATGCATCACAAAAACAATTTTCAGATACAGGCGTACAAACGTCTTTAATGATGAAAACAGCTGACGGATTGTATATCAACATTCACGAAGCGGCTTTGATTAATTATTCGTGTATGCATTTGAATTTAGACGATAAGAATTTCGTATTTCAATCGCACTTAACGCCAGATGCTAAAGGAAATAAAGGTCATATTCAAGCACCAAGTGTTTCGCCTTGGCGAACTATTATCGTTAGTAATGATGCTAGAGAAGTGTTAGCATCAAGAATGACATTAAACTTAAACGAACCTTGTAAAATTGAAAATACTACTTGGATTAAACCTGTAAAATATGTAGGTGTTTGGTGGGAAATGATTACCGGTAAAAACTCTTGGGCTTATACAGAAGATTTTCCAGCGATTCAACTTGGCATAACGGATTATTCTAAAGCAAAGCAAAGTGTTAAACATGCGGCAAATACCAAACACGTAAAAGAATATATCGATTTTGCAGCACTACATGGTTTTGATGCCGTTTTGGTAGAAGGTTGGAACGAAGGTTGGGAAGACTGGTTTGGTCATGAAAAAGATTATGTTTTTGATTTTATTTCGGCGTATCCAGATTTTGATGTAAAAGGAATTCACGAATATGCAAAATCTAAAGGAATTAAAATGATTATGCACCATGAAACGTCTGGTGCTACAAGAAATTACGAACGTCATTTAGATGTAGCGTATCAGTTTATGAAAGACAATGGATATAACGCGGTAAAAAGTGGTTATGTTGGAAATATTTTGCCTTTAGGCGAGCACCATTATAGTCAATCTATCTTAAATCATTACCAATATTGTATTGAAAAAGCGGTAGATTATGAAATTATGGTGAATGCACACGAAGCCGTTCGTCCAACAGGAATTTGCAGAACGTATCCAAACTTAATTGGAAACGAAGCTGCTCGCGGAACAGAATTTCAAGCATTTGGAGGTTCTAAAGCCAATCATACTACAGTTTTACCATTTACAAGATTAATGGGTGGTCCAATGGATTACACACCAGGAATTTTTGAAATGGATATTGCAAAATTAAATCCAGGAAATAATTCACATGTAAATACAACTATTGCCAATCAATTAGGATTGTATGTGGTCATGTATAGTCCACTGCAAATGGCTGCCGATTTACCAGAAAATTACAACCGATTTTTAGATGCCTTTCAATTTATTAAAGATGTTCCAGTAGAATGGGCAACTTCAAAGTACGTAGAAGCAGAACCAGGGTATTACATCACAACTGCAAGAAAAGATAAAAATTCAAACAATTGGTTCGTTGGAAACGTGAACGGATTAAAGGCAAGAACTTCAACTATTTCTTTAGACTTTTTAGAAAAAGGTAAAAAATACGAAGCTACAATTTATGCAGATGCTGCCGATGCGCATTATAAAACGAATCCACAAGCATATAAAATCACGAAACAAAAAGTAACATACAAATCAAAACTGCAGCTAACAACTGCTCCAGGTGGTGGTTACGGAATTAGTATTGTTGAGGTAAAATAAAAGATAATACACAACGCTTGTCAAACTGAACTTGTTTCAGTTTCTCATTAAATTAACTTAGATTCTGAAACGAGTTCAGGATGACAAAAAGTAAGCTATGAAAAAATTAATTCTATTATTCTTAATTACAATTTCTGTAAGTGTTTCGGCACAAATTGATAAAGTAGAACCGCCTTTTTGGTACGAGAACATGACAAACAATCAGGTTCAAATTATGTTTTATGGTAAAAATATCGCTCAAAATACCGTAGCGGTTTCAAACGGAGTAGTAATTACTCAGGTTCAAAAAACGGAGAATCCAAATTACGTTTTCGTATCTATCGATTTGAAAAATGTGTCGGCGCAAGAGTTGACGTTTACCTTTAAAAACGGTAAAAAATCATTTAATCAAGCGTATGTTATCAAAAAACGAAAAGAAAATTCTCGTTACAGAAAAAGTTTTGATGCATCAGATATGATGTATTTAATTATGCCAGACCGATTTGCAAATGGAAACGAAAAGAACGATTCGGATTCAAATTTACAAGAAAAAGCTAACAGAAATAATCCCGGCGGTCGTCATGGTGGAGACATTCAAGGTATTATAAATAATTTAGATTATTTGCAATCGCTTGGTGTAACAGCACTTTGGAGCACACCGTTGTGTGAAGATAACGACAAAGGGTATTCGTATCATACGTATGGTCAATCTGATGTGTATAAAATTGATTCACGTTATGGAACAAATGAAGACTACGTGCGCCTTTCTTCAGAAATGAAAAAGAGAAACATGAAGTTAGTTAAAGATTATGTGACCAATCATTGGGGTGCTGAACATTGGATGTTTAAAGATATGCCTACGTACGATTGGTTTCATCAATTTCCAGGGTATAAACAAAGTAACTATCGAATGACCACACAATATGACTCAAACGCGTCTGCAACAGATGCAAAACTTTGTATGGATGGCTGGTTTGTGCCAAGTATGCCCGATTTGAATCAATCTAATCCATTAGTATTAAACTATTTGACTCAAAACGCCATTTGGTGGATTGAATATGCCGATTTGGATGGTTTCCGAGTTGATACATATTCATATAACGATAAAGCAGGCATTGCAAAATGGACCAAAGCCATTACCGACGAATACCCATATTTCAATATCGTTGGAGAAGTTTGGATGCACGATCAAGCACAAATTTCGTATTGGCAAAAAGACAGTCCAATTGCTAAAATTCAAAATTACAATTCCTATTTACCAAGTGTTATGGATTTTACTTTGCACGATGTCTTTGGAAATGTTTTTAATGAAGACAATCCAAATTGGAATGATGGAATGATTAAATTTTATGAAAATTTTGTAAACGATTTTCTTTATGATAACCCAAATAATTTATTAATTTTTGCAGAAAATCATGACACCAACCGTTTCAATCAGAACTATAAAAATGATGTAAATAAGTATAAAATGGCCATGACTATTTTAGCTACGATGCGAGGTATTCCTCAATTGTATTATGGTTCAGAAATTGGTATGGCGGGCGATAAAGGCAAAGGCGATGCAGATATTCGTCAGGATTTTCCTGGTGGTTGGGCTTCAGATAAAAACAATGCTTTTACGACTTCAGGAAGAACGGCTGAACAAGCAAAATATTTCGATTTCACTGCTAAAGTTTTCAATTGGAGAAAATCGAAATCGGTAATCCATAACGGAAAATTAATGCATTATCTTCCAGATAATAACGTGTATGTGTATTTTCGTTACAACGATACTGAAAGTGTAATGGTTGTCGTAAATAATAGCAAAGAGAAACAAACTTTAAAATTAGATAGATTCAAAGAAAGTTTGGCTTCTTATTCAAGTGGAAAAGACATTATTTCGGATGCGAATTTCGATTTAAAATCAGAACTTTCAATTGAAGGAAAATCGAGTTTAATTTTAGAATTAAAAAAATAAGATTCAAATGAGATTTTGGTTTTTAATAGCGTTTAGTTGTATGTGTTTTTCACAAGAAAATATAAAAATCAGTGATTTGCAAAATAATAACGATTTTGTAGGACAAATAAAACGTATTGAAAACTTTCCATCAAAATATGTGGCTTCCAGAACGGTTGATATTTGGTTGCCAATAAATTATTCAGAAACTAAAAAGTACCAAGTGTTATATATGCACGATGGACAAATGCTTTTTGATGCGAAAACCACGTGGAACAAACAAGAATGGGGCGTAGATGAAAAAATGGATTCATTAACCCAAAAAAAAGCCATTAAAGAGGTAATTGTGGTTGCTGTTTGGAACATTCCAACCATTCGACATTTAAATTATTTTCCACAGAAAGCAATTGATTTTTTAAGCGATTCGGATAAAAAATTCGTGATAGATGAAGCTAAAAAAATCAATTTAGATTTGACACAAATTTCATCGGATAACTATTTAAAGTTTTTAGTTAACGAAGTAAAACCATTTATTGATTCTCGTTTTTCAGTGTATACCGATAAAGAAAACACCGCAATTATGGGCTCCAGTATGGGTGGATTAATTTCCATGTATGCGCTTTGCGAATATCCAACTATTTTCGGGAAAGCTGCGTGCTTATCGACACATTGGATTGGTTTGAAAAATGTTGAAAATAATCCTATTCCAACAGCTTTTTTTAAGTATTTACAAGCTAAATTACCCAATTCAAAAACACATAAAATTTATTTTGATTTTGGCACAAAAACCTTAGATGCAGCATATGTAATATATGAAAAAGACGTCAATGACATATTAAAATCTAAAGGATTTGACGCTTCCAATTCTAAAAATTTAAAATTTGAAAACGCCGATCATACTGAAAAATCTTGGAACAAACGTTTAGATATACCTTTACAATTTTTATTTAATTAAGACATGAAAAAATTAGCAATATTGGCTTTAGTAGCCTTAAGTTTTACAAATAGTACTTCATTACTAGCACAAAATAATAATCTACCGCCTGAAGGATATTATTTAGATTCGAGTAGCTTAGAAAACGCCGTAATTTATGAAGTGAACATTCGTCAATATTCACCAGAAGGGTCGTTTAACGCCTTTACCAAAGACATTCCGAATTTGAAACAATTAGGTGTAAAAGTCATATGGATTATGCCAATTTTTCCAATTTCGCAAACGAAAAGAAAAGCAACAGGTGGCGATAACAGTAAATTTGCTTCAGAAATGCCAGCTGCGGAGCAACATAAATATTTAGGAAGTTATTATGCCGTTTCTGATTTTAAGAAAGTAAATCCAGAATTTGGAACGCTTGAAGATTTTAGAAA
>NZ_JAGNYF010000063.1 GCF_017985075.1 Flavobacterium sp.
CACAAGAACCAAAACAAAAGAAGAAAGTAAAAACAGAAAAATCATGTTCTGTAAATGGTAAAAAATGTTGTGGTGAATCAGATAAAAAAGAAGCATCATGTGATTCTAAAAAGAAAGAAAAGAAAGATTAACTTTTATCAATCTGTTTTTAAAGTGCATACAAACTTTTGTATGCACTTTTTTTTATTTAATTTTACCACATTAAATTATATTAAATGAGTCACGGAAAATTAAGAGAAGATAGTACTTGCCAAAATTGTGGCGATTCTGTTTTGGTACGTTTTTGCCCATCATGTGGTCAAGAAAATACAGAAACTAAAAAATCATTTCATTATTTGTTTACTCATTTTTTAGAAGATTTAGTGCATTATGAAAGTAGTTTTTGGAAAGCACTAAGATATTTGTTATATGCCCCTGAGAAACTTTCGCTTACTTATTTATCTGGTAAACGTATGGCTTTTATGGCTCCAGTTCGCCTGTTTATTTTTATCAATATTGTTTCATTTATTATTTTTAGTTCGTTTACTTTTAAAGAAATAGAAAGTGAAATTACTCAAGAAATTGCAAAATCAGAAAGAAAAGAAGACAGTTTAACAAGAGAAAAATTTGCATTAAAAGAAAATCAAAAAATTTATAAAAAGGAAACTCAAACAATTAATTCTAATAATTCTTTTTTAAAAGAAAAATTTAAAAAATTAGAAGAAAATTATACAACTAAACAAATCTTTCAAAAAGTATTTCAAAAATTAGCACAAAATTTGCCAAAGTTTTTATTCTTAGTTATGCCATTTTTTGCTTTAACATTGTGGCTCACTCATAATAAAAAGAAATGGTGGTATTTTGATCATGGAATATTTACTTTTCATTATTTTTCATCTTTTTTGTTTCTTTTGAGTCTAACTACATTAATAAATCAAATTCTAGGTTTTTTTAATTATGAAACAAATGGAGATTTTATTAGTATCGTATTTTTATACTTAAACTATTTATTTATAAAGGCTTTTGTAGTTTTTTATGAAGAAACTTGGATTAAAAACATATTTAAATTGTCAGTAATTTATTTTTTAAACACAATTATTTTCATGTTTGTTTTCGTATTATTTGGTATTTATATCTTATTAATTTTATAATGAAAAAAGTAATACTTATCACTGGCGGTTCTTCAGGAATTGGAAAAGCAATAGGCGAATTCTTATTAGATAAAGAGTATATTGTTTATGGTACAAGTAGAAATGCTACTGCAATTAGCCAATCAAAAATAAAATTAATTGATTTAGATGTTAGGAATTCGGAATCAATACAAGCTTGTATTGCTAAAATTATAGAATTAGAAGGCAGAATAGATGTGTTAATTAATAATGCAGGAGTAGGAATTACGGGTCCTCTTGAAGAAATTCCATTAGAAGAAATTAAAAACAATTTTGAAACCAATGTTTTTGGACCTATCGAGACTATGAAGGCCGTTTTACCTCAAATGCGTCTTCAAAAAAGAGGTCTGATTATTAATATTACATCCATAGCGGGTTATATGGGATTGCCTTTTAGAAGCGTTTATTCCTCGTCAAAAGGCGCTTTAGAATTAATTACCGAATCGTTGCGTATGGAGACTAAATCATTTGGAATTCATATTACCAATGTGGCTCCAGGTGATTTTGCTACCGATATTGCATCTAGACGATTTCATGCTCCAGTTCAAAAAGGATCTGCTTATGAAACAGTATATCAAAATCAGTTAAATATGATGAATGCACACGTTTCTGGTGGAAGTAATCCTTTAGAAATGGCTGTAGCAATACACAAAATTATTGAAACCAAAAATCCTCGTATTCATTATAAAGTAGGCGCTTTTATGCAAAAATTTTCTATTGTTTTAAAGCGTATATTACCAGATGGTATATATGAGAAAATTCTAATGAATCATTATAAACTTTAAATTAAATTAATTATGAAAAAAAATGTCTTATTTTACTTATTAGTTTTATCTACTGTATTTACATATGCACAAAACTCACCATTATCAAACATTGAAAAAAATAAAAAAAGCAATTTTTTAATTAGTGTTTCTAGTGGTTTTGCTTGGAGAGTTGGCGGTACGGCTAAAAATTTGGATGAAGTTCAAAAAGCAATTATTAGAGATTTAAAATCAGGTAATAGTATTGATGCGTCAGTTTATTACAAACCAGATCAAACAGGTTTTGGATTAAAATTTAATAAATTTAATGCATCAACTTCAGTAAGTGGAATTGATGTTGTGATGGCTGATAATTTTTCAATTGAAAACACTACTTTACATGTTACTGATAATATTACATTTATTGGACCTTCATTTTATATTGATGCAAATGACCTAAATTCTAAGCATCATGGAATGATGGATTTTGCTTTTGGATATTTAGATTACAAATCTATATCGAAAGTTTCAAATAGAACTTATGAGATTAATTCTGGTACTTTTGGAATGATAGCTAATATTGGATATAGATATTGTTTTAATAAATATATATCTGTTGGACCTCAAGTTAGTTTTGTTGGAGGGGTTTTGAAATCGTATGAAATAGACGGACCTAATAGTTTTAGAAAAAAAATAAAATTAGAGAAAGATAATTATGAAAATTTATGGAGAATTGATTTATCTTTGGGGGCAACATTTAGATTTTAATTAAAATTATATAACATGAAATTTTTTATTGACACAGCAAATTTAAAAGACATTGCTGAAGCACAAGCATTAGGTATTCTTGATGGTGTAACTACAAATCCATCATTAATGGCTAAAGAAGGGATTACAGGAAAAAACAATATCTTAAAGCATTATGTAGACATTTGTAACCTTGTAGATGGCGATGTAAGTGCAGAAGTAAATGCCTTAGATTTTGAGGGAATGGTAAAAGAAGGTGAAGAGTTGGCTGATTTACACGAACAAATCGTAGTAAAATTACCAATGACTAAAGAAGGAATTAAAGCGTGTAAATATTTTTCAGATAGAGGCATTAAAACCAATGTTACTTTAATATTTTCGGCAGGTCAAGCTTTATTGGCTGCTAAAGCTGGTGCCACTTATTGTTCTCCATTTTTAGGACGTTTAGACGATATTTCAACAGATGGTTTAAATTTAATTGATGAAATTCGTCAAATTTATGACAACTATAGTTTTGAAACTCAAATTTTAGCGGCTTCTGTGCGTCACACTATGCATGTTGTTAATTGTGCTAAAATTGGTGCAGATGTAATGACTGGACCATTATCTTCAATTACTGGATTATTAAAACATCCACTTACTGATTTAGGAATTGCTCAGTTTGTAGCTGATTTCGAAAAAGGAAATAAATAATATTTTTATATATTAAAAAGGCGTCCCGATAATTCGAGACGCCTTTTTTTATGTTTTTTATACGGATTTCTATTGCAAATAACTTTCAAAATTGGCATCAAACAAACTTACAAAAGCATTGTTTATAGTACCATTTTTATTTATAATTAGTGTTCGGTATACTTTATTAATTACCCATTTATTTTGTAATTCTTCAAAATCTATGGCTCTTAATTCTATGGAATTGGAATATTTTTTTGCTTTAATTTCTTTTAACCAATCTTCCTGAGTGTTATTAATATTTATGGCAATAAATTGAATATCTGGATATTTTGCTTTAAGTTCATCTACTTTTTTATGTGAATAGAAAGAATGCGAATCCGATTGTTTGGTCCAAAAATAAATAATTGTTTTTTTAGTAATTAGGTCATTAATTTGAACTCTTTTATTATTTGTGTCTACCACTCCAATTTCTGGTAACACATTATTATTTCTTAGTTTTTGAATATTACTTGCCGTTTCCATGACTTTAGATTTCATTTTTTTATCGGAAACCATTTTTGAATATAAGGTAAAAAATTTACCATTATTAACTGAACATTGATCTGAAAGTAAATACATGTTGGCTACATTGTTTATAACCAAATTTTTAACGTGTTTGTTTTTAACCAGCGTATCTACAATTTCAAGTTTTTTAATATTGTTTTCTAAACTCATATCGTCTAAGTTTCCTTTGTTTTTGGTTAGTACAATATTATTAAGCATGCTTGTCATGTAATTAATAAACGGAGAATAGTACAATAAATTGGCTTGATTCACATCAATTTTTTTTCTGTAATTGTAGTACGATTTTGGTAAATCGGTTTTGATGTTTTCCCCTGTTTTAAATTCGTGTACAATAGGAAAAACTTCTTTTTTGTAAGCGTAATTTAATAAAATATTGGCTTTTGCTACTTCATCAAATTCTTCAGACCAGTTAATAAATGATTTTCTTTTATTGTATAAATTTTTAATATTTTGATTAGAAGAATCTATATATTTTGAAAATATTTTTTCAGGTTTTTCATATACATCAAATAAATCATTTTTTAGTTTCATGTCTTTTAAATACAATTCCATCATGAAATTGTTTTTCTCATCTCCTCGTCCACAAAACATTAAGGTATTATCAAAATCATTGCTGTTTAAACGAATCATCAAACTATCATTTTTATCGAAAAACACATATTGATATTCGGGATCATGCTTAAAACTGTATAATCCAGGTGTTAATGAATCGAATTTATGAAAAAAGCGATTGTTTTCATCTAAATAAAAAGTGTCTACCACTTTGTCATTTTTCATAAATACAACAAAATTATTCTTTGGATTTTCAATTTCACCACCAAAGTACGCCACATGATTTTCACCCATGAAGCCATCTTTACAAGATACTAAAGAGGTTGTAAGAAGTAAGAAAAAAAAGTATTTAATGAAAATGTAATTTTTTTGCATAGTTTTATTTAAAGATAATAACAAATGTATTTGATTTAAAACAGTTAAGATGTTAATGTAGCGTTAAAAATTACAAATAGAATATTAAAATAAAACTGTGAAAACTCGTTGCTTTTTGCTAATTTTGCAGCAAATTAAAATAAAAAATACATGCTTACAATTTCAAATTTATCGGTACAATTTGGTAAAAGAATTTTATTTGATGAAGTAAATACCACGTTCACTCAAGGTAATTGTTATGGGATTATTGGCGCCAACGGTGCTGGAAAATCAACATTCTTAAAAATCATAGCTGGTGAAATGGATCCTACTTCAGGAAGAGTGATTTTAGAACCAGGGAAACGTATGTCGGTTTTAAACCAAAATCACAATATGTTTGATGAATTTACGGTTTTAGATACCGTATTAATTGGTAATAAAACGTTACATGCCGTAAAATCTGAAATGGATGCTTTGTATGCTGATTATGATGATAAAAATGCGGATAGAATAGGCGAGTTGCAATTGCAATTTGACGAAATGAATGGTTGGAATGCAGAAAGTGACGCGGCTACTTTATTATCAAATTTAGAAATTGAAGCAGAACATCATTATACATTGATGGGCGAAATGGACGGAAAATTAAAAGTTCGTGTGTTGTTAGCTCAAGCTTTATTTGGTAATCCTGATGTTTTGATTATGGATGAGCCAACAAATGATTTGGATTTTGAAACCATCGGTTGGTTAGAAAATTTCTTAGCAAATTATGAGAATACGGTTTTAGTAGTTTCACATGACCGTCACTTTTTAGATGCGGTTTGTACTCATATTTCGGATATTGATTTTGCGAAAATCACACATTATTCAGGAAATTATACTTTTTGGTATGAAAGTAGCCAATTAGCGGCGCGTCAGAAAGCCCAACAAAACAAAAAGGCAGAAGAGAAAAAAGCCGAATTAGAAGAGTTTATTCGTCGTTTTAGTGCCAATGTAGCGAAATCTAAACAAGCTACTTCTCGTAAAAAAATGATTGAAAAATTAAACTTAGATGAAATTAAACCATCAAGTAGAAGATATCCAGCTATTATTTTTGAAACCGAGCGTGAAGCGGGTGACCAAATTTTAAATATACAAAATTTATCAGCATCGCAAGACGGAGACGTTTTATTTAAAGACGTACATTTAAATATGGCAAAAGGCGATAAAATTGTAGTTTTCTCAAAAGATTCCCGTGCAACAACCGCTTTTTATGATATTTTAAATGGATTAAAAAAACAAGATTCAGGAACGTTTGATTGGGGAATTACTACTACGCAGTCGTATTTACCAGTTGAAAATCATAGCTTTTTTGATGGTGTTGATTTAAATTTAGTAGATTGGTTACGCCAATGGGTAAAAACAGAAGAAGAACGCGATGAAGTGTATGTTCGTGGTTTCTTAGGAAAAATGATTTTCTCAGGTGAAGAAGCCTTGAAAAAATGTAATGTACTTTCTGGAGGTGAAAAAGTACGTTGTATGTTGTCTCGAATGATGATGATTCGTGCCAATGTATTAATGTTAGACGAACCAACCAATCACTTAGACTTAGAATCTATTACTGCATTTAACAACTCATTAAACAACTTTAAAGGCTCTATTTTATTAACAACGCACGATCATGAATTTGCTCAAACCGTTGGAAATAGAATTTTAGAAATTACGCCAAATGGTGTTATAGACCGTTACATGACGTTTGATGAATATTTAGAGGACGATAAAATTAAAGAATTACGTACTAAAATGTATTTGTAATTTACGATTTAAGATTTTGGATTTACGAATTGTTATTTATAAAAAATCCCGAGTTTTGCTCGGGATTTTTCGTTAATACTATTTTTCTTCCAATAAATCTGGACGTCTGGTTAATGTGTGTTCGTAGGCTTTTTGTTCGCGCCATTTTTCAATTTCTGGAAAGTTGCCGCTTAATAAAATGTCAGGAATTTTCATCCCTTTATATTCTGCAGGTCGAGTGTAAATTGGTGGTGACAATAAATTATCTTGAAAACTATCCGTTAGGGCAGAGGTTTCATCATTCAAAACTCCAGGAATTAAACGAAATAAGGCATCGCATAAAATTACAGCACCTAATTCGCCACCTGATAACACATAATCTCCTATAGAAATTTCTTTAGTAATATGCATATCGCGCACACGTTGGTCAACACCTTTGTAATGTCCGCACAAAATTATTAAATTTCCTAACATCGACATAGAATTTGCCATTTTTTGATGTAGCGTTTCTCCGTCTGGTGTCATATAAATGATTTCATCGTAATCGCGTTCACTTTTTAGTTTGGTAATGCAATCATCAATGGGTTGAATATTCATCACCATACCAGCACCACCACCAAATTGGTAATCGTCAACGCTTTTTTGCTTATTGGTACTATAATCACGTAAATTATGAAAATGGACTTCTACCAAGCCTTTATCGATAGCTCTTTTCATCATCGAACCTTCAAACGGACTTCTAATTAATTCTGGTAAAACGGTAATAATATCTACGCGCATAGTTTTTTAGTTTGGAATTCTATTAAGTTGCAAATATAATCATCTATTTGGTCAAAAAACATATCAAAAAGATAAGAAACAAAAATTAGTTTATAGTTCTATTAATTCCCCAACAATTCCATACATCATTGGAATTTTATTACCAAATTTTTGAATGCGAAATTTACCAGGTACAAATTCTTCAGTATGACTAAAACAGTTATAATGCGAGTAGTCGTATTCTTGAAAATTTTTAATACTAATATTATGTTTTATAAGTGATTGAAATACTTCACTTAAACTATGATTCCATGTAATTGTTTGGTATTCATTTTCTACATTTCTATCGGCATACGTTCCTGTTTCTTCTTCGTAAATAGGTTCAGATTTAAAGTAATTGTAAAACACGTCATTAAAATCATTATCGTACATCCATACTACAGGATGAAACTCGAAAAACACTAATTTTCCGTTAGGTTTTAATGCGCCTGAAATAACAGTTGCCCATTTATCTAAATCGGGTAACCAACCAATTGTGCCATAACTGGTGTAGACGATATCATATTTTTCAGTAATGTACTGTAGCGTATCATAAACATCACAACAAATAAATTCGGCATCTAATCCTAATTTTTCGTTTAAAGACCTCGCTTTTTCAATAGCTTCTTCAGAAAAATCAATTCCGGTTACTTTTGCACCTAATCGAGCTAAAGACAAACTATCTTGACCAAAATGACATTGTAAATGCAAAATTCTTTTTCCGGTTACATCGCCTAAAGCTTCTATGTCTGTTTTTGGTAATGTAATTTTCCCGTTTAAAAACTGTTCTTGTTCGTAAAAATCAGAATCTATATGAATGGCCACTTTATTGTTCCAAGTTTTTTTGTTAATTTGAAGGTAATTTTCTGATTTCATTTTGATATAATTTTGCTTAAAAACCATTCAAATATAGTTAAAAAAGTAGTAAATTTGTACTTTAATTTAAAAAGAAAAAGCAATGCAAGACGGAATTTACGCTAAATTTAATACAGCAAAAGGTTCAATTTTAGTAAAGTTAACTCACGATAAAACACCTGGAACGGTTGGAAACTTTGTAGGTTTGGCTGAAGGTCAATTAGAAAATAAAGCAAAACCAATGGGTACTCCATATTATAATGGTTTAAAATTTCATAGAGTTATACCTGACTTTATGATTCAAGGAGGTTGCCCACAAGGTCAAGGAACAGGTGGTCCTGGGTACCAATTTGATGATGAATTTCATCCAGATTTAAAACATGATAAACCAGGCGTTTTGTCTATGGCAAATTCAGGACCAGGTTCTAATGGTTCTCAATTTTTTATTACACATGTTCCAACAAATTGGTTGGACGGTAAACATACTGTTTTTGGTCATGTTGTGGAAGGACAAGATGTTGTTGATGCAGTGGCTGGAAATGATGCTTTAGATTCAATTGAAATTATAAGAGTAGGTGCTGAAGCAGAAAAATGGAATGCTATAGAAGCATTTAGAACATTCGAAGGTTCACGTGAAAAAAGAATTTTAGAACAAAAACAAGCTGCTGAAGCGGCGATGGAAAAATTAGCCGCTGGTTTTTCAAAAACAGAAAGTGGTTTACGTTACCAAATTATTCAAAAGGGTAGTGGGAAACAAGCTGAAAAAGGTAAAAAAGTTTCTGTGCATTATCAAGGTGCTTTAGAAAACGGACAAGTTTTTGACTCTTCATACAAAAGAAAACAACCAATTGATTTTCAATTGGGAGTAGGGCAAGTTATTGAAGGATGGGATGAAGGAATTGCCTTATTACAAGTAGGTGATAAAGCTCGTTTTGTAATTCCATCGTATTTAGGATATGGAAGTTCTGGTGCTGGAGGGGTAATTCCACCAGATGCTACTTTAGTATTTGACGTTGAATTAATGGATGTGAAATAAGAGTAGGCAGTAATCAGTTTTTAGTAATCAGTAAGAATTGAGTAAAAAAATAACTTATAAAATCCGTTTCGATATCTTTTCGATACGGATTTTTTATATATTTGAAAATCTAAAAATAAAATAATGAAATCAAGAGTATTAATTGGATTAGTGATTGTATCAGTTGTATTTGCCTGTGCACCAAAAAAAGTTGTTGTAACAGAGGAAATTCCGGTTGTTAAAGAAATCGCAGCTGAAAAGTTAGAAATTACAGCTGAAGTTATTGCTGAAGGTAAAAATTTATATACCACAAGTTGCGCGGATTGTCATAGTTTATATGCAAAAGAAAGTTTTACTGCAGAACAGTGGAAACCGATAGTTATTCGTATGCAACAAAACACAAAACTTACGGATTTGCAACGTGAAAAAATTTATGCATATTTAACAACACCACAATTTTAATTTATAGGTAAAATCTACTTTGGTTCGTTTTTTGCGAACGTTCAATTATGAAGAAATTTATTTTACTTATTTTTATTTCATCTTTTGGCTTTTCGCAAGAAGGTTTACCGCATTGTGGGTATGATTTTACGACTTATTTGGTAGCCAACCCAATTGATAGTGCTACTAAAAAAATCATTAACGATTTGCAGATTGTTTTAATTGATAGCCAAGGAAATGAAGTAGTAAATACTAATAATGAGTTTAGTCTAATTCATAAAGATAAAACCTTAACTTTTGCTAAAAATTACAGAGTTACGCTGGCAAACGCTGAAGAAAGATGGTTTTACAACATTTGCGAAGACCAATATTTGCTGCAATTAAAAGCTAATTTTATTCCTGAAGAAAAAGGGTATTCAGTAAAAATTGAAGATCCACTTAAACGTTACCCAACAACACTTGTTCCTGTTTTTAATAGTAATTTATACGTTTTATGTACGACAAAAGTAAGAAGCTTTGGTCCGAAAATGACAAATAATATGATTACTATTGAAATGAGTAAATAGTTAATTTTCTGTTTCCGTAGGTGAAGTAACAGTACTATCTTTTACAATTACTTTTTTTGGAGCCGCTTCTTTCTTTATGATTGGAATATAAATTTCTGTTACCCATTTTGAAGGTTCATTTACTTCAGGAATTGATTTTTTATAAATTCCAATATAAAATCCTTTTTTGTCTTCGTTGAATTTTTTGGTTACAATGTAATTTCTTGTTTTAGCCCAAGCTTTTTTCA
>NZ_JAGNYF010000017.1 GCF_017985075.1 Flavobacterium sp.
AGATAATAATTTATATTTACAATGTAAAGAAAACGCGTTATTTAGTGTGAAACATTTTAGCATAGAAAATATTGGTAACGAATGGTTAAATGTTTTTAAAAAATAAATATACAATGAACTACAAAATCATAGATATTCCAAAAATAAACAATGCAAAAGGTAATATTGGTGTTGTTGAAAAAGATACGATTCCTTTTGATGTAAAACGCGTGTATTATTTGTTTGATGTGCCAAGTGGCGCTAAACGAGGAGGTCACGCGCATAAAAAACTAAAACAAGTTATACTTGCTATTTCGGGAAGTTTTGATGTGGTTTTGAAGGATGGAAAATCAAAAGAAATTATTACCTTAAACAGGCCTGATAAAGGATTGCTAATCGAAAACAACATTTGGCGTGAATTAGAAAACTTTTCTTCAGGTTCGGTGTGTTTGGTGTTGGCTTCAGAAGAATTTTCGGAAGCGGATTACATTAGAAATTACAAGGATTATTTGAGCTTTGTAAAAGAGTAATTATTTACTTCAGTATAACAAGAAAAATCAATACGTACTTGTTTTTATACCTAATTTTAACAAAAACGACTTCAATTTTTCAAGCATATTTAAAATAAAACGGGGCATTTTTAAAAGAACATTTTGTTTCCAATTTAAGTTTCTTGAATCAATAGTTGCAATTATTTTTTTCCAACGCAAATCGTTATTTTTCTTTAAGCGTTTTCCTAAAACATATCGTTCGAAGTCGAGATATTTTTTTAAATCTGAATTGTTTTTTGCCCAATTTTCATAACTATCAAAGTCTGGAATAGTTTTGTTAAGTAATGAACTCTGAGTAAGTTGGTTTTCTGTTTGCATAAAATAACTCATCTGTACCGAGTTATCATACGCTAATTTAAAATTGTAATTAGCTCTGATGTTAAAATCTAAATCTTCAGAAAAACCAATATCTTCGTTATAATCCCCAATTTTTTCAAACACTTCTTTATGAAAACATACAGAACCGTGCGTGTAAATTCCTTGCTTTACATTTATTTTGAAAAAATTAATATAACCTGTAAAATCTATCGGTAAAATTTCAGAACCATTGAGAGGATTTTTAATTACAGTACCCCAAATTTCTTCATAATTTGTGCCAAAAATCCTTGCTTCTGGAAAATTTTGAATTAATTGAAAGATACTTTCTAAAAAAGTAGGTTTCCATAAATCGTCAGCATCTAAATAGGTAATATAATTGCTATTGGAGTTTTTAATTCCAGAATTTCTTGCGGCAGCCAACCCAGCATTTTTTTTATGATGAATAATTTCAACCGTATCTGAAATATATTTAGAGGCAATTTCTACACTTTTATCGGTAGAACAATCGTTTACAATTACTAAATTAAAATCCGTAAACGTTTGATTAAGAACGCTTTTTATTGCGTTTTCAATATACTTTTCTTTATTATAAAGCGGAATTATTACGGTAAAAAATGCCATATTAATCAGTTAAAATATATTGGAATACTTCTTTCCAATTGTGTAAGTCATTACTGGTATCAAAAGGTGAAGTATTTCCTTGAAACATATGTTTTTCTTCTACAAATTCAGTAATTAGTTTTGCCAACTCAGCAGCATTATTTTCATCAAAAAACGATACCTTTTCATAATTTCCACAAGCTTCCTTTGCATAAGGTAAATTAGCTAAAAACATCGGTTTATTATATGCTTTTGATTCAGAAATTGGCAAGCCCCAAGTTTCTATTTTTGATGGAAAAAGTAAACAATCCATAGCATTATACATAGAAAGTAACTGGTTTCTATTTACTTTTCCATAAAAATGAACATTTTCTAAAAAACCATATTCTTTCACTAAAAATTTGGCATATTTTTCTTTAGAATCTTTAATCGTTGTAAAATGAAATTGCGTCTTTTCTGAAATGTTTTTAGGCAATACTTTTATGGCTTCTAAAATAACTTCATGATTTTTATAGCTTCTTGGAAAACTTGGATAAAAAAAGTGAATTTTATTTGGCTCAAATGGAAAAAAATCAGTCGAAATTTCTTCTATATATTCTGGAATGGCAACTTTTATATTTGTGATGTTAAATCGCTTTTCGAAAATTTCTTTTATCCAATGTTGTTGAACAAAAACCGTATGATTTTTAGAAATATTTATTTTAAATAGAAAATCATATAAAACGGAAAAAACGCCAATTTTATAATCAAATTTCCAATCTTTCCAAGTGGGTTTAAAAAGTGTTGTAGGGTGATGACAATACACGAATTGTTTTTTAGCCACTACATTTGGAGTGGTATCATGAAGCGAAAACCAAATATCAGGTTGTACTTGTTTAGATAGTTTTTTAAAATAAAAATATTCGTAATATAAGCGAAACCACCAAGATTTTTTTGAAAGTGGAATCTCAATAATTGAAATATTTGAAAATTGAAATTTCGAGGCGTCATGTACCAAAGCGATAACTTCAACTTCTTCATTCTTTATAAAATTTGAAAGTTCATGTAACGCATTGTGAAGGATAGTGAAAATACCACCTTCAACCATGTTAATACCTGAAATTACAATTTTTTTTCTTTTCAAGGCAAATAAATTATTTATCCAAAAGCATTTTCCCTGCGATAACTAATAACACTACGGCAAAAATTTTCTTCAACATTTTTTGATCTAATGTTAAGGCAAGTTTGCTTCCAAATATACTTCCAATAACAAAAAAAGCAGCAATTATAGCAGCGTATTTTATATTAATCTGACCTTCTTTATAATACGTAAAAACAGCTACTGCGGTTACTGGTACTGCTAATACGGCCAAACTTGTGCCTTGTGCTTGGTGCTGATTAAATCCGAAAAACAGCACTAATAAAGGCACCATAATTATGCCGCCGCCAACGCCAACTAATCCGCTTAGGACACCTGCTAAAATCCCGATTAGAATTAAAGACAATATTATTTGTAAGGTCATTTTACTTTTCATTTTATTTATTATATCCTTCTAATGGAATTTCAATTTCGTAAACTTTTTTTGTCGGATTGTCTAATTTTTTATCACGCAACCATTGGTTATGTGTTTTTAAAATTTTATAGTTAATCCCTTGACGTATAGCAAATGTAGACAAATTTGTGATAGTAGAGTCAACCATTATTTTTTTTGTGCTAATTTTCGGATATAAAGCTTCTTTTGGAATTAGATAGCCATATTTTTCTGGATTTTTCATAATTTCTTTCAAAGCTAAAATTCTAAATACATAACGTGAAGTTTCTTCGGTTAGCCATAAATTATAATAATCTGAAGTTTGTTGAAAATTAATATGATTTTGTAACCCCGTCATACCACCATTGTATGATGCAGCAGCTATTGTCCAATTTCCGAATTTGTTTTTGGCTTTAATTAAGTATTCACAAGCAGCTTGCGTAGATTTTTCAATATGATATCGTTCGTCTACTTGTTCTGTTACTTCTAATTTACTTTCCTTAGCAGTTCCGGGCATAAATTGCCAAACACCTTTTGCACCAGAAGGCGAAATGGCATTTATTAAGCCACTCTCAATAACAGCTAAATATTTAAAATCATCGGGCACATTATATTTTGCAAGTATAGGTTCAATTATTGGAAACACTTTATTTGCTCTTTTTATAAGAATTGCTGTTGAAGCATTTAAATTGATATTCACTAACATTTCTCTGTCCAAACGTTCTTTTACATCTGCTTGATCAGTAGGTACTTTCTCGCCACAAAAATCCATATCAGTAGGATATTCTACATAGTTTTTTTTGGGTACGTTTTTGTATGAAGTAGCATAAATTAAAAATCCGCAAATAATAAACAAAGGGATTAAAATTAGTGTTTTATGTAAGTTTTTCATTTGTATACAGGTTATTTGACAGTTTTAATTACAACAAAGATATTTATTTTAAGATGAGTTTGGGCAAATTTTCATTTAACCATTTATACTTATTTACAATCATAATATGTGTACCACCTTTTACAACAATACAATTTTTAATATTAGAAATTGGAAATACCATATCTTCATCACCGTGGATGTGAATTACTTTTTCATCAGGTATGCTTCTTTGCCAAAGTAAAACATTTTCAATTGCCCAATCCAAATATTTAGTTTGTTTCATAAATAAATAGCGGTTATATAATTTTACGCGTTTTGCTAATAATCCTCTGCCTTTTATATATCTTGACAAATAATTTACTTGACTTAAAAGACTGGTAGGTAGCGCTTTATATAGTTTTGTAGCTTTTGCTAATTTCATATGAATTGGCAATTCCTGATTGCTTTTTACACTAGAAATAATAATAACTTTTTGAGTTTTAATGATTTCAGACATTTCTTGTACCATTATTCCACCAAATGAAACACCTACTAATACACAATTTTCGTGTGTAATGCCTTCGCACATTCTTTTAGCATAATTCTTTATGGTTTCGTGATGCAGAGGTAAAATCCACTCTAAATAATGCATTTCAAACTGTTCTTTGGGTAATTTTATATTTTCAAATATTTCTATACTTGCTGCCAAACCCGGAACAAAGTAAACGTGTGTTTTCGACATTAGTTTGATGATTTTGTGCCTTAAAATTATAATTTTAATTTTAAATGGGTTTGTTTTTTTGATAGAAAAATAAAAATTTAACAAATAATTTTCTATTGTTATGATTTTCATTTGTTTACTACTTGATTTGTCTTTATTTTTTTGTAAATTTGCAGACATTTTAACAAACAATTAAGATTTGTTAGTATTTAAAACCCAGATTTATGTTAGTTGAGGAAATTAAAGACAATGAATTATTAAGACAATTTGAAACAAAAACCGCTTGCGGACTTTTAACGATTGAATATGCCATTCAGGAGCGAAAAATATTTTTAACAAAGCTTTGCGCGAATGAAAATGAACAAGAAGAAAAAGTAAATCAATTTATAACTTCTGTGTTAGATATCGCTGAAGAACGAAAGTTTAAAGTAGTACCAACCAACACAAAAATTGTTTCTTTTTTTAGAAAAAATAAAAAATTTCAACAATTATTACCTCCAGGGATTAAAATATAATTTCAGAATTAAAACTATACTTACAGCATTAAAACTCGTTTTGATGCTGTTTTTGTTTTAGAATTTTCTTCAAAAAACTGAAAATTACGGATTGAATAAAAGTTATATTTTCATCAAATTTTGTTAAATATCATTGAAAACTATACCTTTATACCTAAATTTGGAAGTACATATTTTTAGTTTAAATTGAATTGTAAAACCAATATTTTAGACACTATTACGTCTAATTAAATAGAATAAACAAAAAGAATGAACCCATACATAGATAGAGAAAAAAGCTGGTTAGCATTTAACGCAAGAGTGTTGCAAGAAGCCGCAGACGAAAATGTACCGTTATTAGATAGATTACGATTTTTAGGTATTTTTTCGAATAATTTAGATGAGTTTTTCCGTGTTCGTTATGCTGCAATTCGCAGAATGACATTAGAAAAAATTGATACTAAACCAATGTTAGGTGATATTTCTGCAGAACAATTGTTGAAGGATATTACAGAAATTGTAATTGAACATCAATCTGAAAGTTTACGAATATTAAACGATATTGAAAAAAAACTTGAAAAACAGGGTATTTATATCATTAATGAAAAGCAAATAAATAAAGATCAAGAAACGTTTATTAAGGAATTTTTCATTCAAAAAGTAAGTCCTGAATTAGTTACCATTATGTTAAATGATTTAGTTGAATTTCCTTTAATTAAAGACACTTCTGGATATTTAGCCGTAAAATTGGTAATGAATAAAAACAAATCTGGACTAATTTCTCAATTATTAAACGATAAAGAAATTAGATACGCCATTGTTGAAATTCCAAAAACTATTAACAGATTTGTAGTTTTACCTTCAAATTCAGACAAACAATATATTATTTTATTAGACGATGTAATTCGATATAGTTTAGACCATATTTTCAATATTTTCGACTATGAAAGTATTGATGCACATATGATAAAAATAACTCGAGATGCGCAATTGGAATTCGATTCAGACTTGAGTAAAAGTTTAATTGAGAAAATATCATACAGTGTTAAAGAACGTAGAGTAGGTGAGCCTGTTCGTTTCGTATATGACCAAGCAATTGACAAAGACACGTTAGAATTTTTTCTAAACAGAATGAAAATTGATAGTTCCGATTCCATTATTCCTGGTGGAAGATATCATAACCGAAGAGATTACATGGATTTTCCAAATCTTGGACGATACGATTTGTTGTACAAACAAAATGTGCCATTACCCATTCAAGGTTTAAGCTTAGACGGAAGTATGCTTCAAAGCATTAAAGAAAAAGATTATTTATTGCACGCGCCATATCAATCTTTCTCTTATGTCATTCGATTTTTAAGAGAAGCGGCTTTAGATCCTAAAGTGCAATCTATAAAAATTACATTGTACAGATTATCTAAAAATTCTCAAATAGTAAGTTCACTTATTAATGCTGCAAAAAACGGAAAGAAAGTTACAGTTCAAATTGAATTACAAGCCCGTTTTGACGAGGCAAGTAATATTTCTTATGCCGAACAAATGCAAGAAGAAGGCATTAACTTAATTTTTGGTGTAAAAGGACTAAAAGTACATAGCAAAATTTGTTTAGTAGAACGTTTGGAAGACGATGAAATTAGGAGATACGGATTTGTTTCTACAGGAAATTTCAGTGAATCTTCTGCTAAAATTTATACTGATGTAACCTTGTTTACAAGTGATTCAAAAATTTTGAAGGATATGTCAAAAGTATTTGAATTTTTTGAAGTAAATTATAGAGTACATCGTTATAAACATTTAATTGTTTCGCCACATTATACCCGTTCTCGTTTTGTCAAATTGATTGATAGAGAGATAAAAAACGCATCTGAAGGTAAGCCAGCATACATCAATCTAAAAATGAATAGTTTATCTGATTATAAAATGATAGATAAATTATACGAAGCAAGTAACGCTGGAGTTAAAATAAAATTGATAATTAGAGGTATTTGTTGTTTGGTTCCAGGATTAAAAAATTACAGCGAAAACATTGAAGCTATTAGTATTGTCGATAATTATTTAGAACATTCACGCGTGTTTATTTTTGGGAATAATGACAATCCTGAAGTATTTATTTCTTCTGCCGATTTTATGACCAGAAATATTGACGCTCGAGTTGAAGTAACTTGTCCAATTTACGATGAAGAAATTAAACAAGATTTAATAGATACTTTTGGAATAGGATGGAAAGCAAACGTAAAAGCACGTTTACATTCAGATAAATTTGAAAATTTATATCGAAAACGTGGCGAAGAAAAAATGTTTAGAGCCCAACAAGAAATGTACAAACATTATCAAAATAAATTAGAAGTAGTAGTTTCAGAAATTTTATAAACACATTAATGATTCAAATAAAAAAATATGCTGCAATAGATATTGGTTCCAATGCCATGAGATTATTAATTACTAATATTATTGAGCAAAAAGGTAAAGAAGTACAATTTAACAAAAGTGCCTTAATTCGTGTACCAATTCGTTTAGGACAAGATGCTTTTACAGTAGGGGAAATTTCAGAAGAAAATATCGACAGAATGATTGATGCTATGAAGGCATTTAAATTATTAATGAAAGTGTATAAAGTCGAAAAATTTATGGCTTGTGCCACTTCTGCGATGCGCGAAGCATACAATGGTAAAGAAGTTACAGATATAATAAAGAAAAAAACAGATATAAAAATTGAAATTATTGATGGTAAAAAAGAAGCAGCCATTATTGCATCATCAGATTTACATCATTTTATAAAAACAAATGAAAATTATCTTTATGTAGATGTTGGTGGAGGAAGTACCGAATTTTCTTTGTTTTCTAATGGAAAAATGTTGGTTTCAAAATCATTCAAAAACGGAACGGTTCGAATGTTGAATAATATGGTAAACGAAGTAGTTTGGCAAGAAATTGAAAAATGGATTAAAACCAATACCGAAGGCTTAGAAAACATCACTATGATTGGTTCTGGCGGTAATATCAATAAGGCATTTAAATTATCAGGTAAAACACAAGATAAACCATTGACTTATAAATATTTAAAATCGCAATTTGATCATATAAACGCCTTAACTTATGAACAAAGAATTTCCGAATTAGGTTTAAATACCGACCGTGCCGACGTAATTATTCCTGCACTTTCTATATATTTAAGTGCGATGAGATGGAGTGGTGCGAACCATATTTATGTGCCAAAGATTGGATTATCTGATGGTGTTGTAAAAGCAATGTATTTTGATAGAATTTAAATAAATTCATTTTCATAAATAAAAAAAAACGCTCAATTGAGCGTTTTTTTTATTTGTCAATAGCGCCTAAAACGCGTTTCATAAAATCATTAAGGGCTGTTTTTTTATCTTTCCCACCTTTAATCATTTTATTAACTTCAATGGCTCCATACATATTTGAAATTAACTCACCAATAACATCTAATTCTTCATCTTTTAAGGATTCTAATTCTGTTAAGTGTTCTAAAACAGCTATGGTTTCAATTATATAATCGGCATCGTTTTCTTCCACAAATTGTGTCAAGTGTTTTATTACAGGTAATTTCATATTTTTTTAATTGTTAGATTTTAGACATTTTAGATTTGTAGACTTTCTAATATTATAAGAAGTCTAACTCGTCTCAATTTATAGTACTTGAGCTACTAATTCAGCTAAAACTTCCGCTTTATTTGTTTGTGTTTGATTTACTAAAACACCATTTTTAAAAGCAGCAAATGTTGGTAAATTATCTACATTGGCAAGTTTTCTTGATTCAGTAAATTGTTCTGCATCTACAACCAAAAAAGGAATGCTTTCATTTTCTGAAGCCATTTTTTTAAATTTTGGTTTCATAATGCGACAGTTTCCACACCAAGTTGCAGAAAATTGTACCAATACTACTTCATTATTAGCTACTATTTCAGCTAAATTATCTTTTTCGATTTCTTGAAACATAATTTCTTAATTTTTAATTAGACAATATGTCAATGTGCCAATTATTCTCTAATTGACACATTGATAATTGACATGTTATTTTAGTGTGAAGCTAAATAACTTGCTGTACTATTTCTGTCAGCACTCATAGCATCTTTTCCTTCTTCCCAGTTTGCAGGACAAACTTCACCTTTAGTTTGTACGTGTGTGTACGCATCAACTAAACGTAAATATTCGTTTACATTTCTACCTAATGGCATATCATTTACACTTTCGTGGAAAATTTTACCTGTTTCGTCAATTAAGTATGTGGCACGGAAAGTAACATTAGATCCAGTTAATAAATAATCACCAGTTTCTTCGTTAAATTCATCTGCTACATCTAAAATATCTAAAGCGTTTGCTAAATTACGAGTTGTATCAGCTAATAAAGGATACGTAACACCTTCAATACCACCATTATTTTTTGCTGTGTTTAACCAAGCAAAGTGCACTTCGTTAGTATCGCAAGAAGCACCAATTACAATTGTGTTTCTTTTTTCAAATTCACCTAAAGCAGCTTGAAAAGCGTGTAATTCAGTTGGACAAACAAATGTAAAATCTTTTGGGTACCAAAATAAAATTACTTTTTTGTTGTTTTTTGTTGCTTCTTCTAATACGTTAATTCTTAAGTTGTCGCCCATATCTGAGATTGCGTCAACGGTAATGTTTGGGAATTGTTTTCCTACTAATGCCATAATTATTTATTTTATATTAATTTTCTACTGCAAATTTACGCCTATTTTAGAACAAAACAATATGTTTTGATTATATAAATTTATTTAATAATAGATTTTGATTATTATTTTTTCATATTAATAACTGAAAACAATTACAATTTTAATTCTATATTTGCTTTGCTAACCAAAATATATAATAAAATGAAAATTTTCAGAAAGAAATCAATTACAACGATATTAAAACAAGGCGGAGATGGAGAACATTCTGGTTTAAATAAAGTATTAACAGTAAGAGATTTAACTTTTTTTGGAATAGCTGCTATTATAGGTGGCGGAACATTTAGCGCCATCGGAAATGCTTGTTTTTCAGGTGGACCTGCCGTAGTACTTTTATATATTATGTGTGCCATTGCTTGTGGTTTTACAGCAATGTGTTATGCTGAATTTGCTTCTCGTGTGCCTGTTTCCGGTAGTGCGTATACGTATGCTTACGTTTCTTTTGGTGAACTTTTCGCTTGGATTATTGGTTGGGCATTAATTATGGAGTATTCTATAGGTAATATTTATATTGCTTTTTCTTGGAGTGGTTATTTTACCAATTTATTAGAAAGTTTTGGAATTCATTTACCAGAATGGTTAACAATAAATTATAAATCAGCACACGCCGCGTTTATAGCAAGTAAAGGCGACGAAGGATTAGCTGCGTGGAAAAACGCTCCAATGTTAGGAAATTTGAAAGTAATTTTCGATTTACCAGCAGTGGTTATTAATATCTTAATTACCTATTTGGTGTACAGAGGTACAAAAGAATCTAAAAACTTTAGCAATGCTATGGTATATATAAAGTTAGCAATAATTGTTTTGGTAATAATTGTGGGTGCTTTTTATGTAGATATCGATAATTGGACGCCTTTTATGCCAAATGGTTTTAGCGGAGTAATGGGCGGCGTTTCTGCTGTTTTCTTTGCTTATATTGGATTTGATGCGGTTTCCACTTTAGCAGAAGAAAGTAAAAATCCACAACGCGATTTACCAAAAGGTATGATTTATTCATTAGTAATTTGCACGATTGTTTTTATAGTTTTAGCGCTTGTTATCACCGGTATGGTGTCTTATGAATTATTAGGAGTTAGCGATCCATTAGCAGAAATATTTGCTTTAAAAGGCGTAAAATGGATGTTGTTTGTGGTTTCAATTGCAGCAGTTGTAGCTATGACAAGTGTGTTATTGGTTTTTCAAATGGGACAACCAAGAATTTGGATGACGATGAGTCGTGATGGTTTAATGCCAAAACGTTTTTCAACAATTCATCCAAAATACAAAACACCGAGTTTTGCTACACTTGTAACAGGTTTAGTGGTAGGAATTCCAATCTTTTTTACTGATGAAAATTTTGTATTAGATTTTACAAGTATTGGAACTTTATTTGCGTTCGTATTAGTTTGTGGTGGCGTTTTAATGCTTTCTCCACAAAGCGAAGCCGATATCGCAGAACGCGAAACCAAAGGAAAATTCAGAATTCCGTATGTGAATTCTAAGTTTATTTTTCCAGTATTAGTTGCTATTGCTACTATTTTAATCGTAAAATATGTGCCAAATTTTTTTACAAATCTTTTCGATTTTTCAATTGATAAATTAGCGACAAATATTCCAATGTTGGTTTTTATACTTGTTTGTATAGTAATGACAGTTTTATCTTTTACTAAAAACCTATCCTTAATTCCATTATTAGGTTTAATTTCTTGTTGTTATTTATTAACAGGAATGGCTGTTTCTAATTGGATGTGGTTTGGCGTTTGGTTGGTTATCGGATTGGTAATTTATTTTGCTTTCAGTTACAAAAACAGTAAACTAAATGATTCAATTTAATTTATAACGCCAACTTATGCTAACAAAATCAACTTTTGAATTTTTAGAGTTACTAAGCAAAAACAACAATCGCGATTGGTTTACCGAAAATAAAAAACGCTTTGAAACCGAAAATAATTTGGCAAAAGTTTTTTTTACAGAAGTCTTTACCGATTTAGAAAAGATAGATAGTTTAGAAAAAATGCAAGTGTTTAGAATTTATAGAGATGTGCGTTTTTCAAAAAACAAACTACCATATAAAAATCATTTTTCTGTCGGATTTTCCAGAACTAAACCAATGCTTCGAGGCGGAATGTATCTCCATATTGAAAATGGCGCAAGCTTTGTTGGTGGCGGTTTTTGGGAGCCAAATAACCAAGATTTATTGCGATTTAGAAAAGAATTAGAATTGGATGCTTCTGATTTAAGAGAAATTATCGCTGATGCAACATTCAAAAAAATGTTTGGAACTTTAGAAGGTGAAGAATTAAAAACCGCTCCAAAAAATTTTGATAAAACACATCCAGATATCGATTTAATTAGAAAAAAGCAATATTTATTAACCAGAAAATTTTCAAACAAAGAAGTGATGTCATCAAATTTTAAAGAAGAAGTAATCGCCACTTTTGCAGCGATGCGACCTTTTTTCAATTATATGAGCGATGTGTTAACTACTGATTTAAATGGTGAGAGTCTTTATTAATGTGTCAATTTTCAATTTTTCGATGTGCCGATGAATTGACATATTGACGAAATATCAAATTGCCTCATTAACTTGGTTGTACGTATTCTAAGTCGTCTAAATTGGCTTTCGACATAAAAACACCATAGTTTACTGAAACTTTATTTTTCTCTATTTTTTCTATGGTTCCGATGGCTTTTCCGTCTTTCATTCGGACTCTATCGCCAACTTTTAAAATAACAACAGGCTTTTCAGGTACCAATTTGGCCTTAATTTTCTTTTCTTTTTTCTCGGTACGAATTTCTTCAACCTTAACATTAACTTCAGCAATCACTTGTTTTACAACAACTTCTTTGATTTTTTTCTCTTTGGCAGAAAGTTTTTTTCGTTTCGAATTTTCAATTTCAACGACTTTTAAAAATTCGCCAATTAATGTCTTTTTGTCTTTATTATTGAAGTATTTTTCTGCAATATCATCAATTTTTTGTCCCATATAAATCAAACGCTGATTGGCGTCATACAATTCCTGATAACGTTCTAATTTATCTTGAATTTTAACATTTATGGTTTCCATTTTCTTACTTTCCTCACGTGCCTTGCTTTCTTCTTCTTTTAATGAAACCGAAGTTTTCTCCATTTTAGAGCGTTCTTTTTGAAGCGTAGCAATGGTTTTATCAAATCGTACTTTTGTATTTTCAATTTTCTTTTTCGCACGATTAATTAATCCGTACGGAATCCCATTTTTCTGCGCTACTTCAAATGTAAACGAACTTCCTGGCTGGCCTAAATGTAATTTATACATAGGTTCCAGTGATTTTTCATCAAATAACATATTGGCATTGCTTGCAAAAGGCAATTCGCTGGCTAATATTTTTAAATTGGTGTAATGCGTAGTAATAATACCGTACGCTTCTCTGTCGTAAAATTCTTCTAAGAAAATTTCTGCTAAAGCACCTCCCAATTCTGGATCAGAACCTGTACCAAATTCGTCTATTAAAAATAAGGTTTTATCGTTACATTTTTTTAAGAAATAATTCATATTCTTTAAACGATAACTGTATGTACTTAAGTGATTCTCAATAGATTGGTTGTCGCCAATATCCGTTAAAATTCTATCAAATAAAAACGTTTCACTTCGCTCGTGAACAGGAATTAGCATTCCGCATTGCAACATCAATTGTAATAAGCCAATAGTTTTTAAGGAAATCGTTTTTCCGCCGGCATTAGGACCTGAAATTACAATAATTCTATTCGTACTTTCTAATTCAATGGTTTGAGGAAAGGTAGGTTTGTTCTCAGCTTTATTATTTAAAAGTAAAATAGGATGGAAGGCTTCTCTAAAAAACAAGCGTTTTTCTTCATTTATTTTGGGAAGTATTCCGTTAATTCTGTTGGCATATTTTGCTTTTGCAGCAATCACATCCATATCGGAAAGAAACTCCTGATACTGAGAAATTAAAGCTGCATACGGACGAATTGTAGCGGAAAGCATACGTAATATGCGCATAATTTCTTCACGCTCTTCAAACTCTAAAACATTCAATTCTCGAGAATATTTTAACGTAGTTTCTGGTTCAATATATGCAATACTTCCAGTCTTTGAATTCCCTAAAATAGAACCTTTTACTTTTTTTCGATACATCGCTTGAACCGCTAAAACCCTACGGTTATCAACAACGGTTTCCTTTATGTCATCTAAATAGCCTAATGAATTGAAGTGCGACAAGGCCATTCCAAAACTTTGATTTATTTTTCCTCGAACTAAATTAATACTTCGTCGAATATTTACTAAATCGGGCGACGCATCATCTTTAATTTCACCAAATTTATTTACAATTTCTTCAATAGATTTTGAAATATAAGGCGTAAACTCAATTTGGGTAGATTTTTTATATAATTCTGGATAATAATCTGAAAATTTCTTTAAAAATTTTAAATACTCGTTGGTAGATTTACTTAAATCTAATATTTTTTTAATGGCTACTAACTCTAAGAAACTATCTTCAATAGCTAATAGTTTTAAATCTGATGTAACCGTTTCAAAACCGTGATTTGGCAAGGCATTGTTATTACTAAAAGAAGCAACATATTCATTCGTGTACGCTAATTCTGCAAACAAAATTTCTTTGCTTTTAAATGGCTGAATCTGAAGCGCTTTTTCCATTCCAATTTCTGTATTGCAACGGTCAGAAATCGTTTGTAAAACGGTATGAAACTCTAAATCTTTTAGTGTTTTTTCGGTTATTGTAATCATTTTGAAATTCTATGATGATTGCAAAGTTACAAAAGATAAAGTTTTATATTTGTAAAAACTATAAATATGCTCTATAACAATATTGATTTATCTTGGAAATCATTTTTCAATGATGAAATTCAAAAAGAATATTTTATAAAACTAATACAAGAAGTTGAATTTGAATATGATAGTTCTATTTGTTTTCCTCCAAAAGAGTTAATTTTTAATGCATTTGATAAATGTAATTTGAATGATTTAAAAGTTGTTATTATTGGGCAAGATCCATATCACGGAGAAGGCGAAGCAAATGGCTTATGTTTTTCGGTAAATGACGACATTAAAATTCCACCTTCTTTAAAGAATATTTTCGCAGAAATTAATTCCGATTTTGATTCTATATTTTTACCAACGAATGGTAATTTAGAACGTTGGGCGGAACAAGGAATTCTACTTTTAAACGCCAGTTTAACTGTGAAAAAAGATGTTGCTAATAGTCATAAACACTTAAAGTGGAACATTTTTACAGACAATGTAATTAATTACATATCAGATAATTGTGATAATATTGTTTTTTTACTTTGGGGAAGCTTTGCACAAAAAAAAGGAATTAAAATTAACAGAGTAAAACACCTTGTTTTGGAATGCGGGCACCCATCACCGTTAAGTGCAAATAGAGGGTTTTGGTTTGGAAATAAACATTTTAGTCAAACCAATACGTATTTAAATTCTATTGAAAAAATGCCGATTGAATGGTAGCATTAGGTTGTTGTAAATCTAAAATACTTAACACTTCTTCACCTAAAAAGGGGCCTCCAGGATAATGTGCGGTATAATCTAAATTTAACCAAATTTTTCCTTTTTCATCACGATGAAAATAAATCGTTCTTCCTTTAGAAATGTCTTTAAATAATTCATTACTAATTAGATACATCGCAATTTCCAATTCTTTTTCGGTGCCTAATAAGATTTCAGGGTACATATGTCTTCCTGTATGAATTAATCGCATGCTGCCTCCAATAGATTTTATAGCGGCGCACATCAAAATAGCGTGGTCATCACAATCACCTGAAAAATATAATAAACTTTCGCTACCACTTGCAAAATATTCCTGTCCTTTTGGGTCATTTACATAATTCCAACGTGAATTTATTTCTTTAAAAACTGCAAAATATTGTATTAACTTCCTGTTAACAGCATAGTTAGGGGTTTTGGTAAAATGCGTATTTATGGCATATAAAGCAAAATTTCTAACTTTAGAATTGGCAAAATCGACACTCTTAAAAACACTACTTTTATTTGGGAAAGGTTTTAAGGTTTTTTGTTCTAAAAAGGTTTCTTCTTTTTGCATTTTATCGCTTAAAAATATAATTTTATAAGCAGTAATTACCTGAAAAAGAGAGTAGTTACCTTGTATGGAAGCAAATACGAATGTTATGATATAAATAGTTATAGAATATAAAACTTTTTTTCTTAACCATTTTAAAATCAATAAAAATGATAGCAAAAGCAGTATAAAAACTGAAATTTTATCGTAAGGTATTTCAGCATCAAAATAATAAATATTTTTTCTGAAATAAATAAAAACTGGAGTACTTATTAAAAAAGATAAAATTAAAAATAGGACATTTTCTCTGAACTTATTTGCGATAAGCCAAGCTGATATTTTATCGAAAAAAGAGGTTAAAAAAAATGTCATTTTTAGAAATAGAGAATTTCTTATTATTTAGAATTCAAAAGTAGTTAAAATTGAAGCAACAATATAATTTGATTTGGTTTTTATATGTTTTTAACTATCTGGTTTAAATCAACTTTTTTAGAAATAATATTCAATTCAAAAAGTTGGTTTTGAACGATTTGAACTGTTTTTTCATCTAAATTTTTCTGACTCCATTGGGTTTGACTTAACCATTGTTGAATGTCTTCTACTTTTTGGTCATATCTTGAAGCAAGTGTTCTGTCAATGCTTGGGATGTGTTTAAATTCTTCTGTTGTAGCGTTGATTATATCTAAAATTAAAGCTATAACAGATTTGTTTTCGGATAAAAACCGATTTCTAACAGCAATTACAAAACAAGGCCAAGGTGTAGGACATTCACCCACACGCTTGAACGTTCCATTATCTACTAATGGTTTTGTGGTGTATTTTTCCCACATAAAATAATCTGATTTTCCTTCAGAAAGACTTGCGATTGCTCCGCCTAAATTATTTACGATTTCAAATGGAATAGCACTTATGTTCCAGTTGTTTTTTTTTGCATTTACAAAACTCATTAAATGTGAACCTGAACCCAATCGGCTTATAGCTGAAATTTTATGTTCTAAATCTGAAACCGAATTATATTTGGCTTTTCCGTCCACGTGAATTCCCCAAATTAAAGGTGATTTCACGAAAACTTGCACAATTGAACTGTGCGGATTTTCAGTTAGTTCTTTAATAATTCCTTCCGTTAAAATAATGGCAATATCCGTTTCGTTATCACGAAGCATTTGACACATTTTTCCAGTCCCTTCAGGCACGTCTGTCCATTGCAAATCGATTCCAGCTTCATTAAATTCGCCATTTTCAATGCACATATGCCAAGGCAAGTTGAAATGTTCGGGTACGCCTGCTATTTTGACTTCTTTCATATTTTGGGTATAAGGTTTTGGGTGATGGGTTTAAGGGTATTGGCTTTAAAGATTTATTTAAATCTGTGTTGATTTACCCAACCAATTTATCCAATGTATAAGCAATCAACTCATTCACCGTTTTTTCTGGATTCGAACTAAATCCGCCTACCGCTCTGTTTGCAATAATGGCATTTAACGACAAACAATTATGACCTAATAATTTACCTAAACCATAAATAGCAGACGTTTCCATTTCTAAATTCGTCATGCGTGTTCCGTTATAATTAAAAGTATCCATTTTGTGATTTAATTCAGGATCCTGAATATTTAATCGAACAACACGACCTTGAGGTCCGTAAAATCCGCCAGCAGTTCCTGTGAATCCTTTATAAAATTTTTCCGAATAGATTTTGTTTTCTAAGGATTTATCACACGATACTACAGTTGGTCTACCTTTTTTAATATCCCAATTGGTGTGTGAAATAAACGCATCTTCTAATTCCGAATCAGAATGTTCTTCAATTAAATAGGAGCGAAGCATATTGTCCAGACCTATTGCGTATTTACTCATTACCCAACTATCCACAGGTATATCAGCTTGTAATGAGCCAGAAGTTCCAATTCGAACGATGTTTAAAGCTGTATGATTTGGTTTATGTTCTCTTGTGTTTAAATCGATATTGACTAACGCATCAAGTTCATTCATAACTATATCAATATTGTCAGGACCTATTCCAGTTGATTGCACCGTAATACGTTTGCCTTTATAAATTCCAGTTTCAGTTTTAAATTCTCTTTTCTGAGTTGAAAACTCTATAGTTTCAAAATGTTTTGTAATTTTTGAGACACGTTCTGGATCGCCAACAAAAATAATATCAGAAGCAATATGTTCTGGTTTCAAATTTAAGTGATATACACTTCCGTCAGGATTTAATATTAATTCTGATGATTTTATCATTTTTCTAAATTGTAAATTCTATACTGTATAATGATTTTGAAAATGTAGTTACAATATACATTTTACAACTTTCACTATACAAAAAAACTATCCACCAACACGTTTGGTTTTAAAACCTTTGTCTTGAAGCATTTTCATTATTTTATCTCTGTAATCGCCTTGAAGGATAATAGCGCCGTCTTTAAAACTTCCACCCACACTTAATTTTGTTTTGATTTCTTTGGCTAGAACTTTAAAATCTTCGTCTGTTCCTTCGTAACCTTCAATTATAGTGGTGGCTTTTCCTTTTCGTTTTTCATATTTACAAATCATAGGTTCTTTTTGAACATACAATTCATGCGGCATAACCTCTGTTTCTTCAGGTTCATTTGAAGGAATATGGTCTGGAAATAGGTTTTTTAGTTGGTCTTGTAAATCCATTTTTTGTACGCAGATTAAACCGAATCGCATTAGCGAATCGTTAAGTAAAACTGATTTTTCTATTTTTTTATTAATCCTAATTCTACCAAACGTTCGTGCAAAAATTCGCCCGCAGTTATGTTTTCAAATAATTTTGGATTTTTTTCATCAACACATTCTGGTAAACAATCTAATTTCATATCACTTACCGGATGCATGAAAAAAGGAATAGAATATCGTGAAGTTCCCCATAATTCTCTTGGTGGATTTACTACTTGATGAATGGTAGATTTTAATCGGTTATTGGTATGACGCGATAACATATCTCCAACATTTATCATTAATTCATCTGGTTGCGCCATAGCATCAATCCATTGCCCATCGTGGTTTTGAACCTGAAGTCCTTTTCCTTGAGCACCCATTAATAAAGTAATTAGGTTTATATCTCCATGCGCAGCCGCACGTACAGCACCGTCTTTAGGTTCATCAGTAATTGGGGGATAATGTATGGGTCTTAATATGCTATTTCCTTCAGAAATGTAAGCATCAAAATAAAATTCATCCAATCCAATAAATAACGCCAAAGCACGAAGTACATAAATTCCTGTTTTTTCTAACATTTGATACGCTTCTTTTCCAGTGCTATTAAAATTAGGCAATTCAGAAACTGATACATTTTCAGGATATTCGTTAGCGTATTTTGAATTCGAATCTACATATTGACCAAAGTGCCAAAATTCTTTTAAATCTCCAGCAGAACGTCCTTTTGCATGTTCTTTTCCAAACGAAACATAACCTCTTTGTCCTCCAATACCAGGAATTTCATATTTTTCTTTTGTTTCAATAGGTAAACTGAAGAAATTTCTGACTTCGCTATACAGATTTTCAACTAAATTGTCATCTAAAAAATGACCTTTTAAGGCTACGAAACCAATCTCTTCGTAGGCTTTTCCGATTTCATTTACAAATTTTTGTTTACGTGCCGGATCTTCCGACAGGAAATCACGTAAGTCTACACTTGGAATTTTTTGCATGATAAAAAATTATTTGTTTTTCCAACACATTTAACGGCTGGAATTCTTACTCTAACAAAGATAAAAAAAATTAGTTAGAAAAAACATAATTCAAGATATTTGCTCCCATTTTTAGGGCTTTTTCTCGAACGTTTATAGGGTCGTTATGTACTTCTTGATTTTCCCATCCGTCGCCTAAATCGCACTCAAAAGTGTATAAAACCGCCAATCTGTTTTCAATAAAAACACCGTACGCTTGCGGTTGCTTGTTATCGTGTTCGTGAATTTTTGGCAATCCATTTGGAAAAGAATAAGGCGTTTGGAAAATAGTATGTGTTTTAGGAATTTCAACTAAAGCGGTATTTGGGAAGAGTTTTTTTATTTCTTTTCTTATATATTCGTCCATTCCATAGTTATCATCTATATGTAAAAAACCGCCTGAATTTAAATAATTTTGAAGATTTTGAATGTCGTTATTGCTAAATACTACGTTACCGTGACCTGTCATATGAACAAATGGATACAAGAACAATTCAGCACTTCCGACATCAACGGAATTGACTTTAGGGTTTAATTTAGTTTTAATATTTTGATTGCAAAATTTCACTAAATTAGGCAAAGAAGTGGGATTGGCATACCAATCGCCACCGCCAGAATACTTTAAAACTGCAATTTCTTGAGAAAATCCCAAGTTCCAAACTAGTAAAATCCCTAAAGTTATAAATTTATTCATTTTGAATTACAATTGTATGACAAGCTACTAAAGCCGCAGTTTCCGTTCTTAATCTTGTGTTTCCCAAAGTTACAGGAATAAATTCGTTTTCAATAGCCATTTTGATTTCTTTTGTAGAAAAATCACCTTCGGGTCCAATTAAAATAATGATAGGATTATCTTTTTCAATTTCTTTAGCAAAAGATTTTTTATCAGTTTCTTCGCAATGTGCTATAAATTTTTGACCTGAATGATTTTTTTTAATGAATTCTGAAAAAGAAATCGCTTCATTTATTTTTGGTAAATAATACTGATTAGATTGTTTTGTAGCCGCTTGAATTATTTTTTCTGCTCTGTCTGTTTTGAATATTTTTCGTTCTGAATGTTCGCAAATAATAGGTGTTATTTCGTGAATGCCAATCTCGGTAGCTTTTTCTAAAAACCATTCCATTCTGTCGTGCATTTTGGTTGGAGCTACAGCAATATGTGTATAAAAAGTGGTAGGTTTAAAAAAGGATTCTTCTACAATTTTTACTTCACATTTTTTTTCTAAACCTAAAATTATTTCTGAAACAAATAAATAACCTAATCCGTTAGTAATATGAATTTTATGACCTTCTTGTTTGCGTAAAACTTTAATTATATGTTTGCTTTCTTCTTTGTCAAAAGTAAACGTTTTATCGCCGGATTTTATATCGGAATTATAGAATAATTGCATAATTTTAAAATTCAATTCTTGCTTTAGAAACGACGTCAGCTGTGCTGAAATTTTCTTCTAAAAAGTTATAATAACCTACAATTCCAATCATTGCAGCGTTGTCTGTTGTGTATTCAAATTTTGGAATATACGTTTTCCAACCGTATTTTGATTCCGCTTCTTTTAACGTATTTCTTATACCTGAATTTGCCGAAACCCCACCACCAATAGTAATTTGTGTAATACCAGTTTCTGATACAGCTAATTTTAACTTATCCATCAAAATTTCGATGATAGTATGTTGTATAGAGGCACAAATATCATTTAAATTTTCAGTGATAAAATGTTCGTTTTCTGCTAATTTTTTCTGAATAAAATATAAAATTTGCGTTTTTAAACCACTAAAACTAAAATCCAAACCTGATACTTTTGGCTTGGTAAAAACAAATGCTTTCGGATTGCCTAATTGTGCATACTTATCTATCAAAGGTCCGCCAGGATAGGGAAGTCCCAATATTTTAGCACTTTTATCAAATGCTTCACCAACAGCATCATCTGTAGTTTCGCCAATAATTTCCATTTCAAAAAAACTGGAAACTTTTACAATTTGTGTATGACCTCCAGAAATGGTTAAAGCAATAAAAGGAAAACTTGGTTTTTCATAGCCTTCTTCATCAATAAAGTGGGCTAAAATATGTGCTTTCATATGATTAATTGCCACTAAAGGAATTCCTAAACCAAGACTTAACGATTTAGCAAAACTTCCCCCAACTAAAAGCGAACCCATTAAACCAGGACCCTGAGTAAAAGCAATGCAATTTAAATTTTCTTTTGTAATTCCAGCTTTTTTAATTGCCATTTCCACAACCGGAACAATATTTTGCTGATGCGCTCTTGATGCTAATTCGGGAACCACACCGCCATATTCTTCGTGAACTTTTTGTCCTGCCACAATATTAGACAACACTTTGTCATTGCACAAAACAGCTGCAGAGGTATCGTCGCAAGAGCTTTCAATTGCTAAAGTGTATATATTTTTCGAATTTGTTAGGTTAGGCATGAATTTTGGTATAAAAGTATTGTATAAGTCTTACAAAATTGCTTATTTTTGTTGCTATTAGCAAATAAAAATAGATTTGTTTTGCAAAATTAAATAAATAAAACATTAAATCAGTAAAAAAAATAGCGGTTCGTTCCTTAATTGGAATGGTACTTTTTGTGCTTTTAGTAGCTATACTATTGGCCTTACCTGTTGTGCAAACAAGGCTGGGAAAATATGCTACAGATCAGCTGAAAAAAGATTTTGGTGTTTCTATTACTATTGAAAAAGTGGCTATTAATCCGTTTGGAGGTGTTAAACTGAAAGGGGTTTTGGCTTTAGACCATCATAACGATACGCTTTTTCATTTTAACCGAATTCATACTTCCATTTTAAGCTATAAAAAATTATATGAAAAAGGGCATCCTTATTTGGGCGACTTGCAAGCCGATGAATTAAACCTGAAAATAATTCAATATAAAGGAGAAAAAGACACCAATTTAGATAAGTTTGTAGCTGCTTTTGATGACAATCCTCCGAAACCTTCTACTGGAAAATTCAGATTAAAAATAAATTCTATTTACCTACAAAATAGTCGATTTAGGTATATTGATGAAAATTTAAAAACGCCTAAAGTTTTAGATTTTTCTAATTTAAATGGGCAATTAGATGATTTTTATGTAAAAGGTGCAAATGTTTTTGCCTATGTGTATAAAATGTCATTTAAAGACCATAGGGGTTTGATAATGAAAAATTTAACTTCAGATTTTACCTATACCAAAAAGAATATTTTATTAAACGAATTAATTTTAGAAACCGAAAATTCTTCTTTTAAAGGAAAAACAGAATTACGTTACGATAGAAAAGATTTTAAAGATTTTAATAATAAAGTAATTTTCGAATTAGATATAAAAGAAGGTAAAATTTCAAGTAATGACTTAAATTTTTTCTATCCTGAATTTGGTAAAAATCAGAAATTTTATATCGATTCTCATATTTTAGGAACGTTAAACGACTTAAAATTTAATAACTTAAAGTTCAATGATTTAAATGATAATGAAGTAGTTGGAAATCTCCAGCTTAAAAATATTTTTGGTAAAGGCGACCAGAAATTTTACTTGAAAGGAAGTTTCGACAGATTATCAGCCAGCCAAGCAAGTGTTAGTAAGCTTTTACCTAATCTGTTAGGGAAAAATTTACCCAAACAATTACAAAAACTGGGTAAAATTGAATTGAAAGGAAAGGTAGAGCTTACCGAAAAATGGGTTATTGCTGATGTAGATTTGTTTTCGAAATTAGGTCGTGCCACGGGCGATTTTAAAATGGATAAAATCGATACCATTGACCAAGCGACTTATATAGGAAAATTTCAGCTAGATAATTTTAATATAGGTACATTCTTAGATGAAAAAGATTTGGGCAACACTTCTGTAGTATTAGATATTAATGGAACTGGGTTTTCTAAAAAATATTTAAATACAAAACTAAAAGGAAATATTGGACAATTTAGATATAATGGGTATTCGTATAAAAATATTGATGTAAATGGAACTATGAAAATGCCATATTTTAAAGGACATTTTCATAGTAAAGACCCTAATTTATTGCTTACATTTGATGGTTTAGTTGATTTGAGCAAAAAGAAAAAAGTGTATGATTTTGATATTGAAATTGAATATGCCAATCTTAAAAAAATTAACTTATACACCAAAGATGCTACATCTGTTTTAGCAGGCTCTATTGTTATGCAAGCTCAAGGGAATTCGTTAGATGACTTAGCCGGAACACTTAGTTTAAATGATATTTCTTACATCAATCCAAAAAATAAATATTATTTTGATGCTGCATCAGTAACGTCTTCATTCGATAATCAAAACATAAGATCAGTTTCTTTTCATTCGGATGATATTATTGAAGGGCAAGTAGTTGGTAAATATCAAACCAAACAAATTAAAAAAATACTTGAAAATGCTGTTGGTAGTTTGTATGCGAATTATTCGCCACATAAATTATCCAAAAATCAATTTTTAGATTTCGATTTTACAGTTTATAATAAAGTTTTGGAAGTATTGTATCCTGATGTTTCTATTGCAGAAAATACTCATTTTAAAGGAAAAATTAATGCCGATGCAGGTTTGTTTCAGTTTGACTTTAATTCTCTATTTGTCAATGCTTTCGAAAATAAATTTAATGGTATTAAAATCGATATTGACAACAAAAACCCACTTTATAACACCTATATTGAATTAGATAGTTTAAATACTAAAAACTATAAAATATCCGAATTTAGTTTAATTAACTTAACCCTGAACGATACCTTATTTGCCAGAACTGAATTTAAAGGTGGTGATAAAGGTGAAGATAAATTCGATTTAAATTTATTTCATACCATTAATAAAGACAAGCAATCGATTGTAGGTTTTAAAAAATCAGATATTACATTCAAAAACTTCCAATGGTATATTAATGAAAAAGAAACAGCTGGAAATACGATAATTTTTGATAAACAGTTTAAAAACTTTAATTTCAATCAATTGACCTTATCTCATAATAATCAGTTTATTGATTTTAATGGAATAATGAATGGAAATACATACAAAGATTTTAATTTCACGTTTAATGATGTAGATATTTCAAAAATCACACCTGATATCAAAAATTTAAGTCTCGGTGGGAAACTTAACGGAAATCTAAAATACAAACAAGATAATTTAGTATATGAACCATCTACTGATTTAACTATTGATGGTTTACAATTAAATAATGACGATTTAGGAAATCTGAAATTAAAAGTCTTTGGTGATGAAAATTTCAAAACATTTAATGTTGATGCATCGATTGTTCATCAAGATGAAGTAACATTTTCAACAACAGGAACGGTAGACATAGTTAATAATCAAACGGTTTTAAATTTAGAGGCTGTTTTTGAAAACTTTAATATTAAACCTATTGGTGGCTTTTTAACGGGTATTTTAGACAATGTACGAGGTATGGCTTCTGGTAAAACCAATATTGTTGGTTCAATTGATAATCCAGATGTAGATGGTGTTTTATATTTAAATAATGCAGGTTTACGTGTACCATATTTAAATGTAGATTACGATTTCGATAAAAATTCAAAAATCGATTTAACTCAAGAAAAATTTATTTTTAGAGATATTGATATTACCGATGTAAACGAGAAGACCAAAGGAATTTTAAGTGGAACCATTTCTCACGAAAAGTTTGGAAATTGGGAAATGGATTTAAAAATAGCATCGGATAAGCTTTTGGTTTTAGATACAAAAGATGCAGATGACGCCTATTATTTTGGAAAAGCATATTTTGACGGTTTTGCAACAATTGAAGGTCCTGTAGAGGCATTAGTTATTAATGCAGAAGGGGAAAGTGCGAAAGGAACATCAATTAAAATTCCAGTAAACGATTCAGAAAGTGTTAGCGATAATGGTTTGGTTCATTTTACTACAAAAGAAGAGAAATTTGGCACAAAAACCACCATAAAACAACCAACCAAAACCTACAGAGGAATCGATTTGAATTTTAATTTCGCCATTACACCAAATGCAGAAATTGAAGTAATTTTAAATCGTGAGACTGGGCATTCTATGAAAGGAACGGGTAACGGATCGATGTTTATGAATATCAATACCTTAGGTAAATTTCAAATGACGGGTGACTTTATCGTCAACAAAGGAGAATATTTATTTAGATATGGGAGTTTTATTGACAAAAAATTTACAGTTAAAAATGGAGGAACAATTAGTTGGGAAGGCGATCCATTGGGCGCGAAGTTAAATTTAGAAGCAGTAACTACTAATATTACTGCAAATCCTAATGTATTATTGGAAAACACAACTTTTAATAAAAAAATCCCTACTGAGGTTAGTATTTTAATTACTGGTGAATTAAACGCGCCTCAATCTGATTTTAATATCAATTTCCCAAATGTAAGTTCTGTTTTAAAAAGTGATTTAGATTACAAATTACAAGATAAAGATTTCAGGCAACAACAAGCTTTTGCATTATTAGCAACTGGAGGATTTTTTGCACCAAATAACACCAATTACTTTGGTTCTTTATTTGAAAAAGCGAGTAGTATATTTGGAGATGTATTATCAGACGGAGAAAATAAATTACAATTGGGTGTAAATTATCAAATTGGAAACCGACAACAAGAAATTTCAGACAGAGCGCTTGTTACCTTAACGACTCAAATTAATGATAGAATTAGCATTAATGGAAACGTTGGTGTTCCAGTGGGTGGTATCAATCAATCCTATGTTGTAGGAAACGTAGAAGTTGAAATGCGCTTAAATACAGATGGTACGTTAACAGCTCACGTATTTAATAGAGAAAACGATTTAAATTCAAATACAATCGGACAAAATATTGGCTATACGCAAGGTTTAGGGTTGTCGTATCGTGTAGATTTTGACGATTTTAAAGAGTTGCTACACAAGTTATTTAAATCTCAAAACGTAAAAGATAACGTAAACAAACCTATTAACGAATCGGATGATTCGGAAACCAATCCAGAGTTTATAAACTTTATTGAAGAAACTCGAAAACGACAAATTAAAGAAGAGAAAAAAGTCGATCCAAAAAACCGAGTTCCAGATATTAATGATGTGCATTAAATCAAGAATTTTTGTTAATTTTTAGAAATTTATTAACGAAAACGTTTGAAAATAACATTATGACAAAAAATATGTCTTTTTTTAGCATAATATGTAATTTCCTTTACTAATTTTACAAATAATATAGTATTAAATATGTCAACAGCAATTAAAAAAATTGGAGTTTTAACTTCAGGTGGCGATTCGCCAGGTATGAATGCAGCTATCAGAGCCGTAGTTCGTGCTTGTGCGTATTATAACATTGAGTGTGTTGGAATATACCGTGGTTATCAAGGTATGATTGAAGGCGATTTTAAACCTATGGGACCTCGTGATGTAAAAAACATCATTAACAAAGGTGGTACTATATTAAAAACCGCACGTTCAAAAGATTTTATGACTCCGGAAGGACGAAAAATTGCTCACGATAATTTAAAGGCAAGTGGAATAGATTCATTAGTTGTTATTGGTGGTGATGGTTCGTTTACAGGTGCAGAAATTTTTAATGAAGAATTTGGTTTTTCTGTAATCGGAATTCCAGGCACTATAGATAATGATATTTTTGGAACCAGTCATACTTTAGGATATGATACAGCTTTGAATACCGTTGTTGAAGCAATTGATAAAATTAGAGATACAGCCAATTCTCATAACCGTTTATTCTTCGTTGAAGTAATGGGAAGAGATGCGGGACATATTGCGTTAAACGCAGGGATTGGAGCAGGAGCAGAGGAAATTTTAATTCCAGAAGAAGCTTTTGGTTTAGACCGATTGGTAGATTCTTTAAAGAAAAGTAAAGAATCAGGAAAAACATCAAGCATTGTAGTTGTTTCTGAAGGGGATAAAATAGGTAAAAACGTTTTTGAACTTAAAGATTACGTAGAGGAAAATATGCCAGAATATGATGTACGTGTTTCGGTACTGGGTCATATGCAGCGAGGCGGTTCACCAACTTGTTTTGATAGGGTTTTAGCTTCTCGATTGGGAGTAAAAGCAGTAGAAAGTTTAATAGAAGGCAAATCTAACTATATGGTAGGATTACAGTATGATAAAATTTGCTTAACACCATTAGAACAAGCCATTAAAGGACAAAGTGAAATCGATTTAGAACTTGTAAAAGTTTCAGATATCGTATCATCATAATAAAAGGTAAAAGTAAAAAGTAAAGAGTGCTTTTCAACTCAATTAACAAAACGATTCTAAAGGAATCAAATATTTAAAAATTATGTCAACAGTAAAATTAGGAATTAACGGATTTGGTAGAATTGGTAGAATTGTTTTTAGAGAAACATACAACAGAGACAATGTAGAAGTTGTAGCTATTAACGATTTATTAGACGTAGATCATTTGGCGTATTTATTAAAATACGATTCTGTACACGGACGTTTTGCTGGAAAAGTAGAAGTTAAAGACGGAAAATTATATGTTAACGATAAATACATTCGTGTAACAGCAGAAAGAGATCCAGCACAAATTAAATGGGATGAAGCAGGAATAAACGCGGATGTAGTAGCAGAATGTACTGGTTTTTTTACAACTAAAGAAACAGCAAATGCTCATATTGTAGGTGGTGCCAAAAAAGTTATTATTTCAGCACCTTCAGCAGACGCACCAATGTTTGTAATGGGAGTAAACCACGAAAAAGCAACTGCTGCAGATACTGTAGTTTCTAATGCATCGTGTACAACTAACTGTTTGGCTCCTTTAGCAAAAGTAATTCACGATAATTTCGGAATTGTAGAAGGGTTAATGACAACAGTTCACGCATCTACTTCTACTCAAATGGTAGCAGACGGTCCTTCAAGAAAAGATTGGAGAGGTGGTCGTGCAGCTTCAGTAAATATTATTCCATCTTCAACAGGTGCAGCAAAAGCAGTAGGACAAGTAATTCCAGATTTAAACGGGAAATTAACAGGTATGTCTATGCGTGTACCAACGGTTGATGTTTCTGTAGTAGATTTAACTGTAAAATTAGCTAAAGAAACTACTTACGCAGAAATTATGAGTGTATTGAAACACGCTTCTGAAACGTCAATGAAAGGTATTTTAGGATACACAGAAGATTTAGTAGTTTCTCAAGATTTCGTATCAGATACACGTACTTCAATCGTAGATGCTAATGCAGGAATTGGATTAAATTCAACTTTCTTTAAATTGGTTTCTTGGTATGATAACGAATACGGATATTCTTCTAAATTAATCGATTTAGCAGTACATATCAATGCAATAAAATAAATACTTAAGTATAGAGAATAGAATCAAAAAATCTATTTTCTATACTTTATTTTCTATACTCTATATTCTAAAAAAAATGAAATTACTTGTAGATAGTGGTTCCACTAAAGCAGATTGGATTTCCATAGACACTAACGGGAAGGTATTATTTACCACACAATCTTTAGGATTAAATCCTGAAGTGCTAACAAAAGAAGAAATAATTGCTCGTTTGGATGATAAATTTGATATTTCTCATAATAAAGATAAAGCAGCTCATTTGTTTTTTTACGGTGCAGGATGTGGAACAGATCGTATGAAAAACTTCTTAACTGACGTATTTAAAGATTATTTTAAAAATGCTTCTGTTAATGTATACGAAGATACCTATGCGGCAGTTTTTGCTACAACTCCGAAAAATCAAGAAGCAATTGTTTGTATTTTAGGTACAGGTTCAAATTGTAGTTATTTCGACGGACATATTTTACATCAAAAAGTGCAATCTTTAGGCTATATTGCTATGGATGATTGTAGTGGAAACCGTTTTGGTCGTCATTTATTACGCGGCTATTATTTTAATAAAATGCCTGCGAATTTGGCTGTAGAATTTGAAAAAGAATTCGATGTTGAACCAGATGCAGTTAAAGAAAACTTATATAAAAAACCCAATCCTAATGCCTATTTGGCTACGTATGCTAAATTTTTAATTAAGCATAAAAATACCGAATTTTGTCAGAAATATATTAGAGAAGAATTGGTTGCATTTGTAGAAAATTACATCATGCAGTTTGAAAATTGTAAAGAAGTTCCTGTTCATTTTGTAGGTTCTATTGCTTTTTATTTAAAAGAGGAATTAGAAGCTGTTTTAAATGAATACGGAATCAAAATAGGGAATGTATTAAGACGTCCAATAGACGGATTAATAGAATTTCACGTGGCTAATAGTTAATAATATTAGCAAAAGTTAATTTGTTTTAAAAGCCCGAGTAGCGAAAGTTACTTGGGCTTTTTGTTTTTAATCATACGAATTTCCAATGTTTACAGCACAAAATAGCTTGAAATTCAGTATTTTTGCAGTATAAATAGTATGTTTTACCGCATTTAATTTAATTATACCTATATGAAACTAACGCAATTATTTAAAGATTTTTTTGAAAGCGAAAAATTAGGCGGTTTTGTTTTATTACTTTGTACAATTACTTCTTTACTACTTGCTAATTCAGCATTTGGAGAAAGTTACCATCATTTTTGGTTAACCGAATTTTCAGGCAAACCTTTAGAATATTGGATTAACGATGGCTTAATGACCATTTTCTTCCTGTTAATTGGATTAGAATTAGAACGAGAAATTTATCAAGGCGAATTGTCAAACGTTAAAGATGCCTTATTACCCATATTTGCTGCTATTGGTGGAATGGTTGTTCCTGCGGGAATTTATTTAGCATTTAATTTTGGTACGATTACGCAATCAGGTGCAGGAATACCTATGGCAACTGATATAGCTTTTGCTATTGGAATTTTATCTTTGTTAGGAAATCGTGTGCCTTTGTCACTAAAAATATTTTTAACTGCTTTGGCCGTTATTGACGATTTAGGTGCCATATTAATTATTGCCATTTTTTATACAAAAACCATATTATGGAGCAATTTAGCCATCGCTTTAGGCATATTTGTATTTCTTTATGTTTTGGGTAAATATTTTAAAGTTAAAAACCTACTTCCATATTTAATTGGTGGGGTTTTTATGTGGTATTTTATGTTACATTCAGGAGTTCACGCCACAATTACAGGTGTGCTATTAGCTTTTGCTATTCCGTTTGGAAACGGGGGTAACAAATCTACATCCTACATTTTACAACACTTTTTACATAAGCCCGTTGCATTTTTAATTTTGCCAATTTTTGCCTTAGCGAATACCGCTATAATAATGAGTGGCGATTGGACAAAAATAGTAACTGAAAACTACAGTTTAGGCGTGGCGTTAGGTTTGGTTTTAGGAAAACCTATCGGCATATTTTTACTTACTTTTTTAACCGTTAAAATAGGTTGGTGTACGCTTCCAAACGATATGAATTGGAAATCTGTGTTAGGAGTGGGTTTCTTGGGTGGAATTGGCTTTACAATGTCTATTTTTATTACACTTTTAGCGTTTGATACCCCAGAAATAATTAATAACACGAAATTAATTATTGTATTTTCTTCTTTAATAGCTGGAATCGTTGGTTTTTTGTTCTTAAAATCAACTTTAAATCAAAATCAAGAAGCTTAACCGTTGATTAAATTCCCAAACACTTCAAGTTATTTATAAAATAAGTATCAGGATTAGAAGTGTCTTTATAAATTTCCGATTTTAACTCTGGTTTAATTACAAAATTTACATCACCTGTTGCTGCTGCAATTTTTATTAAATACACTTTTGACGTTTTTAAATCTTCAAAATTTTCAGGAGTAAAATAAAAGAAACCAGACAAAATTCGCAGGTTGTTTTTATTTACATTGTCGTATTGCAAGTCGTTACACGTTTCAGTATCTAAAGAATTAATAAGTTTCACTTGTTTGCCATTCGCCATTTCTAAAAATATTTTTGTGTTTTTGTCAATACAAATAGGAGTTAAGAAGTCTTTACTTTTTTGTAAGTATTGAAAATTCAAACCAATAAAACCATCCACATCAAATAGTTTAAAAGTTAAAAATGAAGTAGTATTTCCAAATACACTTTCATCAATAATTTTATCTTTCAAAACGCGTGTGCTACTGGTATCTGTAGCGACATCAATTTCATATTCGCAAGGTTTGTCTTGTGAAAACGTAAATTGAGTTAAAAAAAGTAAAACAGTTATTTTTAAAGTTTTCATATCTAAATTTTTGTGCAAATTAATACAATTTTTTCGTTATTTATGTTGGTGGTAAAAAAAGCATAAATAGTGCCACCGTCTGCAATTTTATATTTTTTTCTAATTTCTTCAACGGTTAAAGGGAAATTACGAGTGGTAATATTCATCTTCTTACCTTCAAGCTGTTTCTTTAGGTTTTCTTTTTTAAACGGAATCACTTCATTAATACTAAATCTTCTTCCTGGAAAATCTACTAATTCCGAATGGGTAAATAAATGTGAATGCGGATGTAATTTAGTAATATGCAGTGCATCGCACAAATAATCTACACCACCAGATTTAAGTAAAGGCGCATTCGGTTCATATAAAAATTCTTGTGGTAAACTAAAGCGAGCAGGCGTATGTTCACCTAAAATAAAAGTAGTACAATCTGTTTTTTCCTTTTGAATGTTTACGGCAAATAGTTCAATTTCATTATCATATCCTTTTTCTAAAAGCCAAAGAATCTCTTTTACTTCGTTTTCAATGGCTACGATATGAATGGCTTTTATGTTTTCCAATTCCATACAACCTGCCGTAATATCTAATATTGGTGCAGTTTTTATTAAAATTGACTGACTTTTAGAAAAATATAATTTTAAATTTTCAGGAACATTAGGCAAACAATCTTTAAGTAAAAACACTTTTCCTTTCACATCACTTCGTCTGCTTGGATCAATATAAATCCAATCGAAAGCATTTTCAGATTGTTCAATTACTTCTGTACTATTCTGTGCCAAACAAGTAATGTTATTTACGTTCAACACACCATAATTATGTTGCACCATTTCTGAAAGAGCCACGTTTTTTTCGCAATGAATTACGTGTTCAAATTGTTTCGAAAAGTAATAATCATCTACGCCAAATCCACCAGTTAAGTCAATCAATGAAGTGCCAGAAATTAATTCCGATTTGTATTTGGCAGTTGTCTCAGAAGACGTTTGCTCTATGGAAATACTTGGCGGATAGTAAATGTTATCCGTATTAAACCAAGTTGGAAGTTTGTGTCGCGATTTGTTTTTAGATACAATTTGATTGATAATTTCTTTCCAATCTACTTCAGGAAAAGGGTTTTTGGATAACGCTAATTTTGAAATATTGGCTTGTAAAGAATTATGAATATATTCTTGAATTTCGGCGGAAAGAAGTGATAGCTGCATTATAAACCTTTGGTTACTATTTGAATAAATGTACTTTTAGGGTAAAACTCTTTCAATACCACTTTTAAAGCCGTGTAAACTGGAATGGCAATAATCATTCCCAATATTCCTAATAGCGTTCCTGAAATTAGTGTTACCAAAAATATTTCTAAAGGATGCGAATTCGTGCTTTTAGAAAAAATAATAGGTTGGCTTACATTATTATCAATAAGTTGCACAATAAAATAGCCAATAATAACATATAATGTGGTGGGCATAACTACCAATTGAAAATCTTCGTGAATGTGCCCCAATATGGTTAAAAACGCCGTCATTACTAAAGCAATTATAGGCCCTACATATGGTATAATGTTTAAAATAGCGCCTAAAAACGCAATAATAAACGCATTTTCTACACCAAAAATTAACAAGACAATTAAGTACATAACAAATACCAATAAAAGCTGTGTTAATAAACCAATGGTGTATTTTGATAGCATATTTTTTATACGCAATAGCGAAGCTAAAATACGCCATCTGTGGTTTGCAGGTAATACAGCACGTAAATTTGTTGTAATTAGTTTTTGATCTTTCAATAAGAAGAAACAAATGAAAAATATCGAAAAAATAGCCATTCCAAAATTTCCTATAGAACCAATTATCGAGTTTAATATATCAGTAATAAAATTAAAATTAAACGATTGTGTAATCTTCTGAATGTCTATTAATTTTTTATATTGAATGTCATAGGTTTGCAACCAAACATCGACTTGATTGATGAATAACGTAGAATTTTTTTCTAACGCCACCATATCAAGCAACGCTAAATTTTTACTCTGACTAACTATTAAAGGCACAAACAATAACAAGATACCAAACGCTAAAACAATAAACAGCGTTAAAGACACGATAATAGCCAAAATAGGAGGAAAGCGTAACTTTTTTTGTAAAAAATCAGAAATAGGTTGCGCTACAAAACTTAATAAAATCGCTACAAAAACATAAATTAGTACAGACGAAATTACTCCAATAATATAGCCCAAAAACACAATGCCTGCAAGAATAAACAGCGTGCGAAGTAAAGCATTAGAAATGTTTTTAGATGTCATTTTGTAATGGGTAATGGAATTAAAAAACAATTAAATTGATGTCTCTATGCTCTAAATTAAACCAATCCGCAATAGATTTATTGGTTAAAATTCCGTGGTAAAAATAAATTCCGTTTTTCAATCCTTTATTGCAACGAATAGCCGTTTCAATACCACCATCTTCAGCAATGTTTATTAACGTTGGCGTGATAATATTACTAATAGAAATACTGGCTGTTTTAGAATAGCGTGAAGGAATATTCGGCACGCAATAATGAATGACATTGTTTTTTATAAAGGTTGGATGTTCGTGCGTAGTAACTTCTGAGGTTTCAAAACAACCACCGGTATCAATACTTACATCAACAATTACGGCTCCTTTTTTCATATATTCTACCATTGTTTCTGTAACTACAATGGGTGTTCTGTTTTCCCCTTTTAAGGCACCAATAGCCACATCACATCTTCGTAAGGCTTTTAATAAGGCTTTATCGTGAATGGTAGAAGTAAATATTCTTTGATTTAATGTATTTTGTAATCGTCGTAATTTCGTAATAGAATTGTCAAATACTTTTACGTTGGCGCCTAAACTTAATGCCGTTCTTACAGCATATTCGGCAACGGTTCCTGCGCCTAAAATAACAACTTCGGTAGGAGGAACGCCTGTTATATTTCCAAACAACAACCCTTTTCCGTCGTTATTATTAATCATTAATTCGGCTGCAATTAAAACTGAAGCAGTTCCTGCAATTTCACTTAACGATTTTACTGCTGGATACGAACCGTCGCTATCTTTAATAAACTCGAATGCTAATGAGGTGATTTTCTTTTTGGTAAGGGCTTCAAAATACTCTTTTTTCTGTGTTTTTAATTGAATGGCTGAAATCAGAATGGCTTCTAAGTTCATCATTTCTATTTCCTCTAAAGTAGGCGGTTCTACTTTTAAAAGTATCGGACAAGAAAATACTTTTTTAGTATCTTGTGTTACTTCAGCGCCTGCGTCTGAATATTCTTTATCTGTAAAACTGGCGTTTTTTCCTGCACCGCTTTCAATCATTACACGATGTCCGTGACTTACCAATGAGCTCACCGCATCGGGCGTTAAACAAATACGACGTTCCTGGTAAGACGTTTCTTTCGGAATACCGATAAACAACTCACTTTTGTGTTTGGCAATTTCCAATTTTTCTTCTTGAGGAAGCAATTGTTTGGCTGAAAACGGAGAATAAATGGACATACTTGTTTTATTTTGTAGCCAAATTAAGTAATTTTCTATAAAGTTACAAGTGAGCGGCTAAATAATACAGAAAACCAATGGTTTGAGATGCTGAAAGAAGTTTAGAATTACAGGTTTGTATAGTTGTTAGCGGTTGTACTGCATCAAACTTTTAAATTTTGCTTCCAATTTTTAACTACTTTTTGAACTTCAATTTCCAATTTAGTAATTCTTTTAAAAATACTTTAGTAATTATTATTTATGCAAAATTGCTATTATTAAATAAATAAAACCAAAAAATGTCAAACATAATCCAAGAAAAAATCCAAAACCACCTAATACAACTCTAAATAAAGTCATAGAAATTAATAAAAGTATAATTCCTAATGTGATTGCTAAAATTGAATTTTTAATTTCTTTGTTCATATAATTTTATGGTTGTTTGTCGTCCACTGAGGCATTACCGCTAACGTTCCGGCGCTTGGCGAGGTTGCGAACTTCGGAACCGATTATTTTCTATCAAAGATAAAATTTTTTACGAAATGTAAACGTGAATTTACTACAAAATTTGCAATCTTGCCAAATGCCTGTTAGCGGTAGTTATTATTGATTAACTTTAACACTATTCGCCAGGATACGTCCCTTGATTTAATTTCAAAGGCATTATACTTTCCTGATTATCATAGTTCGCGATTATTTCTAATGGTAAAGATTTATTTGTATGAATTTTAAATTTTGATATCCAATTTTCTCCAGATTGCTTGAAGCGTTTCTTTTTTGTATTACCATTTTCGACAAATTGACAATATACAATAACATTATTTAGTTTTAAATTTCCTTTATAATTTCCAGTGCTATCAATTTGCGCAATATTAACTCTTATAGTATAATTATGAATACTATCATTTTTAGTATTTGTTCTTTCCACACTATATGCCCAATAACATTCAGTATTTGGAATTGTCTTTAGTTTTTCAGGCACAGAAATTTCTTGTGCAAATGCATAAAATGAACAAAACAATAGCATATAATATTTCAGCAAACTTTTCATTTCTTTTTCTTTAAACAGTTTTTATGATGGAAATTAACTTTTTTTGATTTTAAAATTTGATTACTTCTTGTGCGTAAGATAATTACCGCTAACGTGTCGCCGCTTAACGAAGTTACGTATTTTCAACACTTTCGATTACGAATATAGATAAAATTTAGTTTCAAAAATTACCAATTCTGATAAATCCCAAACCCCGCAATTTCGTGAAACGGCTGTTGTGCGTTCGTTTTTTCTTTTTTTTATGTTTTGATTTATGTTTTGATTTCTATTTTGTTGTATAAGTTTATGCTTATTAAGCAAATCCAAATTAGGAATGAAAGAAAACTCAATTTTTGGATTACTGGTAGATATATAATTAATTCTTTGTTGTAATAAACATAATTATTTATTCCGACTATAAAAAGGTTAAATATTCCAAATCTAAAAAGTCTGTTCCATTTTATTTTGTACAGAATAATAAATGCTCCGATTAATGTAATTACTCCAAAAAGTGAAGCGAGATTTGTTATTATGTCGTGATATTTTGTAAATATAAACATTGCAATAATCATTGATAATATTCCCGAAAGTTGAATAATATTTTTTGTTGATTTTCTTATGTTTAAGTTTCTTGGAAATAAAAACCAAAATGTAGAAAGCGTAAAACATAGAATTATCATTCCTGTTAAAGCAATTGGTCTTGCTGAATTTATTTTTCCGTTTATAGCTGTATCATTTAGTAAATTACACCAATAATTATTAATCCAACTAAATCCAATTGAGTTTTGGTCAATTTGTGAACCGCCTGGATAAAATTGTGTTGCTAAAATATAAAGAAAAATGAAAATTATAGTTCCAAATACTGGTGTTAAAAACCAAACATTTTTTCTATTTTCTATTTTTTTACTCAATTTTATTTTCTTAGTTTCTCATTTTCGTTCTGTTCCGCCAAAATGACGCACAACTTGTATATATGCGAAACTTTCAAACTACTTTTATTCCAAGTTGGAAAGATTGGCGAAAGTTTTGTTTCGCATTATTAAAATCAAATATAAAGAATTATTTTTAAACTTTTTTATAAGGACAACCCTATTTTAATCATTTTTCAAAATCAATTCTCTTTTACCGTTGGGTAACTGTCTAATTACAATTGAGGCGTGGTCTAAAGGTAATAAATGCGGTACTTTTTCAGGCCATTCTATAAAACACCAATTATCAGAATAAAAATATTCGTCAATTCCCATATCATAGGCTTCCATTTCAGAGTTAATTCGGTATAAATCAAAGTGATAAATGGTTTCTCCACTATCGGATAAATATTCGTTAACTAACGAAAAAGTAGGACTACTTGAGTTTCCTGTAACGCCTAATTCTTTTACCAATTCCTTAATTAAAGTGGTTTTACCCACTCCCATAGTCGCGTGAAAAGTAATTACTTTTTTTAAACGCGGTGTAGCAAGAATTTCTTTAGCTACTTTATTTATGTCTTCTAATGTGAATGTTGTAGTCATTATTTTTGGTTAAGGGTTAAAGGTTAAGGGTTAAGGGTTTGGCTTTCACCTTTTACCTCATACCCAAAACCTTTTACCTATTTTACTTCGGATTCAAAACTATACACGGAATAATCATTTCTTCTAATGAAACGCCTCCGTGCTGATACGTATTTCTGTAATAGCTAACATAGTGATTAAAATTGTTTACATAGGCCAAAAAGAAATCGCTTTTGGCAAAAATATAAGAACTGGTCATATTTATGCTTGGTAAACCAATTTTTTTCGGATCTTTTACGGCATATACATCTTTGCTTTCGTACGTTAAGCTTCTACCCGTTTTGTATCGTAAGTTTAAACTGGTGTTTTTATCGCCAATAACTTTCGATGGATTTTTGCAATTAATCGTACCGTGGTCTGTAGTAATAATGAGTTTAAAACCCATTTGTTGGGCTTGCTGAATCATTTCTAACAAAGGCGAATTTTTAAACCAACTTAACGTTAAAGAACGATACGCTTTGTCGTTAGACGCTAATTCTTTTACCACATCCATTTCGGTTTTAGCGTGCGATAACATATCTACAAAATTGTACACAATAGTAGTTAAATCGTTGTTTTTGCACGATTTAAAATTATCTACTAATTTCTTACCATCACGTAAATTGGTAATTTTATAGTATTCGCTCTTGATGTTTAAACCCAAACGTTTTAGTTGTTCGTTTAAAAAATCAGCTTCGTGCATATTTTTACCACCTTCATCAGTATCGTTTTTCCAATATTGCGGAAACTTCTTTTCCATTTCTAAAGGCAATAATCCAGAAAAAATAGCATTTCGGGCATATTGTGTAGCGGTTGGTAAAATAGAGTAGTAGTTCACTTCCTTTTCAGGCTTATAATGATTGAATACAATGTTTTCGAAAATTTTCCATTGATCCAAACGCAAGTTATCTATCACTACAAACAGAATAGGTTTATCTTTCTTACGAATTTCAGGTGCTACCAATTCGCCAAATAATTTATGAGATAAAATCGGTTTGTCTGCTTTTTCGTCGAACCAATCTTCGTAATTGCGTTCAATAAATTTTCCAAACTGCAAATTGGCTTCTGCTTTTTGGCTTTCTAATATTTGAATTAAGTTTTGGTCTTCAATGGTTTCCAATTCGATTTCCCAATACACTAATTTCCTGTAGAATTCAGCCCATTCATCAAACGAGTTTACCATTGCCATTTCCATCGCAATTTTTCTAAATTCTTTCTGATAATCCAAAGTGGTTTTTTCAGAAATCAAACGCGAATGGTCTAAGTTTTTCTTTAAACTCAATAAAATCTGATTCGGATTTACGGGTTTTATTAAGTAATCGGCAATTTTACTACCAATGGCTTCTTCCATAATGTATTCTTCCTCACTTTTTGTAATCATAATTACTGGTGTAGAAGATTTAAATTCTTTCATTTCCGAAAGCGTTTCTAAACCCGAAAGTCCTGGCATATTTTCATCTAAAAAAACCACATCAAAAGCGGTTTCTTTGTATAAATCAATCGCGTCTTGTCCGTTGTTACAGGTAGTAACCGTGTAGTTTTTCTTTTCTAAAAATAAGATATGTGGCTTCAATAAGTCAATTTCGTCGTCTACCCAAAGTATTTTTATATTGTTCATCGTATGTCTGATTTAAAAGTGCAAGTTACTATATGTTAAACGTAAATTTTCTTAAAAATTGTGTAAAATTTTAAGAAATTAGAAAATAATTCAGTGTATGAAAACATCAAATTGGGTTTATGTTTGAATACAATAGAATTAACGCATACGTTTATAAGTAATTTTTTTCATTCTGGTTTTTAAATCTTTTGAGGGTTTGTAATTGATTTTTGCCGCTTTAATATTCGATTTTCCTAAAGCCGCTTCTGTATCGGCTGGTGTACCAGTTAAATTTAGTTGAAAGGTACCTAAATTATCAATTCTAACAATATTTCCATTTGCTAATGATTCGCCAATAGCAT
>NZ_JAGNYF010000064.1 GCF_017985075.1 Flavobacterium sp.
GGCTCTTTGGTCGTTTCCTTCCGAAAGTTGCTCTAAACGATTGCTAAATTTCATCATTTCAGAATCTTTTTTAGATAAACTTAGTTTTTCAAACAAAGCATCTAAAATTTTATTGAATTTTCCTTCAATATGACGACGATTTTGAGGCACTTTACCAAATTCTTTCCATGCAGCAATATGTGCTTTAATGGCGTCTAAATCGGTTTTATGTTCACCTACTAATTCAAATGCACGAACGATTTCTAAGTATTCTTTTTTCTTTTCAAACGCTTCAACTTCTACACCAATTTCTTCTTTTCTCGATTCGTGTAATCTATCAAAATAGGCATTACAAGTTTTTTTGAACGTTTCCCAAATTTCATCGGAGATTTTTCTTGGTACATGTCCAATTTTTTTCCACTCTTCTTGAATTTGCTTCATTATTGGAGTGGTAGCATCAAAATCTTCCGTATCAATATTCGCTTTTGCTTTCTCAATTAAGGCTAATTTTAATTCTAAATTACGATGTTGTTCATTTTTAATATCTTTATAAAATGAATTTTTCGTAGCATTAAAAGCACGAACAGCATTTTTAAAATTACTCCAAGTAACTTCTGTAGCTTCTGCTGGCACACGTCCTGCTTTAAAGAATGCATCGCGTAACGCTTCTAATTTTACAATTTGATTTTGCCACTCACCGTGATTGGTAACTTTTTCAGTGCTTAATGCATTTACTTCAGCAATAATTTCGTTTTTGCGAGTTAAATTTTCTTGCTCTTTTTCTTTAAATTGAGACGCTAATGCTTCACGTTTATCATGAAGAATTTTAGTAATTTCACTAAACTCTTGCCAAATTTTTTCTCTATTTTCTTTGTCTACAGGTCCAATTTCTTCTTTCCAAACACGATGTAACAATTGTAATTCTCTGAAAGATTTAGTTACATCTGGTAATTCTACTAAAAGTTTTGCTTTGGCAATAATTTCTAACTTCTGCTCTAAATTGTTTTTAAAATCAGCATCTCTAATTTCTCTATCTAAATGAACAATTTCGTAAAATCTATCTACATGAAAATGAAAATTATTCCAAACTAAATTATATTTGTCTTTTGGTATAGCTCCAGAGTTTTTCCAACGCTCTCTAATGTCGTTGAATTTTTTAAACATTTCTGAAATATTAGAATCGTTACTTGCAATTAATGCTTTTAATTCTTCTATTAAAGCAGTTTTTTCAGTTAAATTATTTTTTAATTGATTTTCAATATTTTTAAAATTTGTATTTCTTTTGTTACGAAAAGTATCTAACAATTGATCAAATTTTACTTTTATTGGTGAATGATATTCAAATTCTGTAGAAGTTTCATTTTCAGCAAAAAAGGCAACTCTTTTTTCTTCAATTAATTGATGAAATTGATTTAAGAATGCTTTTTTTACATCTTCAATTTGATTTTTGAAAACTAAGGCTTTTTCATGGCCTACAAGAGAAGCCAATTCATCAACTAATTCTTCTAAAGAAAGTTTTTCGTAATCTTTAACTTCAATTTCTAAATCGGTATCAATAGAACCTTCTTCGCTTGATTCAGCCAAATGATTGTCTATTTCATCTTGTACTGAAACGGTTGTTTCTTCTTCTAACTTTTCCGAAATCGTTTCATTTTCAGTTACTTCCAAAACTTGAGTTTCTAATTCAGTTTCTTCTGAAATAGGAGTTTGGTTTTCAATTGAAGTTATTTCTTCTTGTCCATCTGCTTGTTGCAGGTTATCATTCAATTCTTCTAACATGTTTTAATGCTTAAGTTTAGGGCTCGAAGATACCAAAAGAGGCGGGAAATACAAAGAAATTGTACTAAAATATCACAATAGTTGTTATTTGTTCCAGATTAACCAAGCTTTTTCAGCCTGATTTATAAGCATTTCTTGTCCGTTTTTTGTAATTGCACCGGCTTTTCTTGCTTTTTTTAAGAAAGCGGATTCTTCAGGATTATACACCAAATCAAAAGCAATGTGTTTTGATGTAAATAAGGCATAATCTAATTTTGGAAATTCTGAAATATTAGGAAATGTTCCTAAAGGTGTAGTGTTTATAATTATTTGATATTCATTAAAAATAGCTGCATTAATTTCGTTGTATCCAATTTCATATTCTGATGGATTTCGAGATACAAAATCAAATTCGATATTTAGTTTTTTTAAAGCGAAAGCTACCGCTTTACTGGCGCCACCTGTTCCTAAGATCAATGCTTTTTTGTGATGATTTTTCAATAAGGGTTTCAATGATTTTTTAAACCCATAAAAATCGGTATTGTATCCTTTTATTTTTTTGTTTTTGGATATAGAAATGCAATTGACAGCTCCAATTTTTTTGGCGTTTTTAGAAATTTTATCCAAAAATGGAAGAATAGATTCTTTGTAAGGTATGGTAACATTTAGCCCAACCAACCCTTTAGTTTTATCAATAATTTCAATAAATTCTTTTATGGTTTTAATATCGTAATTTTCATATTCACAGTTATGAAAATGATTATTTATAAATTTTTCGGAGAAATATTTTTTAGAAAAAGAATAACTTATGTTTTTACCAATAAGTCCAAACTTGCGCTGTTTCTTTTGTGATTTATGCTTCATTTCCGTTATGCTTTGTTAAATTTGGATTTGAAAATTTTAATGAAAATTGGCAATACTGAAACCAAAACAATACCTAAAACTAATTTTTCAAAGTTGTTTTTCACTATTTCAAATTGTCCTAAAAAATAACCTAAAAGTGTAATTCCTGCTACCCAAAGTACAGCGCCTAAAATACAATTCAGAATGTAATTTCTATATTTCATACTTCCAGCTCCGGCTACAAAGGGAGCGATAGTTCTTACAATAGGCACAAAACGAGCCATTATCACTGCTTTTCCTCCATTTTTTTTGAAAAAATCTTCCGTTTTTTCAATATATTCTCTTTTTAAGAAAAGTATTTTCTTTTTTTCTTTTATGAATTCACCAAATTTATGGCCTACAAAATAGTTTAAATTGTCACCAAGTAAAGCAGCTAAAATTAACAAAGGAATTATAATCACCAAACTTAATTTTCCGGTAGTTGCAGCAATGACACCAATGGCAAAAAGCATCGAATCTCCTGGTAATAATGGCATTACAACAAAACCAGTTTCTACAAATACTACTAAAAATAAAATAAAATATATGAATGTATTGTATTGGTCAATTAGTTGTGTAATTACGGTTAAAGGATCTTTCAAAAAATGCAATAAAAAGTCGATAATTTCCATAGATTGGCTTATAGTGTATGTTTTTTAATACTATTTTGTACAGTTTCGCATTCCCAAACGTGTGGGAAGGCATCTTTTAATATGTAATTTTTGTTAAAATCGGTTGTTAAAGCCGTTTCTAATGCTTCGATGGCGTTAGTTTCCTCCTCAATATTGTAGAATAAACCTACTAAACGATATAAAATCTCGGCTTCATTTGGATACAATTCTTTGGCTTGATTTAAGATTTCGAAGGCTGCATTTACTTCGCCTAAAACATATAAAACATCACTCCAAAAAAGAAAATTATCTAATTCTACATCTCCGTTTTCAAACGCTTTTCTGTAACCTTCTTCTGCCTCTTCAAAGAAATTCAGGTATTGATTTATGGTAGCATATCGTCTCCAATAAAGTGGATTTTCACCATCAATTCCAATTGCTTTATTTACGTAATATAATGATTTTTGGAAATCTTTTTGTTTGATGTAAAAATCAGTTATAGCTAACCAAGCCTTATCCAATAAAGGATCTTCGTGAACGGTTTTTAAGTAAAAATTTAAAGCTTGTTCTGAATTTCCAAGTTTTTCATAGCATTTTCCAATGCGCAAATAGGCAAATGAAGTAGGATCATCTAATTCAATAGTTATTAAATAACAATCTATGGCTTCTTGATAGTGCTGAAGTTTTTCTAATGATTTTGCTTTTTCTAAAAACGCGCCTAAAAAACCTTCATCAATAAGACAGGCATAATCAAAAGCCCAAACGGCTTTTTCGTAATTTTTAATGGCATAAAATTGGCGCCCTAATTGGTGCCAAGCCACTTCGCTATAAGGATTTTTCTCTATGAAATTTTCTAAATATACTATTGCTTCCTGATTTTGGTCTAAGAAGTCAAAACAATACACCACATTGTAAAGTGCAGAATAATCTTCTTCATCGTTATCTAAACATAAAATAAAGTTTTCTTTGGCCAACTCTAAATTATCCATAAATAAATACTCCATTCCAATCATAGAATATACATCTGCTTCATCATCTGTGTATCGAAGTGCAATTCTTAAATGTTCAATAGCTTTTTCGTGTTGGTCTCTTTTGGAACAAATGTTGGCACGTTGAATAAAAACTTCTTCGTTTGTAGGTTCTAATAACGCGATTTCGTTTAAGATTTTTTCAGCTTGTTCAATTTTGTCATCGTAAATTAATAATTCAACGTGAACCAGTTTTAATCCTGTAGATTTTGGATGTTGCTCTAAGCCCAAGCGTAGTGCTTTTTTTGCTAAATTAACGCGCCCAGTATCCATATAATGCAAAACAATATCTTCAAATTCTTCCGAATCAAAAAAGAAAACCTTGTTGGTTTTTAGCATCGATTCGAATTTAGAAAGCGATAATTTGTTTTCTTCCTCTTCTTCATTATGGCTCATATTCATAGCAACAACTTTTTAAAAGTTACAGTAATAAAATTACGTAATTTAATGCTTGCAAATTCTTTGCCAAGTGTATCTTTTGAACAATTTAATTAACAAAAATTAAGTTCAAATACAGTTTTTATGCAACACTGATTTGAGAAATTATACTAATTTTTATAATTTCTCAAATCAGTGTTTAAAAAATTAATATTTAGGTTTTAAAGATTCAAAGTATGAACCTCGTCCATAACTTCTAATAATAATTGACAACCTTCTACAATTTCTTGATTGGAAATGGTTAATGGAGGTGTAATTCGGATGGCTGTTCCTTCAAATAATAACCAAAATAATATTAGTCCACGTTTGTGACATCGTAAAATAACTTCATTTGTAATGTTTGCGTTTTTTGTCATTGCAGCTAACATCAATCCTTTTCCACGAACTTCTGTTATTAAAGGGTGAACCAATAATTTTCTGAAAAGAATTTCTTTTTCTAATGTTTCAGCCATTAAATTGGTTTCAGTAATTTCTTGTAATGTGGCTAAGCAAGCGGCTGCAATTACAGGATGTCCACCAAATGTGGTGATATGTCCTAACTTCGGATTGTCGTATAATAAATCCATATGTGCTTCAGAAGCTACAAATGCGCCAACAGGCATTCCGCCGCCCATTCCTTTTCCGATAACTAAAATATCTGGAACACAATTGAAATTTTCAAAGCCGAATAATTTTCCAGTACGACCAAATCCGGGTTGAATTTCGTCTATGATTAACATCGCGCCAACTTCAGTGCATCGCGCTCTAACTTTTTTAAGAAAATCGTTTTGAGGTTGAATAAATCCTGCGCCTCCTTGAATAGATTCTAAGATGATTCCCGCTGTTTTTGTTGTAATTTTCTGGATATCTTCTTCGTTATTAAAAGTAATAAAATCAACGTCTGGAACTAATGGTCTAAATACTTGTTTGCGTTCTTCAAAACCCATTACACTTAAACTTCCCATAGTGTTCCCGTGATACGCATTATGGCAAGATATAAACTGGCTTCTTCCGGTTACTCTTCGGGCTAATTTTAAAGCACCTTCGGTAGCTTCTGTACCCGAATTTACCAAATATGTTTTTTTTAATGGATAGGGAAGATGCTCGGCTAATAATTTACAATATTCGGTTGCTGGATGTTGGGCATATTCGCCATACACCATAACGTGAGAATATTTGTCTAATTGGTTTTTTATAGCCGTATTTACACGTTCATTTTGATGTCCTAAACTACACGCTGAAACACCTGCTACAAAATCTAAATATTTATTTCCAGAAGTATCATAAATATAAGAACCTTTAGCATAAGAAATTTCCATAGCTAATGGGTGAGGAGAGGTTTGTGCTTGATATTTAAAGAAATCGTTTATCATTTTTTTGTGTTTTAGGTGAAGGGTTAAAGGTGATGAAGTTTACTGCTTTTTACTTTTCACTTTTTCCTTTTTACTTCCTACTTTTTTTCCATAATCCGTAGTCTCTTTTAGCACGGACATTGGTTTCTTCTCTTCTTTTTCTTTCTTCTTGGTTTCGATTTTCACTTTTTCGTCAATGGTTTTTTCTTCTTCTGGAAAAATATTCTCTAAAGAAGTGATTTTTTCATCTATTCGCCAAATAAAACCTCTAAGTCGCCTTGCGTTTTTTGGAAATTCTTTATCAGGATAGGTATCGCTTAAAATTTTTTTGAATGAAGTTAGTTCTAAAATTTTGTTGTTTTCCAATTGCATATTGATACTACTTGAAACGCCTTTATCAATTCCAACCATTTCATTTTCATCGTTATACATAAAATAAATTTTCTCTGTATTTTTGATTAAATCTACTTCGTATAATTTATTATCTCTAAACTTTCCGTATAAAAATTGCCCTTTCACTTGATTGAAATTATCCTCACTTAACGTATCTTTTTGAACCAAAAAGGCATTATTGAGTATTTTCAATGAATCTAATTTCTCGGTTTTATTATTTCCTATTAAATGAATAACGTCGCCCGTCATTTGATTGTCGGCATTCCAAACTACAGGTCTTCCGATAAGTTTTGTGAGTTGTGTTTTATTATTAGAATGAATGGAATCGCATTTTCCACTCATATCCGTTTTAAAAAATCGAACATTGTTAAAAGCTCTTATAGTTCTATCTTCTTGCGGACCCGTAACCAATATTTTTTTTCCGTGGAGATACATAGTATCCTTTTCTACTAATGTTTTTACCAGTGCTTTTTTGGTAATAAACATCGAATCTTTTTTGGTGCCGCCAATATTTCGATATACTTCTGCGTAATGTCCGGTAGCAATCATATTATTAATTGTATCCGTAATTTTTACGTTATTGGTAGCTTTAGCGAAATTTTTCTTTCGGTCGTAATTGATAATATCGCCTTCTACTTTCCGATTGTTATAAACGATATTGGATTTATCTAAAAGCCTTCCAACATCATTTTTAGTGTCATAAAATCCATTTGTAGTGTTAATCACATTTTCTTTACTTGTAATCGTACTTGGGCCGTAAACGTAGGCGTGACCTGAGTTGTCGTAAAAATCTAAATTATTAGTTTTAATAGTAACTTGTGGATTTACAACCGTTACTGCTGTTTTGAAAACGTATTTTTTGTTGTTTATAATATATTTTCCAAATTTACTTTTTAAAGTATTTTCTTTGTTTATTATAGTTCCCCAACTTGTAAAATAAGCCTCTTGTTTATTTCTGTCAAAGTGAATGGTATCGGTTGTTAAATTAGAATCGGGCGAACGCAAATTGACATTTCCAGTTGCAAATGCTTGAAGCGTTTTCCCACTGTATTCCGCATAACGGCTATTCATTACAATAGTATCGCCTTGGTTTAATATTACGTTTCCAAACGCTTTTACGTAATCTTCATCGGTATAATGATACGCTTTATTACAATTTATAAGAACACCATTATGTTGCACTTGAACATTTCCAGTAAAAATAATGGCGCTCGGGATTTCATTTTGATTTTTATCGATAAAATCAGAATGCAAAATTTTTATCCCATTAGGATTAGAAGGAGTAATTTGTTGATTTGTAGTTTGAGCATTTCCAAACCATATGGTAAATACCAAAACGACAGCATATAAATATTTTCTCAATTTCTCAATTTTTTGTCAAATTTAAGTAAAATGTAGAATAATGAATGCGTATTAAGAATATTTTATGGTTTTTTTGATAGGTACACAGATTTTGCGAATTTTAATAGATCAAAAATAAGAAACCGCAGATTTCAGATTTTGGATCATCTGAGAATCTGCGGTTTTAATATGTGTAATACTTAAACGAGTTCAGTATAACAAAATTTTGTAACTTATCTTGTAATTGTTTGAGTTCTATCAGGACCTACAGAAACAACTTTTATTGGCACTTCTAATTCTTTTTCAATGAATTCGATGTAAGTCTTTAATTCTGAAGGTAATTCTTCATACGTTGTCATACCTGTTAAATCGGCTTGCCAACCTTTCATTTCAGTATAAATTGGTTGCACATTTTCTGGTTCAATGTTGTAAGGGAAATGTTTTAAAACTTCTCCTTTGTACTTGTATGCTGTACAAATTTTTAGCGTTTCAAATCCAGATAATACGTCACCTTTCATCATATATAATTCGGTAACACCATTTACTTCAACAGCATATTTTAATGCCACTAAATCTAACCATCCACAACGACGAGCACGTCCTGTAACTGAACCAAATTCGTTTCCGATTTTTGCCATATTGGCGCCAACTTCATCAAATAATTCTGTTGGAAAAGGTCCGCTTCCTACACGAGTGGTGTACGCTTTAAAAATTCCGAAAACTTCTTTTACTCTATTTGGAGCAATTCCTAAACCTGTACAAGCTCCAGCAGCAGTAGTATTAGAAGAAGTTACAAAAGGATAGGTTCCAAAATCAACATCTAATAAAGATCCTTGAGCACCTTCTGCTAAAATAGTTTTTCCTGCTTTTAATGCTTTGTTTAAATATTCTTCGGAATCAATGAAAGTTAAAGTTTTTAATTCTTCCACTGCTGCGAAAAATTCAGCTTCCATTTCGGCTAAATTATATTGTAAATCTACATCATAAAAAGCAATCATTGCTTCGTGTTTGTCAGCTAAGGCACGGTATCTTTCTTTAAAATCAGCCATTTCTAAATCGCCAATTCGCAATCCATTTCTACCGGTTTTATCCATATATGTAGGTCCGATTCCTTTTAAAGTAGAACCAATTTTAGCTTTTCCTTTTGAAGCTTCCGAAGCGGCATCAAGTAAACGATGTGTAGGTAAAATTAAATGCGCTTTTCTTGATAAAAATAATTTTGATTTAACATCCAAATTAAATTTTTCTAATCCTTTAATTTCTGTTTGAAAAACCACAGGATCCATTACCACGCCATTTCCAATGATATTTACATTGTTTTTATGAAAAATTCCAGAAGGAATGGTTCTTAAAACGTGTTTAATTCCATCAAATTCAAGTGTGTGTCCTGCATTCGGACCGCCTTGAAAACGCGCAATAATATCGTATTTTGAAGTTAATACATCGACGATTTTTCCTTTTCCTTCGTCACCCCATTGTAATCCAAGTAGTAAATCTACATTCATTGTGTTGTTGTTTGTGTTGTTTGCATTGAAAAGACAAATTTAATTTGTCTGTATTTTTATTTCTTTTTTGTTCCGTAAAAATATAAGGAATGTGTTTCTATATTAATTCCAAACATTTCTTCCATAGTTTGCTTAATTTGCTGAATACGTGGGTCGCAAAACTCAATAACTTCTCCTGTATCCGTTAAAATAATATGGTCGTGTTGTTTATCAAAATAAGACTTTTCATAATGTGCTTGATTTTGTCCAAATTGATGACGACGAACTAATTTACAATCTAATAATAATTCAATAGTGTTGTATAAAGTAGCACGAGAAACACGATAATTTTTGTTTTTCATTTTAATATACAAGGATTCGATATCAAAATGTTCTTGATTTTCGTATATTTCTTGAAGTATTGCATAACGTTCAGGCGTTTTGCGATGTCCTTTTTCTTCAAGGTATTTTGTAAAAACGTTTTTTACCGTTTCTTGGTTTTGGTTGTTATCCATTTTAAGTTTAAATGAAAGA
>NZ_JAGNYF010000002.1 GCF_017985075.1 Flavobacterium sp.
TTTGTTAATTATTCTATCTTATTTTTAATTTATTATTCAATATTATTAAAAAAAATATTTTGAAGCAAAAAAATAGAGGCTTTTTTTAAAGAATTTTTCTGAAAGTTAAATTTATTCTTGGGTTTTTCTGTTGCGTGGCTTTTGGAATTTGATGTTTATAATGAATTTGAGCACCATTTTTCATTACTAATAAACTACCGTGTTCTAATAATAAAGACTGCTTGAACTCTTTTTTTGTATTGTGTTTTATTTGAAACATTCTTGCTTCTCCAAAACTCACGGAAGCAATAACAGGATCTCTGCCTAATTCTTTTTCGTTATCGGAATGCCAACCATTGCTATCTCTTTCGTTTCTATAATAATTTAGTAAAACTGTTGTAAAGTGTTCGTTTATAGTACTTTCAATTTCTTCTTTTATGAAGGTTAAAACGCTATTAAACGGATGAGGTTGCATAACAATATTGGAATATCCATAGGATTTTCCGTCATTTCCATAAAGAGCAGTTAATCTGGGTTGTGCTATTTTTTTTCCAAAAATGGTTATGTCATCTTGTTGCCAAGCTATTTCTTTAGATAGGGTTTCTAAAAATAAATCGGCTTTTTCTTTAGAGAAAAAATTTGGATAATAAATAAACTCGGCATCAGGTAAATTTAAAAATATAGGTTCTTTATCAAATAAATTAAGCATAAAAAAAGCGATGATTTACACCGCTAATTTATTGCTATTTTTTGGAATTAGTGTTCCTTTTTTGAAAAATTAAGATTCATAATCACAATGGCTAAAATAATTAATGCGATGCCACTCCATTGCCAAAAAACCACTTTTTCATTTAATATTAAAAACGCCATAAGAACTGAAACCGGTAATTCTAAAGAGGCCACAATACTTCCTAAACCCAATCCTGTTTTTGGAAAACCAGCATTTAGTAAAATTGGTGGTATAATTGTGCCGAAAAGCGCTAAAAATAATCCGTAATTCTTGAAAATTTCAATGTTTAAAGATCCAACTTGTGTAAAGGCTGAAAAAGTAAATACAATTACTGCGCCACCTAATAGCATATATAAACTTCGCTGTGCGGATGAAATTCCCAAAGCTACTTTATTTGCTGTAAACATAGTTGTGGTAAATGAAGCTGCAGCTAAAATACCCCAAAATATGCCTCTCCAATCTAATTGAATTGTAAATTCATATAATTTTGTAGCTAAAAATGTTCCAAATAATACAATTACTACCGAAATTATTTTTTGATTGGAAGGGCGTTTTTTATCTAATATCCATTCTAATAAAACACCCATCCAAACGGTTTGCATAAGAAGTACTATAGCTATTGAAACAGCAATATATTTTACACATAAATAGTAAAATACGCTTGTCATTCCTAATGAAGTTCCTGCAACCATTAGTTGGAAAATATTTTTTGAGCTTGCTTTTTGAGCTTTTTCTTTATTAACTATTTTTTGGAATAAATTGATTAAAAGCACGCCAAGTATTCCATAGATAAATTGTGAAGAAGTTACTTCAGCCGTTGTGAAGCCGTCTTTGTAGGCTAATTTTACAAACGTAGCTAACATTCCATAGCTGGTAGCGCCTAATGCGACAAGAAAAACACCTTTTAGTACATTATTTTTCATTAATCTGTTTTTATAAAGTCAACAAAGGTAGTTATAAAAATGACGATTAATTTTTTTCGTCCTCAACTAAATCTTTAAGATGAATTCGAAGCGCATTCACAGAAATGCTAATTTCCCAAAATGAAATACCTAATGAAATTAATAACGACAATAAACTGATGCCAAAAATATAAATTCCGGCAGTTTCATAGTTTAAAAACAGTAAAAACATCGCAAAAACAGACAAAAACAAACACAACACGCCAAAAAGTTGCATATATCTAATTAATGTGATTCTTTGGTTGAGGTTTTTAATTTCAACTAAAATAGATTTGTTTTGGTCTTGGTCGTAGTTTTTCTTTAAACTTCTTACAATCTGAGCAATGGTTAAAAATCTATTGGTATAGGCTAATAAAATTAATGATGTAGCTGAAAACAATAATGCTGGAGTTTCAATAGAAAGATTCATCAGAAGTAATTTTAATTTAAATTAATAAAGTTTAAAGATACTTTTTTATGTAAAACATAGTGTAACTTTTTGCTCATTTTTTCGTCTTACAAGTAATTAAATTCAAATAATTATTTATTTCTTATGAAAAAACTTATTCTAAATTTCTTGTTCTCTGCTTGTTTTGTTCTTTTTGCTTTTGCTCAAGATACTACTAAAGTAAAAAAAGACGAAATTCAAAAAGAAAATCAGATTGAAGAAGTAAAAATTGTAAAACAGAAAAAAGCTATCGAACAGAAACCAGATCGAACTATTTTTAATATCTCGGATCAACCGAATTTAAACGCGGGAACTTTAATGGAAACCATCAAGCAGTTGCCAGGATTAATTTCTTCAGATGTGGCTGGAATGTTGTATCAAGGAAAACAATTAGAAGTTTTTTTAGATGGAAGACCATTAAATATTTCAAGTGCAGAATTAAATTCTTTTTTAGAAGGAATGCCTGCTAATTCAGTAGAACGAATTGAAGTAATTACGCAACCAGGAGCTGAATTCCCTGCTACCTCGGGTGGTGCTATTTTAAATATTATTACAAATAGAAACGCAAAAAAATATTTAAGTGCTACTTATACCAGTAGTTCAAATTTTAATTCTTACGACAAAATAAGATTTAAAACTTATAATAGTGTGTTGTTAAATGCTAAGAATAAATATTTTGGGTGGCAATTAAATTTTGGACAAAATTATCGTGAAAACGCCACTTGGTCCGAATTTTTAAATACCAGTTCTAACACTATTTTATCAAAGGTAGAAAGTGATAAAATAAATAGATCGCAGTTTTTAAAATCTGGGATTACTTTTGATATTAATAAAGATAGGTTGTTGTTAAACTATGATGTTAATTTGGGAAATAGCAATAGTGAAACAGAAGGTTTTGGTTTAGGGTTTATTACATCAGACAAAGGAAAATCTCATAATACTCGACAAGATGCTACAATAACGTATCAGAAAAGATTTGATGATAAAAGTCAAAAATTAGATTTTGTTTTTAATTATAACAACAATAAAAATGATTTTAACCTCTTTTCAAACGTTTTTAGAAATGCAGTTTTGGATAATTTTTCGAACCAAAATTATTACAACGGAAAATTTGACTATTCACAAGGTTTAAAAATTTTAGATGAAGGAAAAGTTAGTTTTGGTGCTTTGTACGAAAAACTACTTTTTGAAGCTAAAAATTTCGGAAGCATAAATTTAGACTACCAAAGAACAACAGCTGCTACTTATTTAGAGTTTCAAGCAAAATACAATAAGTTCGATTTTATTTTAGGTTCCAGAGCCGAAAAATATGAAATTAATGGGAAAACCACCACTGCTGATTTGATTCCGTTTGACCAATTTAGATGGTTTCCAAACGCTACGGTACAATATAATATTTCGCCACAAATTTTCTTAAATATGAATTACAACAAGAAAATTACATTGCCATCTACTTCTGCATTAAATCCGAACAACACCACGTATCAAAATCAGAATTTAAATACGGTTGGAAATCCAAATTTACAACCTACAATATTTGATAATTTTGAAGTTAAAATTAGTGCTTTTGATTATGCTTATGTTGGCTACAACTTAAGTAGTGCGAAAAATCAAGTGGTACAACAAGTTAGTTTAAATGGAAATTTAGTTCAAAGCACTAATTTTAATGTGTCGGAAGTTAAAATACATAATTTTAATTTTGCACTTCCTTTGCCATATATGCTATTTACAAAAGGATTAAAAGAAACGATGAAATTTGATTTTAATCCAGATAAAATCAACTTTTTATACCTTTATACAGGATATCAATTGCATCAAATTCCCAATTTAGAAACAAAAGGTTTTTGGAATTTAAATTTAATGTCGCAAATAATTTTACCAAAAGATATTAAATTTATTACCGAATTTGGATTCATCACTTCAGGCGGAAATTACTTTTATTTTGTTGCCGACAAACCATTTAATAATTATTTAGATATGACTTTTAGCAAGAAGTTCCTAAAAGATCAATTAACGGTAACTATTTTTGGAGATGATATTTTTAATATGAATAGAAGTTTGTTCCGACCAATAAACGATCCATTATTATCTTATAATAAAAGTGATACTCGAAAATTTGGGTTTACCATAAATTACAAATTACCAACAAAAAATAAGGCAGCAAAAATAGAACAAAACATACTTAAAGACGAGAAAAAGGAAGAAGGAACAGTTATTGGGAATTAATTTTTTTGTCAAGTAATAAAGATAACTTTTTTGCACCAATATCATTTAAATGGTCAGCATCATAAAAATCGGCTGTTATAAATTTGTCAGATTTCAATAAATTTAAATAACTGCAATTTTGGTTTTTTTGAACCAATTCATTTATAGTTTTAATTGTTCTAGATAATTGGATTTGGTTTAAATTCTTATAATAAGAAAGATGAGTAGGCGTGGTAATAAATAGAATTTTAATATTCTTATTTTGACACATTTCAATAATTTTCTGAAGACTTTTTATATTTCCATCAAATAATTTAAAGTTTTTTGTAGTATGTTTTTTTGCAGTATATTGACCTTCAAATTTTTTTCTTTCTTTTGAGTTAAAGTTAGTTCCCCATCCTAAATTAGTAGAGGTTATAAATGATTTATTTAAAGCATAATGCTTTACTACTTTTTTTAAATTAAGTAAAATATCAGGATTTAAAGTTTCAAAATTAGCTGTAAAATGATACTTATTTTCAAAACCATAATACAAGATGTAGTTTTTTAAACGCCATTTTTCAACGTCAGTTTCTAAGGTTTCAAACAAACTAAAATATGAAATAGGAATAATCACTGTTTCTAAATTCGTTAATTTATCCTTGTAATGATGTAAAAGTTCTTCGTCTAAATCCAAAGTTTGCGATACATAAGCAGCATTGAATGTGTGTTTAGAAAAATATTTCGGATTAATTCCGTAAAAAGTATGAGAACTTCCTACTATTAAAGTGTTAATTTTTGAAGCGTTTTTATCTAAATAGGATTTTTTTAGATTATAATCGTTTGGAATTTTCCGAAGTGCAATTTCTAAAACCAAAAAGAAAATAAAAATTGGCAGCATGATTTTCAAAATATGTAACCAAAATTTTTTCATTTAAGAGTTCTGTAATAATTGATAATTATTTCTAATTAGGACATTCTGTAATAGAATTTATCCATTCTGCGATTAAGGCAACACCTTCATCATGTACAATTGTTCTTCCTAAAAAGGGCATTCTATAAAAAGGGTCATTCGTAGTAACTCTGTAATATAAAAGTGATTGTGTTACATTTCCAGGTTTTACAATTCTTCCTTCCATACCAGGAACAATATGATTAGGTGAAACACAAACGCCCATACTTGTTAAGTTTGATGTTTCATTAAATCCGAATTTTAAATTGAAAAATGACGCATAACCACCTGTTTGATGACAATGTGCACAATTAGCATCAAAATAAGACCGTACTCTTGTTTCTAACGGTTTAGATGTGTCTTTGTAATCTACCACGGTATTTATATTCGCAGGAGTATTGTTTTCAAGTATTCCGAGAGATTTCCACTTTGCCAATTGGTTTGAAACACCATCAGTATAATTGTAATTACCGTTTAAATTTTGAGGTTTTATTCCAATAGGTCTTTTTTCGTTTGAAATAGTATGACAACCCGCACATTTCAATTCATTTGGAATATCGTAATCTATCGTTCTTGTAACAGCATTATTATCAATCCATGTAATTTGCTTTGTATTACCATTTAAATTTAAATACGCCTCTGTTTGCTCATCATTCCAAATGTAATTTGCATAAATCCAACCATTTGCTTTTCGAATCATTATTCGTGTTTCTATGATCTTTGTAGTATTTGAAGGTAACACATGGTTATAGTAGAAACTCTTTATTAATGCACTGCCAATAGGTAATTCTAATATAGAAAAATCATTAACATAGGTTGCTTTTGAACCTATAGGCATCCAAACAAATCTTTTCTTTTCGGCGTAGTCTGTAAATAACTCACTTTCTGGTTTGTATGGTATAACACCTAAAACAGGCTCTTGATTTTTAAGTTCACCTTGAAAAAAATTATAGTCTGAAAGTTTTACAAATGGAACTTGGGTTAAATCCATTTTTACAGGCGATATAGCAGTATACAAGTCACTATTATCTTCTTTATTACAAGAAAACATAAGTAGAACTAAAAAAAATAATATAGCTTGTTTTGCTAATTTCATAATTGAAATATGATCTTGCAATATATAAAAAAATCCTGACAGAAAAAATCAACTGTCAGGATTTATAAATGTAGTATTAAATATTATTTTAAGGTTTCAAAACTTCTTTTTACAAAAGCTGTTAATTCTTCACCTTTTAATAGCCCTTGTGATAGTTTAGCTAAATCTAAAGCGTTTTTAACTAATTCTTTTTGATTTTCTTCATTAGCTTGTAAAATAGAAGTAGCTAATTCTGAATTGGCATTTACCACTAAATTATACATTTCGGGCATATTGCTCATTCCAAACATTCCGCCGCCGCCACTTTGACTCATTTCTTTCATACGACGCATAAATTCGGGTTGCGTAATTATAAATGGCGTAGCATCACTGTCTAACGATTCTAATTGAACAGTATACGCTTTAGGAACTACTGCTTCTAAAGAAGTTTTTAAGTTTTCTTTTTCAGTATCTGATAATTTAGAAATTTGAGTTTCTTCTTTATTGATTAATTTATCAATATGATCCGCATCAACTCGAGCAAAAGTTAAATTTTCATTGTCGGCTTCTAATTTCTGAATTAAATGCGACACAATTGGAGAATCTAAAAGTAATACTTGATATCCTTTGCTTGTGGCGATATCAATGTAACTGTGTTGTGTTTCTTTGTTAGACGCATATAAAACAACTAATTTTCCATCTTTATCTGTTTGTAAATCTTTAGTTGCTTCTTTTAATTCTGCTAACGTGTAATATTTGTTTTCAGTTGTAGGATATAAAACAAAATCACCCGATTTTTCATAAAATTTTGGTTCAGAAAGCATTCCGTATTCTAAAACAATTTTAATATCGCTCCATTTAGCTTCAAAATCTTCTCTATTTTCATTAAATAACGATTTCAATTTATCGGCCACTTTTCGTGTAATATAATTTGAAATTTTCTTCACATTACTATCGGCTTGTAGGCCAGAACGTGAAACGTTTAAAGGAATATCTGGCGAATCTACCACGCCTTTGAGCATTAATAAAAATTCGGGTACAATTCCTTCCACATTATCCGTTACGAAAACTTGATTTTGATATAGTTGAATTTTGTCTTTCTGAATTTGTAAGTCGGAACCTAATTTTGGAAAATATAAAATCCCAGTTAAATTAAAAGGATAATCTACATTTAAATGAATGTGAAATAAAGGTTCTTCAAATTGTGATGGATACAATTCTCTATAAAAGCTTTTATAATCTTCATCAGATAATTCACTTGGTTGTTTGGTCCAAGCTGGATTTGGGTTGTTTATGAAATTATCTACATCAATATATTCCTCTTTATAATCGTCTCCAGCATCATTTGGTTTTGGCAATGCTTCTTTTTTAGTTCCAAATTTTATTGGAATCGGCATAAATTTATTGTACTTAGTAAGTAATTCACGGATTTTATACTCTTCTAAAAACTCCAATGAATCTTCTGCAATGTGTAATACAATTTCGGTACCTCTATCGGTTTTAGTATGTGGTTCTAAAGTAAATTCAGGACTTCCATCGCAAGTCCAATGCGCAGCTGGCTCGTCTTTAAATGATTTTGTAAAAATTTCAACTTTAGACGCTACCATAAAAGCAGAGTAAAATCCTAAACCAAAATGTCCAATAATTCCAGAATCTTTAGCAGAATCTTCATATTTATTTAAAAATTCTTCTGCACCTGAAAACGCCAATTGGTTGATGTATTTTTCCACTTCATCTGAAGTCATACCAATACCTTGGTCGATAATGTGAAGTTTTTTACCTTCCTTATCAATTTTAATTTCTATAATCGGATTTCCGTATTCCGTTTTTGCTTCACCAATGCTGGTAAGATGTTTTAATTTTAAAGTGGCATCGGTTCCGTTAGAAATTAATTCACGTAGAAAAATCTCGTGATCGCTGTACAAAAATTTTTTAATCAATGGGAAAATATTCTCCACCGAAACATTAATTTTTCCTGATGTCATATGATGTTTGTTTTAATTAAATTAATGATAATGAATAGTCAAATTAAGTACCAATTTTGTTTTTGCTGACAAATTGACATTTTTATTTCATTAAAAACATCATATTTTTTTGGTTACATTTAAAGTAATATATTTACACTTTATTTTTAGAATTATTTTCTTACTATTCGCAAATGCTTCAAGTAAACATTCCTTCTTTTTCTTATCAAGAAAAAATTATATTACAAAATCTAACATTTACTTTAGATGAAGGACAACGATTAGCCGTTATTGGAGAAAGTGGTTGCGGAAAAAGTACTTTATTGAAATTAATTTACGGATTATATGACTGCGATGAAGGTAATATTTCTTGGAAGTCAGAACCTGTTTTAGGTCCAAAATTTCATCTTGTACCAGGAATGTCTTTTATGAAATATTTAGCACAAGATTTCGATTTAATGCCATTTATAACAGTTGGGGAAAACGTAGGAAAATTTTTATCAAATTTTTATCCAAAAGAAAAACAAGATCGAATAGATGAGCTTTTAAATTTGGTAGAAATGTCTGAATTTAAACATGTAAAAGCTAAGTTTTTAAGTGGCGGACAAATGCAGCGTGTGGCATTGGCACGAGTTTTAGCACAAGAACCAGAAGTATTACTTTTAGACGAGCCATTTTCGCACATTGATAATTTCAGAAAAAACAAATTAAGAAGAAAAATATTTCAATATTTAAAAGAAAAACAAATTACAACCCTTGTTGCAAGTCACGATATTAACGATGTGTTGTCATTTTCAGATGATGTTATTGTTTTAAAAGATACTACTATTTTAGAAAAAGCAACCCCTCTTGAATTATATAACCATCCTAAATATCCATATACTGCGGCTTTATTTGGTGAAGTAAATGAAATTGAAATAAATGGAAAAATGCAGTTAATCTATCCCAATCAATTGCAAATTGTAGAAAAATCTGACATTCAAGTTGAGGTAATTTCTTCCTATTTTAAAGGGAAATATTATTTAATTGAAGCCAAATTTGAAAATCAACTTGTATTTTTTGAGTCAGAATTTAAAATTGAGAAACACAGTATCATCAATCTTAAAATTAAGGAATAATTACCATAATATAAATAATAAATTGTAGCATATTTTTATTAAATTTGCTTAATAAATCTAATAAAATGTACCATTCAAAAATATCGGGCTTAGGTTATTATGTGCCAGAAAACATTGTAACAAATGATGATTTATCCAAAATAATGGATACCAATGACGAATGGATTCAGGAAAGAACAGGAATTAAAGAGCGTCGTCATATTATCAGAGGTGAAGACACCACTACTTCTATGGGTGTAAAAGCTGCAGAAATAGCCATACAACGGGCAAATGTTGCTAAAGAAGATATTGATTTTGTAATTTTTGCCACACTTTCACCGGATTATTATTTTCCAGGACCTGGTGTGTTAGTGCAGCGCGATTTAGGTTTAAAGACAGTTGGGGCCTTAGACGTTAGAAATCAATGTTCTGGATTTGTGTATGCGATTTCAATTGCCGACCAATATATCAAGACAGGGATGTATAAAAATATTTTAGTAATTGGTTCCGAAGTACACTCCACCGGATTAGATATGTCTGATAAAGGCAGAGGTGTTTCAGTGATTTTTGGAGATGGAGCAGGAGCAGCAGTACTTTCAAGAGAAGAAGATTTGAATAAAGGAATTTTATCAACTCATTTACATTCTGAAGGGCAACACGCAGAAGAATTAGCTCTTATTGCACCAGGAATGGGAAAACGCTGGGTTACGGATATTATTGCAGATAATGATCCAAATGATGAAAGTTATTTTCCTTATATGAATGGCCAATTTGTATTTAAAAATGCCGTAGTTCGTTTTAGTGAAGTCATTAATGAAGGTTTACAAGCCAATGATTTACAAGTTTCAGATATTGATTTATTAGTACCACATCAGGCAAATTTGAGAATTTCTCAGTTTATTCAGCAAAAATTTAAATTATCTGACGACCAAGTGTACAATAACATAATGAATTATGGAAATACGACCGCTGCATCTATTCCGATTGCTTTAACAGAAGCTTGGGAAAAAGGTAAAATTAAAAGCGGCGATGTAGTTGTTTTAGCTGCTTTTGGTTCTGGTTTTACTTGGGGAAGCGTGATTATTAGATGGTAATTTTTTTAGAGTATAGAAAATAGAATATAGATTATAAAAAAAGCGTTCAGAAACTTCTGAACGCTTTTTTTGCCTAACACCTTAAGCCCAACACCCAACACCCAAAACCTAAAACATTCCACCACCTTGGGTTTCGTTTTTCTCACGTTGTTTGCGTTGTAGTTCTTTGTTTTTACCGCTTCCAAAATTGTAATTGAATCCTACGTAAAAAGTTCGGCTTTCAAATCTAAATTCACCATCTTGACGGAAAGGAATGTTTCCATTGAATCCGAAAAATTGTGTTCTAAACATATCATTCATTCTTGCAGAAAGGGTTCCTTTTCCGCTTAAAACAGTATAATTTGCTCCAAAATCTACTCGATACATTGGCGTTCTTAAATATTGCAATCCTAAATCGCGACTTCTGTACATTCCAAATAAATTAAATCGTAATTTTTTTGTAGCAGTGAATGTGTTGTTTAATCGCGTATTAAAAGTGGTTACATTTATTTCTTTATTTTCTGGTAAGTTGGTGTTGATGTTTGTAACAGTTCCACGAACGGTTTTGTAATATACATCTGCACTTGCGTTGGTTGACCACCATTTTGCTAATTTTAAATTAGCATTAATTTCTGCACCCAATTGACTGTTATTGTCAAAATTATCAAACGACATAATATTTTGAATGTTGTTTAATGGATTTGGAAAAATAACTCTTGAAATTTCAGCATTAATTAATCTGTAAAATACTGCTGAAGTTACACTTCCTAAACTGAAGATTTTAGTATGATTAATTTCGAATGAATTGGTAAATTGAGGTTCCAATGCTGGATTACCTCTTGACTCTAATAAAGGTGTGGTCCATTCTCTAATAGGATTTATTTGTCCAATACTCGGGCGATCTACTCTTCTGGTATAGTTTAAATTAAAGGTGTTTTTGTCATCTAATTTATAAGATAAATACGCAGATGGATACGCTGTAAATATTTCATCTGCAACCGAAGTGGATTCAAAATAATTTGGATTTTTTTCATTTCTTTCAAATTTCGCATCTAAAGTATATTCTTCGATTCTAACGCCAACTTGTGCGCTAAATTTGCCAAATGATTTGCTATAATTTGTATAAATCGCGTGAATGTTTCTGTTAAAAGTAAACGGATTGTAACCATAAAAGTTTAACGATTCATTATAGAAATTATTCTGCCCATCTTGAATTCTGCTTTCAAAACCAATTTCAATTTTTGAGTTTTCGTCTATTGGATTCGTATAATCAATATTAAACTGGGCATAATTCGTTTTGCTATCTATGTCATTTAATCGCAAGATACCGTTATTTCTAAAGTAGGAAATATCTTCACTTGAAGTCTTGGCATAATTTGCTTGAAACTCAATTAATTCGCCTTTTTTCTTAAAGTTATGTTTAAAGTTTAAATCGTAGGTTTGTGTAATGTTTCCGCTGTTATTGGTATTGGTTTGAAGTTCATCTGCAAACGTAGTATTATTATAATAATTTATATTTGTATTTGAATTTCCTTTTCCATCTGCAATATTCCAGTTTGTGAAAAACGATAAAGTATTGTTGTCATTTATGTAATAATCCACTCCAATTTTAGCCAAATGTGACGTGTTGGTATTGGTGAAATTGAAATCTTGTCTGTTTTCTAAATTCGGACGGTCTGCTTCTACAAAACCAAAGCTTCTATTTCTTCCGTGATTGAAACCATAATTTGTATAAAAATTTACTTTTCCCACTTTATAATTTAAGTTTAACGACTGATTAGTTTTTGGCGTAATTCCAAATGTATACCCAGTAGTTACATTTCCGTTAAATCCTTTTTGTGTGTTTTTATTTAAAATGATATTAATAATTCCGCTATTTCCTTCTGGATTGTATTTAGAAGATGGGTTGGTGATTAATTCCACTTGTTTTATGGAAGCTGATGGGATTTGTTGCAATAATTGTCCTGCATCAATATTGGTAGGTTTTCCATCAATTAATACTCGAACATTACTATTTCCACGTAAACTTAATTCCTTGGTTTGTGGATCAATACTTACCGTTGGAATGTTATTAAAAATTTCCGATGCGGTAGTTCCAGAGGCAATTAAATCTTTACCAATAGTCACAACTTTTCTGTCTGCTTTTTGTTCAATAGTGGAGCGTTCTTTTACAATAGATACGGTTTCAATAGTATTCGCATTGGATTCTAAAGTAATATTTCCAAGGTTAATTTCTTTATTTTCTTCCGATAAAGTAATCGTTCTTGACGCGTCCATATATCCGATAAAGTTGACTTTTAAAATATAGCTTTTCAATTCTAAATTTTTTATTTCAAAACTTCCGTCTTCTTTTGTTGAAATGGCGGCTATAGGTTTTTGACCTTCTAATACGCTAACGGTAGAATATCCAACTGGTTCGTTTGATGTTTTATCAATAATTTTCCCTCTAATAATTCCAGGATTGTTTTGCTGAGCTACTAAAGTTAAAGTTGAAAATACAACTAATAAAGCGCTGAAAATGTGTTTTAATCTCATAATTTTTTTAATGTTTTGAACGAATATATTACCTCAATTATTTCTCAAAAAATGGAAGAGAAATTACGACGTAGAATATGAATTTTGTACATTAGACAAAATTTGTGCATTTTTGTTACAAATGAACTTTTCAATTGGTTAAAAATTCTATCTTTGCACGCTATTAAAAATACGATGATGTTATTACAAGAAATTCTTTTAGAACCTATAAAAAATGCCGTTGAAAAACTATTTCAAATTTCTATTGAAAAAGTTGAATTTCAATCTACAAAAAAAGATTTTGAGGGCGATATTACTATGGTGGTTTTTCCGTTGGTGAAACAAATTAATGGACTCGAGGCAATGCCGAACAGAGCGAAGCTAAATCCTGTAGAAATAGGAACTAAAATAGGGGAGTATTTAGTAGAAAATGTTGTTGAGGTATCAAAATTTAATGTAGTTGCAGGTTTTTTAAATTTAGTAATTTCAGATAAATATTATATTTCTTATTTCAATAGCATAAAAAATGATAATTCGTATGGCTTTGTAACGCCTACGGAAGGACAAAAAGCAGTAATGGTAGAATATTCTTCACCAAATACAAACAAGCCCCTGCATTTAGGTCATATTAGAAATAACTTATTGGGTTATTCTGTTGCTGAAATTATAAAAGCATCTGGAAAAAAAGTATATAAAACTCAAATTATCAACGACAGAGGAATTCATATTTGTAAATCGATGTTGGCTTGGCAAAAATTCGGAAACGGACAAACACCAACTTCAACAGGTTTAAAAGGCGACAAATTAGTTGGTAATTTTTATGTGGAATTTGATAAAGCTTATAAAGTTGAAATTGCTGCTTTAATGTCGCAAGGAAAAACAGAAGAGGAAGCCAAAAAACAAGCGCCACTTATTTTAGAAGCCCAACAAATGCTTTTAGATTGGGAGAATGGCAAACCAGAAGTTATTGAACTTTGGAAAACAATGAACCAATGGGTGTACGATGGATTTTCCGTAACGTATACAAATTTAGGAGTAGATTTCGATAGTTATTATTACGAAAGTAATACGTATTTGTTAGGAAAAGATGTTGTGGAAGAAGGTTTAAGTCGCGGTGTTTTCTTTAAAAAAGAAGACGGTTCGGTTTGGATTGATTTAACAGCAGATGGCTTAGACGAAAAAATTGTATTGCGTTCAGATGGTACTTCTGTTTATATGACACAAGATATCGGAACGGCAATTCAACGAGTTAGAGATTTTTCAGACATTGGCGGTATGGTATATACCGTTGGAAATGAGCAAGATTATCATTTTAAAGTATTGTTCTTAATTTTAAAAAAATTAGGGTACGAATGGGCTGAAAATTTATTTCATTTATCGTACGGAATGGTAGAATTACCTTCTGGAAAAATGAAATCGCGAGAAGGAACTGTAGTTGATGCAGATGATTTAATGGCTGAAATGACTACAACAGCACAACAAATTTCTGAAGATTTAGGAAAATTAGATGGCTATTCTGAAGAAGAAAAAGCGATTTTGTACAACACAATTGGTTTGGGTGCTTTAAAATATTATATGTTAAAAGTGGATCCGAAAAAACAAATGATGTTTAATCCAGAAGAATCAGTAGATTTTAACGGAAACACAGGGCCTTTTATTCAATATACTTATGCTCGTATTCAATCGATTTTAAGAAAAGCAACTTTCGATTATAGTTCCGAATCAAAACTTTTGGAATTACACGAAAAAGAAAAAGAGTTAATAAAACAAGTACAATTATTTCCTGAAGTAATTCAAAGTGCCGCTGAAAATCATAGCCCAGCATTAGTTGCGAATTATACTTACGATTTGGTAAAAGAATTCAATTCGTTTTATCAAAATGTATCGATTTTAGGAGAAGATAATTTAGACAAAAAAGTATTTAGAGTACAACTTTCAAATTCGGTAAGCCAAGTAATTAAAAATGCTTTCGGATTATTAGGAATTAGCGTTCCTGAACGTATGTAACTTCGAGAGCCTCAGTTACCTTTTTATTGGTTTAGGTTCTCGTGTTGACTGAGGTTCTCGAAGTCAACATTAATATAAATAAATTTCAAAAATAATCTGTAAATCAGAACTAAAAAATAAAAATATAAATAATTAAAGTGAAACAAAACAAATCATATTTTTTTCAATCCTGGCTAATTGTAGTAATTGCAATTTTTTCTTTTATTGGGTTTAAATCGTTTTTACCTAAAAAATTATTTCCAGATACTGCAACAAATAGCAAAAATATTGTAGTGGATAGTTTGATGTTAGAAGCTGTAGCTGAAGCCGGAAATCTTTCTGAAGAAGACACTTTAACAAACAAAACCATTTCTTTTGTTTCAAATCCGTTAGGAATAAAATTTTCAAGTGAAAAATTCGAACAGTATAAAGGATATCAATACCTAATTCCCTTTTTTGAAAAATTATACCAATTAGAAACCAATAAAAAAGGAAAAGCCCGAATTGCTTATTTTGGTGATTCAATGACGGATGGCGACCTTATTGTTCAAGATGTACGTACTCAATTTCAAAGTGTTTTTGGTGGAGAAGGCGTTGGTTTTGTAAACATTTCATCAGAATCAGCAGGTTCAAGAGGTTCGGTTATTCACGAATTTTCTCCCAATTGGAAATCGCAATCGTATTTAAAAACAAAAAGCCCATTGCGTTCATTTGGTGTGAATGGTGCTGTTTTCTTTGCAAAAGATACGGCAAACCCTACTTGGGTAAAATATAAAGCTGGAAGAAATCGTTTTTCAACGACTTTAAATAATCCCACTCTTTTTTATGGAAGTTCTAAAAATAAAAAAGGAATGTTGCGTCAAGTTATTGGAAAAGATACTGTTTATAAAAAACTTTCTCCAAATTCTATTTTAAATACCACACAAATTGGAAGTGCTGTAAATAAAGTTAAAGTAAATTTTATCAATGCCGATTCAATTCCGTTTTACGGATTTAATTTTGATAATGGAAAAGGAATTCACGTTGATAATTTTTCTTCTCGAGGTAACTCTGGTTTACCGTTAGGTTCATTCAATATAGATTTAATGAATGCATTTCAACAAAAATTAGGGTATGATTTAATTATTCTACAATTTGGAACGAACGTTTTAAATTACGGTTCATTAAATTATTCTTGGTACGAAAGAAAAATGACTTCTGTTGTAAACCATATCAAACAATGTTTTCCAGGTGCTGCAATTTTAATTATAACAACTGCAGATAAATCTACAAAGTACGATATGCAAATGAAATCAGATTCTGCCGTTGCTCCATTAATTATGGCTCAGAAACGATATGCAGTTAAATCAGAAGCCGGCTTAGTAAATTTATATACTCTAATGGGAGGAGATGGTTCTATGGTGAAATGGGTAGAAAATGTACCAGCAAAAGCCAATAAAGATTATACACACTTTAATCATAGAGGTGCTAAAGAAATTGCAAAACTTATTTATAAACAAATAGATACGGGTTACATTGAGTACAAACGATTACGTGCTTTAGCTAAGCAAAAAAAACAACCCAAACCAAAGGTATTAGATTCGGTACCAGTAACAAAAGACACTTTAAATGAATAAATTTATATACATATTATTTTTTACTACACTTGGTTTTTCGCAAATTGATTCTGTAAAAGTAGAAATTGATAGTGCTACAGTTGCTATTGATACGGCTAATTTTGAAGCGTTTAATAATGTAATTTCTAACGAAAAAGCACTAACAACTATTTTTGAAAAATTATATCAATTAGAAGAAAACCAAGATAGAAAAGTACGAATAGTTCATATAGGTGATTCGCACATACAAGCGGATTTATTTACTGGAAAAATCAGATATCGTATGCAGCAAATTTTTGGAAATGCTGGTTTCGGATTTACATTTCCATATAGTTTAGCAAATACAAATAATAGTTCGCCTATTAAATTTACTGGCTCTGGCGGATTTTCTGCTTCGCGAAATTTATATGCTGATACTTCAAAACCTGTTGGCGTGAGTGGGATATCATTTGAACCTAAGCAAAAAACCTTTCATATTGATATGTTAGTAAAAGATTCGCAATTTGATTTCACTAAATTAAAAGTCATTTCGCCTAAAAACGAAAATATTTTTAATGTTTCTTTTGCTAAAAAAAGTTTTACTACGCAAGAAAAAGTAGCTGTTAAAACACCAGCAATAAGTTCTCATATAGTAAAACCGGGTGAAGTTTTAGGCGGAATTGCAAATAAATATAACATTTCATTAAAACAATTAAAAGCAGCTAATGGGTTGACATCGGATAATATTAGAGATGGAAAAACTTTAAAAATTCCTGGCGGAAAAACAGTAACCACTTACAAAACTGTTTCAACTGTAAAGTATATTTATGAACCGACTGTTTTAGAAAACACACCATTATACAATTCCTATACTTCCGAAAAACCTATTGATAAAATTACCATTATTGGAAATGAAAATAATTCTGAATTTGCGTTAAATGGTTTGATTTTAGAAAATGAAAATGCAGGTGTTACCTATTCATCTATTGGTGTAAATGGTGCAAAAAGCAGCGATTTTAATAAGTTTCCTTTGTTTTTCGAACAATTACCAGCGCTTGAAGCCGATTTGTATGTAATTTCTTTGGGAACAAACGAAAGTTTTGATAAGCAAGATATTCCTACTTATTTTGGTAACTTAAAAACAATGATTGACGGCATTAAATTAAAATGTCCAGAAGCTTCGATTTTACTTACTACGCCACCACCTTCTGTGTTGCACGGAAAATCTCAAAATATTTACATAGAAAAATATGCCGAAAAAATTATTGAAATGGCAGCTACTGAAAACTATGCAGTTTGGAATTTATTAGATGTTTTTGGTGGAAATAAAAATATTATAATGAATTCAAGAATGGGATTAATGGCAAGAGATAAAGTGCATTATTCTAATACCGGTTATGATAAACAAGGCGAATTGTTTTTCGATGCGTTTATTCAATCGTACGAATTATATAAATCTGAAAAATAAGAGATTGTGTTGCAAGAATGGTTTTATAAAAATATAGGTAAAATTACACCTGAAGTAATTGAAAAATGGTTTGTTTACAATGAAAAAGAACCATTGCTTTTTAATACGGGCTTATTTTTAGGTCTGTTTTTGGTGTTTTATTTTTGGTATATTTTACTGAAAAAAGCAGACACTATGCGAATGGTTTATGTAATTTTATTTTCACTATTTTTCTATTATAAGTCAAGCGGAATTTATTTTTTATTACTTTTAGGTTCGGCAGTTGTTGATTATAATTTAGGAAATTTAGTACATCGTACTTCAAGTGTTTTTTATAAAAAATTATGTTTAACATTTAGTATTATTCTAAATTTAGGATTTTTAGGCTACTTTAAATACAGTAATTTTTTAGTAGACATTACCAACACCGTTACTGGAGAAAAATTTGCGTTTTTTGACGTGATTTTACCTGTAGGAATTTCATTTTACACGTTTCAATCTATAAGTTACATTATTGAAGTCTATCGAAAAGAAATTGAACCTACTAAACGTTTTGTAGATTATTTGTTTTTCGTTTCCTTTTTCCCACAATTAGTGGCAGGACCTATTGTAAGAGCAAAAGATTTTTTACCTCAAATTTATCAAAAATTAAATGTAACGCAAGACGATATCAATCGTGCGTTTCTATTGATAATTGGTGGATTGATTAAGAAGACGGTAATTTCGGATTATATTTCGTTAAACTTCGTAGATCGTGTTTTCGATTTACCAAATAGTTACACACCTTTCGAAAATTTAATGGCGTCTTATGGCTATACGATTCAAATTTATTGCGATTTTTCTGGATATTCAGATATGGCAATTGGTGTAGCATTATTGTTAGGTTTCAAATTACCAACCAACTTCCGTTCGCCATATAAATCCACTTCTATTACAGATTTTTGGCGACGTTGGCATATTTCTTTATCTACTTGGTTAAAGGATTTTTTATATATTTCTGTGGGAGGAAATCGGTACGGAACGTTTGCAGGATTTTTATTTCCAAGTTTGTTTTTTATAGGTGCCATTGTATGGGGTATTTCTTTTTCTAAAACAAGTAATATACCATTACTAATAGCTGTAGCATCAACTATAGTCTTTGTTTTTACTTTTTTATTTTCAAGAGAAAAAGAAAAAACGATGTACACCAACGTAAATTTAATGACAACTATGCTTTTAGGTGGTTTATGGCACGGTGCCAGTTTACGATTTATAATTTGGGGTGCTTTGCACGGTATGGCTCTTGCTATTCATAAAATATTTTTAGAATATTATCCGCCGTCAAAGCGTAAAATATTCTTTTTAACGCCGTTTTTAAAAATTATTGGAATTCTTGTAACCTTTCATTTTGTAGCTTTTTGTTGGATTTTCTTTCGAGCAAAAGACTTTACAATTGCATTACAAATTATTCAGAATATCGGAAAAGTAACTTTCGATTTCAATCAGTGGTTTACCATAATTCAAGGCTATCAAAATGTATTTATTTTGATGTTTTTAGGATATTTTTGGCATTATATTCCCGAAAAAGTCACCATCGCCATTCAAGATGTTTTTAAAGCTATGCCTTTAATTACTCGCGCTATTATTTTAGGATTGGTTTTTTGGTTGGTTTATGCCACTGCATCTGCAGGTCCGCAGCCATTTATTTATTTCCAGTTTTAAGTTCTGTAATATTTGTTACATAGTAGTGATTTTAACTTTAGTACATTTGCTTAAAGTTTTAAACTATGAAATCGCCATTGACTACAAGTTTGCGTAAGCAAACACTTATAAATAAAAAGGCGATACCATATATGACCGCTAAAAAATAAATTTTACATATATGAAAAATATATTCTTTAACAATTGGCATTTTATGCGCTATTTCCGAATTGCGATTGCTTTATTTTGTTTTTACACCGCATATGAGGAAAATCAATGGGTATTTGTTCCATTTGGTGTTTTCTTTTTGTTTCAAGCGGTTTTTAATTTAGGTTGTGGCCCCAGAGGTTGTAATGTTCCAACTAAAAACAGAGAAGATGAGTAAATTTCAAGAATTAATTAATGGAAACAAACCCGTTTTAATTGATTTTTTCGCCACTTGGTGTGGTCCTTGCCAAGCTTTAGCTCCAATTTTAATAGAATCAAAAGAAGAGTTAGGAGATGCTGTTAATATCATTAAAATTGATGTAGATAAAAACCAAGAAATTGCTGCTCATTTTCAAGTAAAAGGAGTGCCGACTATGATGTTGTTTCAAAATGGGAAAATGTTATGGAGACAATCTGGCGTGGTTTCTAAAAATGAAATTGTTAGTATTGTGAAACAAAAAGTTTATGATATAAAAAAATAATTATATATTTGATTTTCAAAATTGTTTAAATTATTAATAAAAAGATTATGAAAAAAATTAAAATAATTTCAGTTTTAGCACTTTTATTCGTCCTTAATGTGGCATCTATGTGTAGCGATGATGATGATACGCCTACAAATGTAAATCAAACACAAGTAATTAATGCTGTTATTTCAGGTACTTGGCGTATTACAAATTATGTGGATTCAGGAGTAAATGAAACCGCTAATTTTACAGGTTATAACTTTACTTTCGCATCAAATAATGTGCTTACAGCAGTAGGAAACGGATTAACTACATCAGGAACTTGGTCGGTTACTGATTCAAATAGTAATGATGACACATTAAACGATTTAGATTTTAATATTGCTTTTACCACACCAGCTAATTTTGTAGATTTAACAGATGACTGGGATATTGTTTCAAGAACAGATACAAAAATTCAATTGATTGATGTGAGTGGAGGTAACGGCGGAACAGATTATTTAACCTTCGAAAAAAATTAAGAAAAATTTATCATTTAAGTATTAAAAAAATTAGTACTTTTGAATATAGTAAAATAATACGTATAACAAATAAAAATAAATATCATGAAAAAAGTATTGTCAATTGTTGCCTTAATGGCATTTATGGTTTCTTCTGCTTCTGTAGTAAACTTTAAAGAAAAAGAAAAAGAAAAGAAAAAAGAGAAAACTGAAAAGTCATGTTGTTCAGATAAAAAAGCAGCAGAGAAAAAATCTTGTGCTTCAACTGAAAAAAAATCATGTTGTTCTAAAAAATAATATGTTTTACATAAGTTAAAAAAACCGTTCCGAATTTTCTGAACGGTTTTTTTATTTTTAAAATTTAAAATTTTGCACGTGCCTTACTTTCATATTTAGTTCTATTAGAAAGCGGAAACACATCACTTTTTTTTTAATTATTATAATAAATTCTGAAGAATACATTTTTAAAAATCGGAAATGCCGAAACAGCGAGGTAAAAATACTGAAAGTAGGTATAAAATTAACATATAACCAGCTAATTAAGAACCAAATAAATACATTAGACTATTTTTTTTTAATACTTTTACGTAAGCAACCCCAGTATCTTTTGTAACCTAAAACAAAAAACATGAAAAAAATTTTACTTCTAATACTCACTCTTTTTACCACACTAGCTACCGCACAGCAAGTAACCACTTTTGCTGGATTTAATTTTTCGGGTTACCAAGATGGTCCTTTACAAACTGCACAATTTAATGCCCCCGACGCTGCTTGTTTTGATACCGATGGTAATATGTATGTGGCTGATAGGTTCAACCATAAAATTAGAAAAATAAGTACCATAGGCATAGTTACTACAATTGCAGGCTCTACAGAAGGTTTTGCTAATGGTTTAGGTACTGCAGCACAATTTAATCAGCCTGCAGGCATTTGCATAGATGCTTTAGGCAATTTGTATGTAGCAGATAGTAACAACAACTGCATACGCAAAATAACCCCTGCAGGTTTGGTAACCACTTTTGCAGGTTCAACAGCTGGCTTTGTTGATGGTTTTGTAACCGCTGCAAAGTTTTATTACCCACATGATATTTGTATTGATACTTTAGGTAATTTATACATTGCAGACACTTTTAATAATAAAATAAGAAAAATTGCAACAGGTAGTTTGATTGTTACAACTTTAGCAGGCTCCACAGAAGGGTATTTAGACGGACCTAGTGCAACAGCACAATTTTATTGGCCTTGGGGTGTTTGTGTAGATAGCAATTTTAATGTATATGTTGCAAGTAATTATAGAATAAGAAAAATAACACCCGATGGTATGGTTACCACTTATGCAGGTTCTAGTTTTGGTAGCGCCGACGGACCAGCTAATATAGCACAATTTAGAAATCCACAAAGTTTGTGTATAGATTCGTTAAACATTGTATTTGTTGTAGATTCTGTAAGTAACAACATAAGAAAAATTGATGCTGATGGTAATGTTACTACCTACGCAGGTCCTGCAGGAATGAGCTCATCAGGTTCAGGTGGTGATATTGATGGTTATAGTACCGATGCAAGATTTTCATCACCAACTGGTATTTGTATAGCAGCAGATAACAGTTTATATGTGTTGCAACAAAATTATGGTAAAATACGAAAAATCACCAATGTTTTGCCTGCTGAAAGTTTTAATAACACGGTTAATTTTACTATTTTTCCTAACCCAAGCTACAATCAGTTTACCATTACTAGCACATTTCCTTTTAATAAAGTAGAAATTTTAGATTTGCTAGGTAAACCAGTTTTTCATCAAAACAATTTATTAAATACACACACAATAATAAACCATAATTTAAGCAAAGGCTGCTATATGGTACTGGTACATTTCGATAATAAAACGAGTTGCCATAAATTACTTATAAACTAATGTAATTTTTTTATTTGTAATACCTCAAAACGTGGATATGCTATTTCGAAAATGTGAAAAATAATCTTCTCTAAAACTAAAATAATAAAAATGTTTAATAATAATACATTTTTAAAAATCGGAAAAACCGAAACAGCGATGTAAAATACTGAAAGTAGGTATAAAATTTTAATAAATCCCCTATGAAAAAAAAGTTAACCTTTTTGCTTTTTACCATAAGTATGGTAACCTTTGCGCAAAACCACTATTATTATTACAAAGGCAAAAAACAAGCCTTGCTGCTAGAAACCAGCAAAGTAAATGTGTTTACCAACGCGGCATTTAGCCCCAGCCAAGTGGCTGCCGTTTCGCCCTTGCCCTACCAACAAAAAAGTAGCACTTGGGGCACGGTGGTGTTTCCTGAAACACTAAGCGAAATGCAATTGTATCAGAAAATAAACCAGCTAAAAAACACCCAAAACATAAGCAGTGTGGGCTTGTATTACAAAGCCAAAAACAACAAAAGCGTGGGTACCAGTAATTTGTTTTATGTGCAGCTTAAAAACCCCGAACAATATGCGGTGTTGCAAACCGAGGCAGCCCAAAAAAACGTAACCATTTTGCGCCAACTGGCAAACAGTTTGTGGTATTGTTTGCAGCTAACAAACAAATCGGTAGAAACATCGGTAGCCCTAAGCAATTATTTTTACGAGGCGGGTTTTGCCAATGTAGACCCTGGTTTTATATTGCCATTTGCTAATGTAGAAATGGAAAGCAATAGCAGCAGTACTACAAGTAACACTACCACAACCTCCTGTTCTAATGACCCTTTGTTTGGCGGACAGTGGGCACTAAACGGAACAACCGCACCCAATGCCGACATTAATGCCTGCCAAGCCTGGACAATAGGTACAGGCACTGGGGTAAAAGTGGCGGTGTTAGACAACGGTATAAAGCTAGATCATCCCGATTTAGCAGCAAATATATATCCATTAAGTTACAATGCCGAAACCCTAACCTCGCCAAGCCAATTAACGCCACATCCTTCGTATATTTCGTCTCAGTATAGCAATATCATGTCTAACCACGGCACCCATGTGGCAGGTATTATTGGGGCAAAAGGCAATAATGGTATAAAGTTTAGCGGGGTAGCACCTAACTGCACCCTAATGGGCATAAGCCATTTTTTACAATTTGAGGGTTTTTCCATCAACCATACAGAAAGGCTTGGTTATGGAATTAACTGGGCAAAATTACAAGGTGCAGAAGTTATCAATTGTTCGTGGCATTATGATGAAACCCTTAACCCTACCACTGAAACTCCCTTTAGCACCACATTATTAGAATCTTTTATAATTGATTTTATTGAAAACGGTAGAGAAGGTAAAGGCGGTATTCTTGTTTTTGCAGCAGGTAATACTGATGTGGCGGGTATTAATTATCCTGCTAGTTTTGATGCACGTATTTTAACCATTGGTGCTTCAGATACCTTTGGGCAACGTGCTAGTTTTTCGTCGTATGATGTGGTTACTACATCAAACAGAACGGTTGATGTAGTGGCACCGGGTGTAAATATTGGAAGTTTAATTGTTAATATATTACCAGGAGCCACAATCGCAGACCCAAGTATGCCTTCTGTACAAGCAGTGGATCCAAATGGTAGTATTGACCAAACCTATTCTCAAGGTACCTCAATGGCGGCACCGCATGTTTCGGGAGTAGCGGCGTTAATGTTGTCGGTAAACCCGTGTTTAACGGGGCAACAAATTAGAGATATTATTGAGCAAACGGCACAAAAAGTGGGTGGCTATACTTATGCAACAACAGTGGACAGACCCAACGGTACTTGGCATAAAGAAATGGGGTATGGCTTGCTAGATGCTCACGCGGCAGTGCTAAAAGCACAGCAAATGTATTCGTCTGTAACCGATTTGTATGTTAAGGATAATACCATTGATTTGGGGATAGAACCTAACACCACCACCTCTACATTATGGAACAGCCCAAATATTTGGTTGCGCAACAGCCCAGATAACGGAACCACACATCAAAACGCGGGTTCAGGTATAAACTATGTGTATGTTAAGGTACAAAACAAAGGCTGTGTGGCATCTAACCCAAAAGATCTTGTTAGATTATTTCAATCTGTTTATACTTGGGGATTGGAAGATGTATATTCAGGAATAATAGAGTTAAATCAAAAACCAATTCCTGTTTTACAACCAGGAGAAGAAAGGATAATCATGATGCCTATAACACCTATTTTTAACACGGGGCATAGTCCACTAATATCTAGTGCTAGTATCAATTTAATTGCACAAATTATACCTTTTGCGGAAACTACTACGCCTGTTATAACTTTAGGAAATACTTTAACATTAGCAAAAAATCACAACAACATTGCCATAAAAAATTGTGTTAGAATTTTTCCAATATTCACACCAACGGAAATATTAGCTACTTATAAATCGGGAAATATACCATTTGGTAATATACAAAATACCAATAAAAATTATAAAATTGAGCTAATTGAAGATACAGGAAATGATGAAAAAGCCATTTATAAAGAAGCGGAAGTAGATTTAAAAATGAGTGAAGAAGTGTTTCAGGCATGGACGCGTGGAGGAGCACAACAAGTAAATATGAATGCCACTTCTGATTTGAAAATAAAAAGGGTTACTAATGAAAATGTAATTTTAGATAATGTAAACTTTAATGCCAACGAATTTGGTAACATTTCTTTGTCGTTTAATTTTTTAACGGAAGAAATTACAGATAAAACATTATATACATATAACCTTATTATGCGCGATAAAGTTACTAACGAAATTGTAAACGGAGCCACTATAGAAATTGAAAAGCCATTACGTGCTTCCTTCGTTGCAGATGCTGGTGATGATATAACAAAAGATAAAGCAGAGGTAATAACCATAACTGCGGAAGATATAAATGAACCCGCCATATACAATTGGTATGATAGTGCGGGTAATTTAGTTTTTACGGGTAAAGATTTAACAATAAGTAATGCTGCTGCCCAAAAATATAAATTAGAAGTAATAGCCACAGCAGATGGTTTTAAAGATTATACCGAAGTAGAAGTCAGCTTAAAACCAAGTGTTTTAAGTAGTATTGCGCCAAATCCTGCAACAAGTGCGGTTACTATTGGTTATAAAATTAACGAAGGCGGAAATGCGTATGTAATGGTTTTAGGTGGTTATGGTACTACTGCTACATCAAATAATTATATTTTAGACGTAAACCAGTCGGAAACTACACTCGATGTTTCCAACTATTCCAATGGGTTTTATACCGTTGCTTTAGTGGTAAATGGTCAAATTGTTGATGCAAAAACTTTAATAAAGGAATAGCTTAGCTACCACTTGGTACAATTAAACACAAAATGGCTCCGAAATTCGGAGCCATTTTATTTTACTCCAAATTTTACTACTTGGTTGTCATTGTTATACCTATACGAGTAATAACGAACTGGCGAAGCAGTTTCTTTTTTTTGCCACGGATTAACACAGATTAATACATATTTTTTGTCATTTCGACCAACGGGAGAAATCACATAACGTAAGTAATAAATGGGATTCCTCCTGCGTCGGAATGACAAAGATTGCGTTGTAAGTAATGCAAATAGTAAAATTTATAGAAAAACCCTATTTTAACAGGTTACTTGGCACTTTTAATAGGGTAAGTAGCGTATTAAAAATAATAAACTACCTGTTTTAATACCTATTTTTACGTATTAAAAGTAGGATACAACGTGTTTTAATGTGATGCTTACGTATTAAAACCAACAAATAACGTATTTTAATACGTATGCCTAAGTATTAAAACCAACAAATAACGTATTTTAATACGTATGCTAATGTATTAAAAGTAATATACAATGTATCAAAATAGGCACATAAAAAAAGCTGTCCTAAAAGTCTAAATCTTGTTATTCCGAATTTATTTCGGAATCTAAATGTTTTTAAAAATCAAACATTTATTGCAGCTAAAACCAGTTCAGCTTGACAAGATTCAGTCTTTTTGGACAGCCTTAATAAACAACAGAAATATAAAACTTATTCAGTTGGTGGCGTATCGCCATTTGATGTTTTGTTGGTGCTCCCTACTGGTCTTCCTGCAAAAAACTGCCCAATTTCTGCAACTTTAGTTTGATATCCCGTTGCTCCAGCAGACGCTTTATATTTTGAATAATCATAATCGGTAAGCGACGCTTGATAATTGTCCCAATCGTGCAAAATTTTAGCACTGCTAAGTCCATCTATTAGGCTTTGAAGCCGTTGCATGGTGGTTTGTAAAAAAGTTCTGGTGTCGTAGTCATTCATAAACTCCACCCAGTCCACATCGGTGCTGCTTAGTGTGGGTTGGCTGTCTCTAAAATCTTTAACCTTGTTAATAATAAGCTTGTTTTGTTCGTTCACGCTACCATATTGTAGTCGTTCGTCTGCAGTTAAATTGGCAAGTTTTGTTGCTAATGCAGTTTCAAGTGAGGCAACTGCTGTGTTTACTGAGGTTTTCTCTGTTGCAGAAAAGTGTCTGCTGTCAAAATTGGTAAATGGCATGTTAGATTTGGTTAAATTAAACAATATTTTTTTGTAAATTAAAATTAAAAATAATTTGGCTTATACCACATATTTATTATGAAAAATTTAACTTTTTTTATAATTTTTGACTTTATTGTCCGATAAAAAATAAATAAAATTTAAGGACAATTTGGCACACGAATTTTGCCGATGTAACGGATATAATCTGTGTTAATCCTTAAAATCCTTGGCTAATTTTTTTCAAGCATTAGTAAAAATAAATTTCAGAAAAATAGTATAATTAATTTTAACTAATTATTTTTCAGTAAATTAAATTGAATCTATTGGTTTTAATCGGATAAAAATGAGTTTTTGACTTAAAGTCTTTCCAACTTTCGACTTTATCACTTTCGACTTTTAAAACTTTACCTTATATTTGCATTTCATTAAAAAAGCTCAATTATTATGTTTGATAATCTTACCGATAAGTTAGATAAAGCCTTCCATATACTAAAAGGACACGGAAAAATTACGGATGTAAACGTAGCCGATACTTTAAAAGAAGTACGTCGTGCATTGTTAGATGCCGATGTGAACTTTAAAATTGCTAAAGATTTTACTACACGAGTTAAAGATAAAGCTATTGGAGAAAATGTATTAACTACATTACAGCCAGGTCAGTTATTGGTAAAGTTAGTTAAAGATGAATTGACCGAATTAATGGGTGGCGATGTTGCAGGAGTTAATTTATCTGGAAACCCAACCGTTATTTTAATGTCTGGTTTACAAGGTTCTGGTAAAACGACCTTCTCTGGTAAATTAGCTAATTTTTTAAAAACAAAGAAATCTAAAAATCCACTTTTAGTAGCTTGTGATATTTATCGTCCTGCGGCAATTAATCAGTTGCACGTTGTTGGAGATCAAATAGGTGTGGAAGTGTATTCTGAACCTGAAAATAAAAATGCTGTTTCAATAGCCGAAAATGCAATTAAGCACGCAAAAGCAAATGGTTTTAATGTTGTAATTATTGATACCGCTGGTCGTTTAGCTGTTGATGAAGAAATGATGAACGAAATTGCAAACGTTCACAAAGCCATTCAGCCTCACGAAACGTTATTTGTGGTAGATGCTATGACGGGTCAGGATGCAGTAAACACAGCAAAAGCGTTTAATGATAGATTAAACTTCGATGGTGTAATTCTTACAAAATTAGATGGTGATACTCGTGGTGGAGCGGCTATTTCAATTAAATCGGTAGTTAATAAACCTATAAAATTCATTGGTACAGGAGAAAAGATGGACGCAATTGATGTGTTTTATCCTTCTCGTATGGCGGAACGAATTTTAGGAATGGGTGATGTGGTTTCTTTGGTTGAAAGAGCTCAAGAACAATATAACGAAGAGGAAGCCAGAAAAATTCAGAAAAAAATTGCTAAAAATGAATTTGGTTTCGATGATTTCTTAGCGCAAATACAACAAATCAAAAAAATGGGAAGTATGAAAGACCTTGTAGGAATGATTCCTGGAGCTGGAAAAGCGTTAAAAGATGTAGAAATTGAGGATGACGCTTTTAAACACGTAGAAGCCATTATACAATCGATGACACCAATAGAAAGAAGCAAACCAGCAATAATTGATGTGAAGAGAAAAACAAGAATTGCAAAAGGAGCTGGTAGAAAAATAGAAGAAGTGAATCAGTTAATGAAACAGTTCGACCAAATGAGTAAAATGATGAAAATGATGCAAGGCGGCGGCGGAAAAAAACTGATGCAAATGATGGGCGGAATGAAAGGAATGCCTTCAATGCCTGGAATGAAATAAGAACTATATTAAAGTCGAATGTTTTAAAAATTAATTAAAACATTCGACTTTTCAACTATAAAAACAACAACCATGCAATTATTAGACGGAAAAAAAGTTTCAGAAGATATTAAAGAAGAAATTGCTGCTGAAGTAGCAAAAATGAAAGCAAATGGCGAAAAAGTTCCTCATTTAGCTGCAATTATTGTAGGAAATGATGGAGCAAGTTTAACGTATGTTGGTAGTAAAGTTAAAGCGTGTGAAAGAGTAGGTTTTGAATCTACTTTGATAAAAATGCCAAGTACGACTTCGGAAAAAGAATTACTTAAAAAAATTGCTGAATTAAACGAAGATTCAAATATTGATGGTTTTATTGTGCAATTACCTTTACCTCCACAAATTGATACTCAGGAAGTTATTATGGCCATTCATCCATCAAAAGATGTAGATGGTTTTCATCCAGAAAATTTCGGAAAAATGGCTTTAGATATGAGTACGTTTATACCAGCTACACCATTCGGAATTTTAGAATTATTGGAAAGATACAATGTTCAAACGCAAGGAAAACATACTGTTGTAATTGGAAGAAGTCATATTGTGGGTCGTCCTATGAGTATTTTAATGGGAAGAAAAGGTTTTCCGGGTAATTCAACAGTGACAGTTACGCATACACACACTAAAAATATCACTCAAATTACTTCACAAGCAGATATTATTATTTCAGCTCTCGGAGTGCCAAATTATTTAAAGGCAGAAATGGTAAAAGATGATGTAGTGGTTATTGATGTAGGAATTACTCGTGTAGCAGATGAAACAACTGAAAAAGGATATAAAATTGTAGGTGATGTTGATTTTGAAAATGTTTCTAAAAAAGCATCGTTTATAACTCCAGTTCCAGGTGGAGTAGGTCCTATGACAATTGCGATGTTGTTGAAAAACACATTAATAGCAAGAGAAAATAGAAAATAATAAAAAAAATCTCAATTTTAAGTTGAGATTTTTTTTTAATTAAAACTATGTTATTTAGGTTTGAAAATCTAAAAATTTAGTTAATATATCTTCAATTTGTTGTTTAATTGTAATCATTTCCTATTTTTGCTTGTTGCAAACAAAACCAATTTAAAAAAATGAAAATTCAAAACTTTTTTTTAGTCTTATTTTTAACAATTTGCTTTAATTTAATAGCTCAAAACACGACGAAAGACGTGCTTTTTACTATTGATTCAAACGAATATAAAATTGATGAATTTAAAAGAATTTATCTTAAAAATTTAGATTTAGTTAAAGACGATTCGCAAAAAGATTTAAATCAATATTTAGAATTATTTATTGGATATAAATTAAAAGTAAATAAGGCTTATAAGTTAGGATTGCAAAATAATACAAAGTATCAAAGCGAATTAAATTCTTACAGAAATCAACTTTCTAAATCGTATTTAAATGATTCAAAAGTTACCAATCAATTAATTGAAGAAGCCTACAATAGAAGTGTAAAAGAAGTAAAAGCATCGCATATTTTGCTCTCATTTGATGAAAGCATTAAAGGTGCAGATACATTGGCGTTTTATAATAAAGCACTTGCGTTAAAAAAACAAATTGAAAAAGGGGAAAGTTTTGAAACGGTAGCATTGGCTAATTCTCAAGATCCTTCTGTTGCAGATAACAAAGGTAATTTGGGTTATTTTTCAGCTTTCAGAATGGTGCATCCTTTTGAATCAGCAGCTTACAAAACAGAAGTTGGGCAAATTTCTAATCCAGTTAGAACTCGTTTTGGATATCATTTAATAAAGGTTACCGATAAAAGAGACAATAAAGGTGAAGTAACTGTCGCTCATATTATGATTTTAAATCCTTCTGATGCTAAAGAAGAAGCCAAGTTAAAAGCGAAACAAACGATCGATGATATTTCGAAAAAGTTACAACAAGGCGAAAGTTTTGAAGCATTAGCAAGTCAATTTTCGGAAGATAAGTCTACTGCAGTTAAAGGCGGAGTTTTGCAACGTTTTGGAACAGGACAATTAAGTTCTGATGCGTTTGAAAGTGTTGCGTTTTCATTGGAAAATAAAGGAGATATTTCGCAACCATTTGAATCGGGTTTTGGATGGCATATTGTAAAATTAATTGAGAAACATCCAGTAAAATCTTATGCGGATTCAAAATCTGAATTAGAAAATAAAATTAAAAGAGATGAGCGTTCAATAATTATTACGAATACTTTGGCAAGTAAATTAAAAGTAAAATATACTCAAGAAGTAAACAAAACGCAATATAAGAATATTGAAAAAACGGTAACTGATGCCATTTATAGTCAAACTTGGGAGCTTCCAAAAGAAGATCTTTCAATTAAGGAAGATTTACTTGTTATTGCTAAAAACAAAAAAGTGCCTACTTTGTCGTTTGCAAGCTATATTCAATCGCAACAAAAAAATAAGCTTTCGACTAAACCGGTTACGAAATTAGTTTCTGAATTATTTGAATCTTGGAAAGGCGAGCAATTGATAGCCTATTATACCGATAATTTAGAAAACGAATTCATTGATTTCAAAAATGTTATGGACGAATACAGAGATGGATTACTATTGTTTGATTTAATGGAAAAAGAAATCTGGGATAAATCAAAAACAGATACTATTGGGCTTCAAAACTTCTATAATTTAAATAAATCTAAATACAATTGGAAAGAAAGATTTGATGTAGATATTTTGTCGTCAACTGATGAAACCGTGATTGAATCTGCTCAAAAAATGCTTCAAAAAGGAAAAAGTATTGAATATATCAAATCGAAATTAAATAAAAATGATAAAGTAGCCATTATGGTGAAATCTGGTTTATTTGAGAAAAATTATGATATATTAGATAAAATTCAAAATCTAACGGTAGGTGCAAACAACACGTATAAAGATGCAAATTATAGTTTTGTAGTTCATGTAAAAAGCACCAAACCTGCAGAGACAAAAGCCCTTGAAGACTGCAAAAGTAAAGTAATTAACGATTACCAACAGTATTTAGAGTCTACTTGGGTAGATGAGTTAAAAAAAGAATTTAAAATAAATATCAATACCGCAGTTTTTGAAAATGTAAAACAGCAATTAAAATAATAAAAACAGAAATAAACAATGATGCCAATACAAACAATGATTTCGAAATTCACAAATAAAACCAATCTTTTAGCGTTTGCTTTCTTACTTTTTTCAACAATTACTTTTGCGCAAAAAAAGCAAAAAGTAGACGGTGTTGCAGCCGTTGTAGGAAATTACATAGTATTAGATTCTGATATAGATTTAATGCTATTAGAATTAAAAACACAAGGAGTAGATACTGAAAAAATTACACGTTGCGAATTGTTGGGAAAACAACTTGAAGATAAGTTATATGCACATCAAGCAGTACAAGATAGTATTGTGGTTACTGATGAAGAAATAAATTCTTTTATGGATAGCCAAATGAATACTATGGTGGAACAAATTGGTTCTAAAGAAAAATTATTTGAATACTATAAGAAAAAAGACGAAGAAGACTTTAGAAGTTATTTTTTCGAAATTATCAAATTAAACAAATTAACGTCGCAAATGCAACGTAAAATTGTTGATGATATTACAGTAACACCAGATGAAGTAAAACAGTTTTTCAATAAAATTCCTGCCGATAAAATTCCAACTATTGGCGCAGAAATTGAATTGTCTCAAATTGTTGTGAAACCAGTAATTTCTAAAGAAGACAAGCAAAAAGCGATAGATAAATTAAAAGAAATTAGAAACGATGTAATTAATAACGGCGGTAGTTTCTATAGTAAAGCTGTAATTTATTCTGAAGATCCGGGTTCCAGCTCAAACGGTGGATATTATAAAATGAATAAAAAAACGCAGTTTGTAAAGGAATTTAAAGATGTCGCTTTTCGTATGAATGAAGGAGAAATATCAGAACCTTTTGAAACAGAGTTTGGTTTTCATATTATTTTTGTAGAAAAAATTATTGGTCAAGATATAGAATTGCGTCATATTTTAGTGAGTCCAAAAGTAACATCTAAAGCTGTTAAAGAGGCTTCAGATAAAATTGATGGAATCCGCGAAAAAATTCAAAAAGGTGAAATTACGTTTGAAGATGCTGCCAAAGCTTCTTCAGATGATAAAGAAACAAAAAATAACGGTGGACTTTTACTTAATCCGCGTACTTCAGAACCTCGTTTTGAAATTTCAAAATTAGATCCTGCTTTATATAATCAAATAAATGGTTTGGTTCAAGGTGAAATGTCTAAAGTACTTTTAGATCAAGAAAGACAAGGAACAAAGTTTTTTAAAATACTTAAAGTAAATAAAAAAACGGAAGAACATAAAGCAGATTACGGTACAGATTACATCAAAATTAAAGAATTAGCACTTTCTGATAAACAATATCAAGAAATTGGAAAATGGATGGCTGAAAAAATCGAAAAAAACTATATAAAAGTAAGTAACGATTATAAAGAATGTACTTTTGAAAATAATTGGTTAAAAAAATAACCCTTTACCAAATACCTTTTACCCTAAACCCTTTACTCAAAAAGATGTCAGACGTAGCAGCAATTGAAAAATTAGTAAGCAAACAAAAGCAATTGAAACAAGAAATTGCTAAAGTTATTGTAGGTCAAGATGAAGTAGTAAATCAAATTGTTTTGAGTGTTTTTTCTGGTGGTCACGCTTTGTTAGTTGGTGTGCCAGGATTAGCAAAAACGTTGATGGTAAATACTATTTCCGAAGCATTAGGGTTACATTTTAAACGCATTCAGTTTACGCCAGATTTAATGCCTTCAGATATTTTAGGAAGTGAAATTTTAGATGAAACACGAAATTTTAAATTTATAAAAGGTCCGATTTTTTCCAATATTATTTTGGCGGATGAAATTAACAGAACACCACCAAAAACCCAAGCCGCATTATTAGAAGCGATGCAAGAAAAATCGGTTACAGTTGCAGGTCAAAGTTTTAAATTAGATTTACCATTTTTTGTTTTAGCAACTCAAAACCCTATTGAGCAAGAAGGAACCTATCCGTTGCCAGAAGCGCAATTAGACCGTTTTATGTTTGCCATAAATTTAGATTATCCAACTTTTGAAGAAGAAGTTCAAGTAGTGAAAGCCACAACTTCAGATTTGAAGACAACAATAAATCCATTGTTTACTGCGGAAGAAATTATTTCTTATCAGAATTTAATTAGAAAAATTCCTGTCACAGATAATGTAATTGAATATGCTGTAACATTGGTTTCAAAAACCCGCCCAAATAATCCTTTAGCGCCTGATTTTGTTAAAAATTATTTAGATTGGGGAGCAGGTCCTCGTGCGTCTCAAAATTTAATTTTAGCAGCAAAAACTAATGCAGCTATTAACGGAAAATTTTCTCCAGATATTGAAGACATTCAAGCTGTTGCTTTCGGAATTTTACGCCACAGAATTGTCAAAAATTACAAAGCTGATGCCGAAGGAATTTCAGAAGAAGACATCATCAGAAAACTTTTTTAACAACAGGCCTTTTTGTTAATTTGACAAAATACACTACCGTTTTTTTCGAATTTCGTAGTTTAATTTACTTAAATTAAGAATTCCTAAATAATCACCCCTTTTGTGTTTTATTTTTGAATTAAATTCATTAAAATAGAATAATTACAAATAATAATTTCGGGAATATCGTTTTTTATTATAAATTTTTTAATCTAAAAAGAATTGGTTAAATTTGTATCAGTTTTAAAACAGATTAATAAATTATCATAATATTTTTGATATGGAAACGAATATTTATAAAGAGTACATTAAAGAAATTGAAGAACGTAAAGGTCAGGGATTGCATCCAAAACCAATTGATGGTGCTGATTTACTTAAAGCGATCGTTTCTCAAATAAAAGATGTAACAAACGAAAATAGAAAAGATTCACTTACGTTTTTTATCTACAATACGTTGCCAGGTACTACAAGTGCAGCAGTTGAAAAAGCAAATTTCTTAAAAGAAATAATTCTTGGCGAATCTGTAGTTAATGAAATTACTCCTGCATTTGCATTTGAGTTATTATCTCATATGAAAGGTGGGCCTTCTATAAAAGTGTTGCTTGATATCGCTTTAGGAAACAATTTAGATATTGCAAAAGAAGCTGCAAACGTTTTAAAAACGCAAGTATATTTATATGATGCAGATACAGATCGTTTAAAAGAAGCGTATAAAAATGGAAATGCAATTGCTACAGAAATTTTAGAAAGTTATGCTAAGGCAGAATTTTTTACGAAACTTCCTGAAATTGCAGAAGAAATAAAAGTAGTGACCTTTATAGCAGGTGAAGGTGATATTTCTACAGATTTACTTTCTCCGGGAAATCAAGCCCATTCACGTTCTGATAGAGAATTGCACGGAAAGTGTATGATTACACCTAAAGCACAAGAAGAAATTAAAGCCTTACAAGCTCAACATCCAGACAAATCTGTAATGTTAATTGCCGAAAAAGGTACAATGGGTGTAGGTTCATCACGTATGTCGGGTGTAAATAATGTGGCGCTTTGGACAGGTAAACAAGCCAGCCCTTATGTTCCTTTTGTAAATTTTGCGCCAATTGTTGCAGGGACAAACGGAATTTCTCCAATTTTCTTAACGACAGTTGATGTTACGGGTGGAATTGGTTTAGATTTAAAGAACTGGGTTAAAAAGACGGATTCAAACGGAGAAGTTATTCGTAATGAAAGTGGTGACCCTGTTTTAGAACACGTATATTCTGTGGAAACAGGAACGGTACTTACTATCAATACAAAAACAAAGAAATTATATAATGGCGATAAAGAATTAATTGATATTTCTAAAGCCTTCACACCTCAAAAATTAGAATTTATTAAAGCCGGTGGTTCTTATGCTATTGTTTTTGGGAAGAAAATTCAAACTTTTGCAGCTGAAACACTTGGTGTCGAAGCGCCATTAGTATATGCGCCTTCAAAAGAAATCTCAATTGACGGACAAGGTCTTACTGCTGTTGAAAAAATATTCAATAGAAATGCTGTTGGTACTATTTCTAAAAAAGTATTACACGCGGGTTCAGATGTTCGTGTAGAGGTAAATATTGTAGGTTCGCAAGATACAACGGGTTTAATGACAGCTCAAGAATTAGAATCTATGGCTGCAACAGTAATTTCTCCAATTGTAGATGGTGCGTATCAATCGGGTTGTCATACTGCGTCAGTTTGGGATAAAAAAGCACAAGCAAATATTCCGAAATTAATGCAATTTATGAACGATTTCGGATTAATTACGGCTCGTGATCCTAAAGGCGTTTATCATCCAATGACAGACGTTATTCATAAAGTTCTTAATGATATAACCATTGATGAATGGGCCATTATTATTGGTGGAGATTCGCATACGCGTATGTCTAAAGGTGTTGCTTTTGGTGCTGATTCTGGTACTGTAGCTTTAGCTTTAGCAACTGGTGAAGCGTCAATGCCAATTCCAGAATCTGTAAAAGTTACTTTTAAAGGTACTATGAAATCATATATGGATTTCCGTGATGTGGTTCACGCTACTCAAGCACAAATGCTACAACAATTTGGTGGTGAAAATGTATTCCAAGGTAGAATTATTGAAGTACATTTAGGAACTTTAACGGCTGATCAAGCGTTTACATTTACGGATTGGACAGCAGAAATGAAAGCCAAAGCATCTATTTGTATTTCTGAAGATGATACTTTAATTGAATCGTTAGAAATTGCAAAAGGAAGAATTCAAATTATGATTGATAAAGGAATGGACAATCATAATAAAGTACTTCAAGGATTAATTAATAAAGCAAATAAACGAATTGCAGAAATTAAATCAGGTGATAAACCAGCTTTAAGACCAGATACAAATGCAAAATATAGCGCAGAAGTTGTTGTAGATTTAGATGTAATCGCAGAGCCTATGATTGCTGATCCAGATGTAAACAATAAAGATGTTTCTAAACGATATACACACGATACGATTCGTCCATTATCTTTTTATGGAGGAACAAAAAAGGTAGATTTAGGATTTATCGGTTCTTGTATGGTACACAAAGGAGATATGAAAATTTTAGCTCAAATGCTTAAAAATGTGGAAGCACAAAAAGGAGAAGTTAAATTTAATGCACCCTTAGTAGTTGCTCCACCAACCTATAATATTGTTGACGAATTAAAAGCAGAAGGTGATTGGGAAGTTCTTCAAAGATATTCTGGTTTCGAATTTGACGATAATGCTCCAAAAGGTGCAGCTCGTACAGAATACGAAAATATGTTATATTTAGAGCGACCAGGTTGTAATCTTTGTATGGGTAATCAAGAAAAAGCTTCAAAAGGAGACACGGTTATGGCTACTTCAACTCGTTTATTCCAAGGAAGAGTAGTGGAAGATACTGCTGAGAAAAAAGGAGAGTCTTTATTGTCTTCAACTCCAGTAGTAGTCTTATCAACAATTTTAGGAAGAACGCCAACCATTGAAGAATACAAAAAAGCAGTAGAAGGTATTAACTTAACTAAGTTTGCGCCTTCGCATAAATTATTAACGAATTAATTTATAGTACATATAAACGAAAAACGCCAAGTGAAAGCTTGGCGTTTTTTTATTTAATAATTTATGAAAAACTATTGAGTTTTATCTTTTTATATTTTATTACAATCTTAATCAACCAAAACAGGTGCAATGCGATGATTGGTAGTACTATGAATACTTGCACTTTGTTTACAATATAAGCTAAATAAACCATTGTGAGCGCCATACAAATTTGACCAAATAAAATGGTTTTTCGAGTATTCTTTTTCCAATAAAAATAAGCAAACAACAATAGTAACGGATTGAATAATAAGATGTTGTAATTCCATAGAATTTCTTCGTGTAACGAATAAAATCCTACTAGACTGAAAAACAATCCTAAAAACCCTGCAAAAATGAAATAGGTAATTTGTATGCCTTTTTTGTTTATTAAAATCAAAATTACAATCGCAGCTAATAAAGAATAAATAGAATTTATATAGGAAAATGGCTTTGTAATGGTTTCTTTATTTAAAATTTCGGAAGGTTTTGCGATTTTTTTTCCATTTTGAGTGGCAGTATTTAATACTTTTTCAAATTCTAAAGGTAAAAATAGGCGAGTCGCGGATTGGTCAACTTTAGTTCCAAAAATAATTTGAATCCCTAATTTCATATAAAAATCCGACATATACGGATATAAAATTTCTCTGTAACTTTGCTCTGATTTCGGTTGTTTTAGAATTTCTTCGCCTAAAATTTTATTGATTTTATCTACAACCATTGTAGTACAATTTTTATCAATAAATTTATAGGTATAAAAGCGTTCTTCGGAAGTTAAACTACTGTTGAGTTCATTCAATAGTTGTTGTTTTTGTGCTGTAGTTAAATTTAATTCTTGTGCTACAATACTTCTGCCGTCTAATTTGTAATTATATTCAAAATCGTAGTAATTTTCGCTTGTTACAAAATATTGTAAATCACCTTTTACAAATTTCATCATAAAATTTGGTGTCGAAAAATCAAAAGCACCATAATTATACACCACGTCAATTTGATTTACATTATCTGTAATTCGAATTCCTGTATGTCCATACATTGCGTAAGAAACAGGCGCCGTTCCGCAAGTTAAAATACTAACTTTCGCATTGTCTGACAAAATTACATTTTGAGATATACCAATAATGGGAAGTAATAAGAAAAGTAATTTTTTTAGCATATTATATGTGTTTTTAACGACTAATAAAAGTCTAATATCTATATTCTATTCTCTATATTCTCAAAAAATTATCTTCTAAAAATTCCTAAATCCACTTTTACAGAAAAGACATTAGAATATAGCGCCGCACTTTGATTTCCTAAATCAGTTAAGGCGTAATCTACTTGAATGCCTTTGTATTTAAAACCTAAACCAATATTTGGTTGAAAACTTACTTTGTTTGTATTATCAATTTGTGTGATTTGTTGAAAATTCCCAATACCAGCTCGTAAAAAAGCCAAATCAATATATCCGAATTCCAAACCAACTGCAGGACTAATGCTTACCATACTTGTAGAAATAATATCATTTGTTTGTGCAAATTCCATATTCAAATTGGCTGCGGTTGTTAAGGTGTAATCGTAATGAAATTCGAATTTTTTTGACAATCCAAATTGTGCTTTTGGTAACGTAATTTCACTGGTTTCAGGTAATTCTTGGTTTTCACCTGGAACCGCATTTTTTATTTTTTCATATTCTTCTTCGTTGATGGTCCAAGTGTTGTATGTTGTCGTGATATCTCGTAACATTAAACCAAATTTCCAATCGTTTTTGTTTTGAAATTGTAAGCCTACATCAAATCCAAAACCCCAAGAAGAGGCAAAATCGCCAATAATTCTTCGAATTACTTTGGCATTCACACCATAATTAAAACCTTGAACGGGTAATTTTCTGGCGTATGAAAACGTAACGCCATAATCGGCAGTTGAAAAAAGAGAAATTCTATTATAATCAATATTACCCTGACTGTCAATTAATTGAGTGGTATTTAAAATATCATCTACCCCAAAACGAATTAAAGAAATTCCGAAAGCGCTTCTGTCGTCAATTGGCATAGCAAAACAGGCGTAATCATATTGCGCAATATTTGCAAAATAATTCGCGTGCATTAAAGCAATTTGTTTGTCTTCCAATTGTAAAATTCCTGCTGGATTCCAATATCCTGAATTTACATCCGAGGTTTGTGCAGTTACCGCATTACTCATTCCTAACGCCGCCGCATCCACTCCAATGTTTAAAAATTCGTTGGAATATTTACGAATAGTTTGTCCGAAAAATGACGTGGAAGTCAGCAACCCGATGAATACTATTATTTTTTTCAAATCATTTAAATCTAACAACAAATATCATAATTTCTTCTTTAATAAACTCAAATTCTTTCAATTTATTGTTTACATTTGCTATAGAAAATTCATAATAAAAAAAAACATTACTTAATGAGTATCAAAAAACACATTCCAAATACCATCACTTTGTTGAATTTATTAGCAGGTTTGCTGTCATTAATTCACGCATTTAACGGGAATTATAATGAAGCTTTTTCATTGGTTTGTTTGGGAATTTTCTTCGATTATTGGGATGGTTTTTTTGCCAGAATTTGGAAAGTACAAAGTCCAATTGGTTTACAATTGGATTCTTTAGCAGATATGGTGACAAGTGGAGTGGTGCCAGGATTGGTAATGTATAAAATGTTAGCAGATATTCAGGAAAACCAATCGCAATATAATTTAACAGAAGACACGTATTATATGGGTGTTGTACCATATTTAGGATTTTTAATCACTTTAGCATCTTGTTACAGATTGGCTAAATTTAATATCGATACGCGTCAAACGGATTCGTTTATTGGTTTGCCAACACCAGCAAATGCTTTGTTAATTATGAGTATTCCAATGATTCAGTTTCATTCAGAATTTGAATGGTTGGTTGATTTTTTAAGTAATCCTTATGTTTTAGTTGGAATTACAGTTTTAAGTTCGTATTTATTAAATGCAGAAATTCCTTTATTTTCTTTAAAAGTAAAAAGTTTTAGCTGGGAAAAATATAAAATGCAAGTCGTATTTTTAATCCTTTCTTTAATTTTATTAATCTTGTTAGAATTTATCGCCATCCCAATTATCATTTTGTTATATGTGATTTTATCGGTTGTGAATAATGCGATTGCTAAGAAAGTGTAGAAAAAATCACATATCAATAGTACTTTGAAATATAGTTATGAAAAATAAGAGAATGACAAATATTAATAGAATTATATTCAAAATACATTTTTTCGTTTTGAGCTTTGTCATTTTAAATTATTTGGTACAATTAATAACGAATTTCGGAATTAATAGTAGTCTAATTTTTATTTTAAAGCTCCTGATATATGTTAGTGGGTTCACATTATTTTTTCTCAATAGAAAACCATTCAAGAAACTCGCGGTATATTATTTCTATTACTTTATTTCAATTTTAACAGGAATTCTATTTTATATTTTCGGAGGAATTTTTTTAGGAATATTAACTTCAATATTTCTGAAACTTGTTTATCCAAAAGAAATTAAATATCAGAAAGAAAATTTAAAAGTTTATTCATCTTTCAATGGGTTTTTAGGGGCTTGTTGCCAATATGAAATAGTAGAAAATAAACTTTTGATATTTGAAAAGTATTATGGAATAATTAAAATAGAAGGACAATTGGAATCTTTAAAAAGCGATATAAAACTTTTAAATAATAAAGTTCAATATAAACACAAGGTAATAAATTTTAAAGGAGAAACTAAAATTGAAACCGACACAGTTGAAAAGATTGAACTTGAATAAAGTTACTACAAATGATAACTAATTCAAGGAATGGTGAGGTTTGAGTTTTACGATTTTTAATATTAAGTTTTGTTTATTTTTGAGAATTCTTGGTTTTGGTGTTTCGTCACTTCTTTAAGACACTAAACAAATTAAATTATTAATATAATGGCAACAAGAAGAAAATATACTTCTAAAAGAAAAAAACAAACTTTAATTAGTCCGAAATCTTTCAAATGGATTCTTGGACTTTTTTTGTTATTATGTACGATTGTTTTCGTGTACCAGAAAAAAGATATGTTATTATATTATTTGGGATTTAAAACTAAAAACACCGAATTAACTGCAAATCAGAGGAAATTAGAAGATAAACGCATAAATGATATCGTTGCCAATCACGAAGGTAAAATTTTCGGCATTGATGTTTCTCAGTATCAAGGTACTATTGATTGGGGAAATCTTGAAGCTATTGAGGAGCAATTTGAAATTAAGTTTGTTGTGGTTCGGGCAACAGCCGGAAGTAAAAAAGCAGATAGAAACTTCAAAAAAAATTGGAGAAATTTATCATCAACTGTTTATATTCAGGGTGCTTATCATTATTATCGTCCAGATGAAAATTCAACCGATCAAGCCAATAATTTTATTAAGAATGTAAAATTACGAAAAGGACATTTGCCACCAATTTTAGATATCGAAAAAATGCCTAAAGGGCAATCGATGGACAAATTAAAGAAAGGGTTACAAAATTGGTTAACACTAGTAGAAAAAGAGTACGGAGTGAAACCGATAATATATACGGGTGAAAAATATTATGAAGATTTTTTGCGAGACGATTTCCCAGACTACTTATTTTGGATAGCAAACTACAATCCTTGGAAAGAAAAAATTGAAGATGATTATTTAATGTGGCAATTTACTGAGAAAGCAAAACTTCACGGCGTTAATGAATTAGTTGATGTCAATGTTTTCAACGGAAACGTTGAGGATTTAAAGAAAGTGTGTATTAAATAATCCATTTTTTGGGTAAAAATGCCATAGAAAATACGATTAAAAAAATAATAGCAATTAATAACGCAACAGATTTTGAATTGGCAAAGTTAGTGGTCCAGCCCATCCAAGCTTCTCTTTTTGGCGGTAATAATCTTTCATCTTCTGGATTATAATAAAACACGCCACATTTCCAATTATTTGGGTCTTTGCGCCAAGCTTCTAATTGTTCTTTTGATGGATTTTTCATATGATAGGTACGCGGATAATATGGGTTTTAATCGATTTATACAGATTTTTTAATCATTGCATTTACTTAAATTTGTATAAGGAAGATATTTCCCTGCGTCTTAATGACGAATTAAACACATTCTTGCAATTACAATTGAGACGCTTTCAGCGTGACAAACGTGGTGTGAAAAATAAATTCTATTTGTCTATGTGTTTAGTTATTTATCTAATTCAACTTCTTTCGGAGCATTGAAGTCGATTTTTGTTTTTCTTAATTCGAAATTCTGACCTAAATATACACGTCTTACCATTTCGTCTTCTACTAATTCTTCTGGTTTTCCTGCTTTTAAGATACCACCTTCGAACATTAAATAGGTTTTATCTGTGATGGCTAATGTTTCTTGTACGTTATGGTCGGTTATTAATATTCCGATGTTTTTATTTTTTAATTGTGCTACGATTCTTTGAATATCTTCAACTGCAACTGGGTCAACTCCTGCAAACGGTTCATCTAATAAAATAAATTTTGGGTCTGTTGCCAAACAACGTGCAATTTCAGTTCTTCTTCGTTCGCCACCTGATAATAAATCGCCACGATTTGTACGAATATGACCTAATGAAAACTCTTCAATTAAGCTTTCCATTTTGGCTTCTTGTTCGGCTTTGGTTAAATTTGTTAATTGTAAAACCGATAAAATATTGTCTTCAATGCTTAATTTTCTAAAAACCGATGCTTCTTGCGCTAAGTAACCAATTCCGTTTTGGGCACGTTTGTACATTGGATAATCGGTAATATTCATATCGTCTAAATAAATATTTCCGCTATTTGGCTTCACTAAACCTACAATCATATAAAAAGAAGTCGTTTTTCCAGCGCCATTTGGGCCTAATAAACCCACAATTTCGCCTTGGTTTACTTCAACAGAAATGCCTTTTACAACGCTCCTTTTCTTATATGTTTTAACTAAATTTTCGGCTCTTAATTTCATTTTTTCTATGAGTTTCAAAGTAACTAAGTTACAAAGTGGCTAAGTTATTTTTTACAAATAAACGAATATTCAAATAAACGATTATACAAATTAACAATTATTTAGTTCCTGCTTCTTCCAACGCTTCCCAAAACTCATAAGCTCTACGCAAATGCGGAATTACGATTGTACCACCAACTAAAGTAGCAATACTCATAGCTTCCATCATTTCTGTACGATTTACTCCGTTTTTATAAGCCGTTTCTAAATGATATTTTATACAATCATCACAACGTAAAACCGCTGAAGCTACTAATCCTAATAATTCTTTAGTTTTCACATCAAGTGCACCTTCGCTATATGCGTTGGTGTCTAAGTTGAAAATTCTTTTAATTACTTTATTATCATCGGCTAATAATTTTTCATTCATTTTAGCACGATAGTCGTTAAACTCGGAAATTAAATCACTCATTATATTGTGGTTATTGATTTGTTGTTTTTCTTAAAGATAAAAGCACTAATAAAAATACTAATTTCGTAAAGTATAATTAACGGGATTGTGACTATAACTTGGCTAATTACATCTGGCGGTGTTACTATTGCAGCAATAATTAAGATAATTACATATGCCCATTTTCTGTATTCTCTTAAAAAAGAAGGGGTTACCAACCCTAAAGTTGATAAGAAATAAATTATGATTGGTAATTCGAAAATTAAACCAGTAGCTAAAGTAGTAGTTTTTACAGTTCCGATGTAAGAATTGACATTAATATCATTTTTAATTACATCAGAAACGGTAAATGTTGATAAAAAATTCAACGATAAGGGTGTTAACACAAAATAACCAAATAACACGCCTAAAAAGAATAACAAAGAGGAAATAACTATAAATTTTACCGCATTTCTTTTTTCTTTTTTATATAATGCTGGACTAATGAAATTCCAAAATTGTAATAAAATATAAGGGAAACTTATGATAAATCCTGCAGTAATACACGTCCAAACTAATAAAGAAATTTGCCCTTCAATTTCGGTGTTTTGAATACTGAAATTCAAAGTAGCATCGCAAAAACTTTTGTCTAAATCATATTTATTTGCCAAATCACAAAAAAACTGATAGGTAATAAAATCACCTTTCATAGGTCCGAAAATGATCGTTTGAAAGATAAAATCACTAAAAACCCAAGCAATTGCTCCTCCTGTTAAAATAGCAGCCGAACTTCTCACTAACAACCATCTTAATTCCTCAAGATGATCTAAAAAAGTCATTTCGTTAATGTTTTTTTTGTTCTTTTTTGCCATTATACAATTCCTTCTTTTAAAATATCGTGTAAATGTAACACGCCTTTATAGGTTCCATTATCAATTACCATCAATTGTGTAATTTTATTATCTTCCAATACATCTAAAGCTTCTGCAACCAAAACCGTTGAAGCAATTGATTTAGGGTTTTTGGTCATAATATCTTGTGCAGTTAAGTCTGAAAAAGATTCTCTATCAGTTAACATTCGTCTAATGTCACCATCTGTAATAATACCTATTACAACGTCATTTTCAACAACAGCAGTAACGCCTAATCGTTTTTCGGATATTTCCATAATTACTTTCTTGATGGAAGCATTAGGAGTCACTTGTGGTGCGTGTGTTGTATCTAACATGTCTTTTACACGCAACAATAGTTTTTTTCCTAAGGCACCACCGGGATGATATTTGGCAAAATCCGCGGCTTGAAAACCTCTCATTTTCATCAAACAAATTGCTATGGCATCACCTAAAACCAATTGCGCAGTGGTGCTATTTGTAGGAGCTAAACCAAGCGGACAACTTTCTTCATCTACGTGAGCTAATAAAACCAAATCGGAAGAAGTAGCTAAAAAAGAACTTGGATTAGCCGTCATTCCAATTAAAGTAGTACCAAAATTTTTGATAATTGGCGCCAAAACTTTAATTTCAGGGCTATTTCCACTTTTTGAAATACATAAAACAACGTCGCCTTTTTGAATCATTCCTAAATCGCCGTGAATGGCTTCAGCAGCGTGTAAAAATATAGATGGTGTGCCTGTAGAATTTAATGTGGCTACAATTTTCTGAGCAATAATGGCACTTTTTCCAATACCAGTAACTACTAATCGTCCTTTGGAATCGAAAATTAATTGAACCGTTTTGGCAAAATCTTCAGTAAGATATTGTGTAAGTTTCGCAATACTTTCACTTTGAGACAGGATAGATTGCTTTGCGTTTTCTAATATAGTTTGTGTTGTATTCAAAATTAAATGAATTATATTTTTGTTTTTAAAGAATAGTTGTATCTTTATGATTGCAAATTTAGACAAAATTCAAATAATAATTGTCTAAAATTATTTGTTTATAAGTTCAACCCATTATTTCATGAAAGAACAGAATATAGATTTATACAAAGAGTTAAAAAAATACTTTGGATTTTCACAATTTAAAGGTTTACAAGAAAAAGTAGTTACAAGTATTATTTCTGGTAATAATACCTTTGTAATTATGCCAACAGGTGGAGGTAAATCATTATGTTATCAATTGCCTGCATTGGTTTTAGACGGAACGGCTATTGTGGTTTCTCCACTTATTGCTTTAATGAAAAATCAAGTAGATGCCATCAGAAGTATGGGGTCTGATGTTGGCGTAGCTCATGTTTTAAATTCTTCATTAAATAAAACAGAAGTCAATCAGGTAAAAGCAGATATATTATCTGGAAAAACTAAAATGCTATACGTAGCCCCTGAATCATTAACTAAAGAGGATTATATTCAGTTTTTAAAAACAGTGAAAATATCCTTCGTAGCCATTGATGAAGCACATTGTATTTCAGAATGGGGACATGATTTTAGACCAGAATACAGAAATTTAAGAAGTATTATTAAGCAATTAGGTGATGTGCCAATTATTGGACTTACTGCAACGGCTACTCCGAAAGTACAAGAAGATATCTTGAAAAATTTAGATATGCCAAATGCCAATACGTTTAAAGCTTCTTTTAACCGACCAAATTTATATTACGAAATACGTCCGAAAACAAAAAATGTTCAAGGTGATATTATACGATTTATCAAGCAACACAAAGGAAAATCAGGTGTTATCTATTGCTTAAGTAGAAAAAAAGTGGAAGAAATTGCACAGGTTCTTCAGGTAAACGGAATTTCTGCAGTGCCTTATCATGCAGGTTTAGATGCGAAAACACGTGCCAAACATCAAGATATGTTTCTTATGGAAGATGTTGATGTGGTGGTGGCCACTATCGCTTTCGGTATGGGAATTGACAAACCAGATGTACGATTTGTAATTCATCACGACATTCCAAAATCATTAGAAAGTTATTATCAAGAAACAGGAAGAGCAGGAAGAGATGATGGTGAAGGAATTTGTTTGGCGTACTATTCGTATAAAGATATTGAAAAGTTAGAGAAATTTATGTCTGGAAAACCAATTGCTGAACAAGAAATTGGTTATGCTTTATTACAAGAAGTGGTAGCTTATGCAGAAACTTCTATGTCGAGACGAAAATATTTACTTCACTATTTCGGAGAAGAATTTGACGAGGTTAATGGCGAAGGAGCCGATATGGATGATAATGTTAGAAATCCAAAAGTTAAAACAGAAGCTCAAAATCAAATAGTTACATTGCTAAAAGTCATTAACGATACGAAACAGTTATTTAAATCTAAAGAAGTCATAATGGCTTTAGTAGGTAAAATTAATGCCATTATTAAAGCACAAAAAATTGATACCTTAAAAACATTTGGAAGTGGTGCTAAGCATGACGAAAAATACTGGATGGCATTAATTCGTCAGGTTTTAGTGGCAGGATTAATTTCAAAAGACATTGAAAGTTATGGTGTTTTAAAAGTAACACATGCCGGACAAGATTTTATTGAAAAACCATATTCATTTATGGTGGCAGAAGATCATGAGTTTAGTGAAGAAGAAGACGAAAATATCATCGCAGCAGCAAAAGCAACAGGAACTGCCGATGCAGTATTAATGTCTATGCTAAAAGATTTACGTAAAAAAGAAGCCAAAAAGCATAATGTGCCACCTTTTGTAGTGTTTCAAGACCCTTCTTTGGAAGATATGGCCCTTAAATATCCAATTACCATTGACGAGTTAAGCAACGTTCACGGTGTAGGAGAAGGTAAGGCAAAGAAATTCGGAAACCCGTTTATTGAATTGATTTCAAGATATGTAGATGAAAATGATATTATTCGTCCAGATGATTTAGTAGTAAAATCTACAGGAGCCAATTCCATAAATAAATTATACATTATTCAAAATATCGATAGAAAATTAGCCTTAGATGATATCGCTTCAGCTAAAGGATTAAAATTTGACGATTTATTAAAAGAAATGGAACAAATTGTATTTTCTGGAACCAAATTAAATATTAAATATTGGATTGATGATATTTTAGATGAAGAGCAACAAGAAGAAATTCATGAATATTTTATGGAATCCGAATCGGACAACATAGAAAATGCACTTAAAGAGTTTGATGGTGAATATGATACGGAAGAATTACGATTAATGCGAATCAAATTTATAAGCGAAGTAGCGAATTAAAAATGTAGTCAAAAGTCGAAGTTCGAAAGTCATAAAGTAACTTATAGATTTACTTTCGACTTTCGAACTTCGACTTTAGACTAAATAAACTTCACCTCGATGTGGTCGTAAAGCATCTCTAAAAATAATCATATCGGCTTCTTCTACAACTAAATAGGCAATAGCGTACATTTCGTTTAATATTTCAAAGCCAGTAATTTTTAATATGTAATTTTCTTTATCTAAAAATTCTTTCAGATGAATTTCGTGATGCTCCGCAGTTTTAGCAGCAGCTTGTCCACGAAAATCCCAAATTAGTTTTATTTGTCTCATTTAGCAAAGTTACAAATCATTTTAGCGCTTTTCAAATAGATTTCTATTCCTTAATAAAATTCGTACTTTTGCCTTATAATTTAAGTTTAAAATAAATGCCTCGCGAACTACTTATTCAAGTTTCTCCAGAAATGGCGAATAACGAACAAATGTTATATCAATATGTTTCTAAATTGGTACATACTTCTGTATCCGATTTACAAAAAATTGTGATACTTAAACGTTCAATTGATGCGCGTCAAAAAGCCATAAAATTTAATTTAAAACTAAATATTTATTTTAAAGATGAGGTGTTTACTGAATCTAAAATAGAATTACCAAATTATCCTAATGTCACTAATAAACAAGAAGTTATAGTTGTTGGTGCAGGTCCTGCTGGATTATTTGCTGCTTTGCAATTAATCGAATTAGGTTTAAAACCAATAGTTTTAGAACGCGGAAAAGAGGTTCGAGGCAGACGTAGAGATTTAAAAGCAATAAATGTTGATGGAATTGTAAACGCGGATTCTAATTATTGTTTTGGAGAAGGCGGAGCAGGAACGTATTCTGACGGAAAATTATACACACGTTCCAAAAAACGCGGTGATGTAGATAGAATTTTACAATTATTAGTAGCTTTTGGTGCAACCGAAGAAATTTTAGTTGAAGCACATCCACACATCGGAACCAATAAATTACCTCAAATTATTCAAGATATTCGAGAGAAAATTATCGAATGTGGCGGACAAGTTTTGTTTGAAACACGAGTTACAGATATTTTAGTTAAAAATAATGAAGTAGACGGAATTGTAACGCAAAACGGAGAAACGATTTATGCTAAAAAAATCATTTTAGCAACAGGACATTCGGCACGTGATATTTTTGAATTGCTTCATAAAAAAGATATTTTCATTGAAGCAAAACCGTTCGCATTAGGTGTTCGAGCGGAACATCCGCAAGAGTTAATTGATAAAATTCAATATTCTTGTGATTTCCGTGGCGAGTTTTTACCGCCTTCACCTTATTCTATTGTAAGACAAGTAAATGGACGTGGAATGTACTCGTTTTGTATGTGCCCGGGGGGCGTTATTGCGCCTTGTGCCACTGCTGAAGGTGAAGTAGTTACAAATGGTTGGAGCCCAAGTAAAAGAGATCAAGCAACAGCCAATTCGGGTATTGTAGTAGAGTTACGTTTAGAAGATTTTAAACCTTTTGAAAAATTTGGCCCTTTAGCAGGAATGGAATTTCAAAAAGCTATTGAACAAAAAGCTTGGCAATTGGCTGGAAAAACACAAAAAGTTCCCGCACAAAGAATGATTGATTTTACACAAACAAAAGTTTCGGCAGCTATCCCAAAAACATCTTATGTTCCGGGAACAACCTCTGTAGAATTAGGCGAAGTTTTTCCGACGTTTTTAACACAAACGCTTCGTGAAGGTTTTTCTGCATTTGGAAAATCTATGAAAGGTTATTTAACAAATGATGCCATTTTACACGCACCAGAAAGCAGAACATCCTCACCAGTTCGAATCCCAAGGGATAACTTTACATTAGAACACGTTCAAATTAAAGGATTATATCCTTGCGGAGAAGGCGCGGGTTACGCAGGTGGAATTATTTCTGCTGCTATTGATGGCGAAAAATGTGCATTGAAAATTGCAGAGGCATTAAGTAATTAAAATAAACTTTGCGAAACTTGCGAAAACCTTAGCGTCTTTGCGGTAAAAAAAAAACTCTATGACATTAAAAGGACAAAATATTCATTTACGAGCTCTCGAACCCGAAGATTTAGATTTTCTATACGAAATAGAAAACAACGAATCGATTTGGGAAGTGAGCAATACGCAAACACCCTACAGTAAATGGGTGTTGAAAAACTATTTAGAAAACGCACATTTGGATATTTATGAAGCAAAACAATTGCGATTGGTAATTGTGCTTTCAGAAACCAATGAAACAGTTGGATGCATAGATTTATTTGATTTTGATGCGAAAAATAGTCGTGCTGGAATTGGTATAATAATTTCTGAAAACTATAGAAATCAAGGTATTGGAAAAGAAACCTTGCAATTGATTTCCAATTATGCTTTCACATATTTAAATTTACATCAATTATTTGCAAATATTACTGTAAATAATGAAGCCAGTTTGTTGCTTTTTAGTAATTTTGGGTTTCAAAAAATAGGCATTAAAAAAGACTGGATCAATATAAAAGGTGCTTTTGTAGATGAAGCGCTTTTTCAATTCATAAACGTAAAATAAAAAATTTTGGAAGCGAAAAAATTATTTTTAAGAATTATAAGTATAGGAGCGGCTCTTATAATTATTAGTGGTGGATATGTAATAAATAAAGCCTTTACAGGTAACACAAAATTTGAACAAGAGGAAGTTTTTGTATATGTTCCAACTGATTCAAAATACGAAGATGTAAAGAAAATATTAGCGCCTTATATTGAAAATCAATCCAAAATTGATTGGGTCGCTTCAAAAAGAGATTATGATTCAAATGTAAAATCAGGAAAATTTTTACTTAAAAAAGGAATGAGCAGTTTCAGTATTGTTCGTGCCTTACGATTAAATACTCCTGTGAAATTAGCTTTCAATAATCAAGAAAAAGTTCAAGATTTATTTGTGAGAATTGCCTCTCAAATTGAACCAGATATTACAAAATTGAATGAAATTTTCACAAATGATACTTTTCTACAAGAAAACGGTTTAAATAAAGATAATGTAATGTCGTTTTTTATTCCGAATAGCTACGAATTTTATTGGAACATTTCACCTGAAGAATTTGCAGAGAAACTTACAAAAGAATATAAAAGATTTTGGAATGATGGCAGATTAGCGAAAGCCAAAGCCTTAAATTTAACTCCAGCTCAAGTGTATACTTTAGCTTCAATAGTTCACAAAGAAACTGCAAAAGCAGATGAAAGACCAAAAGTAGCAGGTGTATATTTAAATCGACTTAACAGAAATATGCCATTACAAGCCGATCCAACCGTAATTTTTGCTTTAAAACAAAAATCAAATGATTGGAATTTAGTAGTAAAACGCGTAATGCATAATGATTTAATTGTAAATTCGCCTTACAATACATATAAAAACACGGGTTTGCCACCAGGCCCTATTTTTATGCCAGATGTTTCGGCAATTGATGCGGTTTTAAATCCAGAAAAACACAACTACTTATATTTTTGTGCCAGTGTGGAAAAATTTGGATATCACGAATTTGCAACAGATTATAATGCGCATTTAAAAGTGGCCGCAAAATATGCAGACTGGGTAAAAAAGCAGAATTATAAAAGATAATTTTTAGTGTAAATTAGAAAAAGGTGTAGAATGTACAATTTTACACCTTTTTTTATTTTCCTTACTTTCTTTTTTTATCTTTATCAAAACTATAATTTATATGGAAAATAAAACTGAATTTAAAAAAGAATTGGGATTGTTAAATGCAACAAGTTTAGTTGCAGGTTCAATGATAGGTTCTGGAATATTTATTGTAACCTCAATAATGGCAAGAGATATTGGTGGTGCAGGTTGGATTTTATTAGCTTGGATATTAACTGGATTTTTAACGCTTGCCGCAGCATTAAGTTATGGCGAATTAGCAGGTATGATGCCAAAAGCCGGAGGACAGTATGTTTATATTCAGCGTGCGTATGGCAAAATGATGTCTTTTTTATATGGTTGGACTGTTTTTACAGTGGTTCAAACTGGAGTAATTGCAGCAGTCGCAGTTGCTTTTGCTAAATATACCGCTATTTTCTTCCCTATTCTAAGTGATACATTGCTTGAAATTGGTACTTATAAAATTCAATATCAACAATTGTTAGCTATTTTGAGTATTGTTGTGCTAACAATAATTAATAATCAAGGTGTAAAAAGCGGTAAAAATCTACAATTTGTTTTTACGGCGGCTAAATTGTTTGCTTTATTTGCTTTAATTGTATTTGGTTTATATGTTGGTTTACAATCTGATACATTAGCCAATAATTTTACTGATATGTGGTCGGCTACAAAAACAACTGTTGTTGATGGCGAAATTACTACAGAAGTTTTGACTGGCTTTGCAATTATTGGAATGTTGGGTTTCACTATGATTAATTCGTTGTTTTCTTCTGACGCTTGGAACAATATTACGTTTATTGCTGGAGAAATTAAAGAGCCACAGAAAAACATCCCAAAGAGTTTGTTTTTAGGGACATTAATTGTCACAATTGTTTATTTACTTGCCAATTTAGCTTATTTTTCATTATTACCATTAAATGGAAATCCATTAGCCGATGACTTTTTAGGACAAGGTATTAAATATGCGAATGAAGATAGGTTAGGAGCGAGTGCGGCTTCTGTTATATTCGGAAATGCTGGCGTTTTTATAATGGCAGGTTTAATTATGATTTCTACTTTTGGTTGTAATTCGGGTTTAATATTAGCTGGCGGACGCTTATTTTATGCGATGAGTAAAGACGGTTTGTTTTTTAAAAGCGCTGGAGAATTAAATAAAAATCAAGTGCCAGAAAAAGCACTTTGGATGCAATGTATTTGGGCATCGCTATTATGTTTGTCAGGAAAATATGGCGATTTATTGACGTATGCTACTTTTGCCAACTTATTATTTTATGTTTTAACTATTTATGGAATTTTTATTCTTCGCAAAAAAGAACCAGATACACCAAGACCTTATAAAGCTTTTGGATATCCGTTCGTGCCTATTTTATATATAATACTGATTTCAATTATTAGTATTATATTATTAATTTACGATACTAAAAACACAGGACTAGGTTTGTTTATAGTGCTATTAGGGATACCAATTTATTATCTCACACAAAAGAAACAAGAATAATTAAAAAGACCCAACTTATCAAAATAGGTTGGGTCTTTTTAAATTAAAATTAATTTCTAGCTAATGCATTTGAAATAGGTAATTTTAATTTTGGTTCCATATAAATTTCAGTAATTCCGTTTTTCCACTCTACTTTTTCGTAATAAAAATCAATTGAAGTTAAAGTGTCTTTTACGGTAATTATACAATTTCCAGTAACGTTTACTTCGCTTCCTTCAATAGTATAGTTGAAATTGCTTTTTAATTTATCTTCAATAAATAAATTAAGAATTTTTTCAGCAATTTCTTTCCTAATGTTCATTTTAGCATTAAAAGTACTCACAATAATTGTACCTTCATTAGATGTTGAAATTACTTCAATACTGTTTTGACCGTAGCTATACGTTTCAACTAAATTTCCTTGTGCAAACATTACTTTACAAAGTAATAAGATGCTAATTGTAAAACATTTCATAATACATTAGATTTAGTGGTTACTTTATTATAATATAAAATTACGCCTAAAAGATGTATGAAATTTAGTTTTAGTTAAAAAAATCACAACAATTTAATGTATATATGTTAATTTTAACTAAATTGTTTTTAAATTGTTAAATATATGTGTTTTTTGTTGTGAATATACTTTTTTTGATATTAAAAAAAATGCCTTTTCTACTAGAAAAGGCATTAAATAATAAATAATTAAGCATTAATAATACATATAGCGTCTTACTTTGGCAATATATTTCGCCAATCGTATTACTTGGTGACTATATCCATATTCGTTATCGTACCATATATATAGTACAATATTTTTTCCATCTCCAGAAACTATTGTCGCATTACTGTCATAAATAGAAGGTTGAGCCGTTCCAACAATATCTGAAGAAACCAATTCGTTGCTTACCGAATATTTAATTTGCTCTACTAAGTTACCTTCTAAAGCATAGGTTTTCATAATATTGTTTAATTCTTCTACGGAAGTAGCTCTTCCAACCTCTAAATTTAAAACTACTAAAGAACCATTTGGTACCGGAACACGAATTGCATTCGATGTTAGTTTTCCTGCTAAACTTGGTAATGCTTTAGCTACGGCACTTCCTGCGCCGGTTTCTGTAATTACCATATTTAAACCCGCAGCTCTTCCACGACGGTATTTTTTGTGCATATTATCAACCAAATTTTGGTCGTTTGTATACGCGTGAATGGTTTCTAAATGTCCTTTTACAACACCCAACGTTTCTTCAACAACGGCTAAAATTGGTGTAATAGCGTTTGTTGTACAAGAAGCGGCAGAATAAATGGCTACTTCATCTGGATTGTAATCTTCGTGATTTACACCATAAACAATATTTGGCACACCTTTTCCTGGAGCGGTTAATAACACTTTATCTGCGCCTTTAGAAGTCAAGTGTCTGGCTAACGCTTCTTCTGTTGTAAAAGCGCCAGTATTATCAATTACTAAAGCATCATTAATTCCGTATGTGGTATAATCAATTTCTTCTGGAGAATTAGCTGTAATAATATGTACAGTTGTTCCGTTAATAATTAAGGCATTATTTTCTGGATCTGCAGAAACCGAACCTTCAAAATCTCCGTGAACCGAATCATATCGTAATAATGATGCTCTTTTTTCTAATAAAACAGCATCATTTTTATCGCGAGTTACAATCGCACGTAAACGTAATTGTTGCCCTTTTCCAATTTTGCTCATCATTTCACGAGCTAATAAACGACCAATACGACCAAAACCATATAAAACAACATCTTTAGGTACAATTTCAGAAGTATCTTTTGCGTATTTTAATTTATCAATTACAAATGCTTTAGCGTCATTATATTTGTCATCTTCCAAATGATATTCATAGGTTAATTTTCCAATATCTATTCGAGATGGTGGTAAATCTAAATTTTCAATGGCTCTTGCAATTTCTACAGTATCAAAAATATTGATTGGTTTTTCAACAAAAGCAACTGCATATTCGTGTAAGTTGATAATGTCAGAAACATTTCTGTCAATTAATTGATTTCTAAATAATACCAATTCAATAGATTTGTCAAACCATAAATCGCTTATAATTTTTACAAATTCTACACATGCTTTTCTTCTGTCTGCCTGAAAAGCTATTTCTTTTTCGTAAATGGTGTTGTTGTTCATGAAAATATAGATTGTGTTACTAATTTCATGCAAAAGTATAGATTTCAATCGTTTTCGTAAAGTTTTTTACGATTTTTTTTTCGTATTATTTTTTAGAAAAAAAGCAAAAAAAATTCGCAAAATAAATATTACTTTGCGAATCTAATTTATAAACATTCAAATTTTTATTTATAGAAAGAAACGATAGATCTGTCCGTTTTTTGCTAAAATTTGATAATGTGTTTTTTCGGTTACTTCTTTTTTTGCTAAATAAGCAGAAACACTTTCCATATCAACGGCTCGCATATTATCCACTTGCGTTACAATAGAACCTTTTAAATATTCAGCATATTCCTTGTAATCTTCATTGGTTACTTGTTTAATTTTTATACCACTTTTTAAGTTAAATCGTTTTTTGTCGTTCGCATCTAACTCTTCAAATTCAATACCATTAAATTCGTATGCAATTAGTTCTTTTTTTGTTAACGGTACATTTAAAGCTAAGTTTTTACCATCTCTTAATAAGGTAACTTTAACAATGTCATTTGGTCTTTTTGTATTAATAACTGTTGCCATCTCTGCGGATGAAGCAATTTTAGTATCATCTAATTTTAAAATTACATCGCCTTTTTCAATTCCTACTTTTTCAGCACCAGAATTTTTATTGACTTTGTTTACGTAAAATCCTTCAGTTTGTTTGATTCCATATTTTTTGGCAGCTTCTGCATTTAATTCGCCACCTTCAACACCTAAAATACCGCGTTGTACATTACCAAATTTCATTAAATCTTCAATAATCTTTTTTGTAATATTAGATGGAACGGCAAATGAATATCCTGCATAACTTCCTGTTGGCGAAGAAATCATCGTGTTAATTCCAATCAATTCTCCATTCGTATTCACTAAAGCACCTCCACTATTTCCAGGGTTTACCGCAGCATCAGTTTGTATAAACGATTGAATACTTGCTTTATCTAAATTCCTGGCTTTTGCCGAAATAATCCCCGCAGTGACAGTAGAATTCAATTGATACGGATTACCAACCGCTAAAACCCATTCGCCCACTTTAATATTATCAGAATTACCAAATACAATAAATGGCAACTTTTCATCAGCGTCAATTTTTAGCAAGGCAATGTCCATTTTGCTATCCGTACCAATTAATTTTGCTTTGTACGCTTTGTTGTTATTTAAAGTCACTTCCAGTTCGTTAGCATCTTGTATTACGTGATTGTTGGTTACAATATACCCGTCTTCAGATACAATTACTCCAGATCCAGTACCTATTTGTTCGTGTTGTTGCGTACCCCCGCCATAAAAAAACGATGCCCAAGGATCGGTGTAAGTCCTTACAGAAACATTTTTAACGTGTACCACACTATGAATGGCTTTTTCGGCACCGGTTGTAAAATCAATACTTTCTGCACCAGTAAAACTCACTGCTTTGTTGTAGTTTGGCGAAGTAGTAATAATTGAATCACTTTCAGTTTTTCTGTTTTCAATGAATTTATAGGCACCCAAAGTAACGGCACCACTCATTAATGATACAATAAATAGACTTCCTAAATTTTTCATCTTGTTCATTTTTTAATTTTTTTACTCTGTAAATATAAATACGTTTTTTAAAAATCCAAACTCGTTTAACTAACGATTAACAATGTTTAACAACTTTTTAGTATTTGGGCATTTCCTTTCAGGTCGGGCTTTCCGCTATATCTTTTTTATATGTTGCCTTCGGGAACCTCAGTCAACATATAAAAAAGGATGCCGCTGCACTCCCTAATGCAATATTGTGCAAAAAAATAAATATATTTGTGCTATGCAAATACAATTTTACAAATACCAAGGAACAGGAAACGATTTTGTTATGATTGATAATCGTACCAATTCATTTCCCAAAAATAATACCAAATTAATTGAATTTTTATGCGACCGACGTTTTGGCATAGGTGGCGATGGTTTAATTTTATTAGAAAATCATAAAAAATACGATTTTACTATGGTGTATTATAATTCCGATGGTAGCACCAGTACTATGTGTGGTAATGGAGGACGATGTTTAGTGGCGTTTGCAAAACAATTAGGTATCATCGAAAACGAAGCTCATTTTGAAGCATCGGACGGCTATCATTTTGCAAAATTTGAAAACAATTTAATTGCACTTCAAATGATTGATGTATCAGAAGTAAAGCATTTTAATACACACGATTTTGTATATACAGGTTCGCCTCATCACGTGCAATTAGTTTCAGATTTAAAAGATTTTGATGTAAAAAACACAGGTAAAAAGTTACGATATTCTGATTTGTATGATGCTTCGGGCTGTAATATAAACTTTGTGGAACAAGAAAATACTGACACTTTTTCAGTCCGTACTTATGAACGAGGTGTGGAAGATGAAACGTTATCTTGTGGAACTGGTGCGACTGGCGTGGCAATTGCAATGCGCGCTACTCATAAAACAGATGCGAAACGTATCAACATTAACGTATTAGGTGGAAAGCTAATAATTAGTTTTGATGTAGAAAATGATGTGTATAAAAATGTATTTTTAACAGGTCCAGCAGAATTAGTTTTTGCTGGTAGCTTAGAAGTGTAGCTTACTTCTAATAAGCAACAATCTCTTTATTCTGAATGTCATTTTCAATAATTCCATCACGTAAGCGAATAATTCTGTGTGCGTGAGCGGCAATATCTTCCTCATGTGTAACTAAAATTACCGTATTGCCATTAGCGTGAATTTCACCAAATAATTTCATAATTTCTACGGAAGTTTTACTGTCTAAATTTCCCGTGGGTTCATCCGCTAAAATGATTGAAGGTTTGTTAACCAAAGCTCTACCAACAGCCACACGCTGACGCTGACCTCCTGATAATTGATTTGGTTTATGATCCATTCGGTCTGCTAAACCTACTTGTGTTAAAACTTCAGTAGCACGTTTGTTTCTTTCCTCTTTTGAAAAACCAGCATACACCATAGGTAAGGCTACATTATCCAACGCAGTTGTACGTGGCATTAAGTTGAAGGTTTGAAAAACGAAACCAATTTCTTTATTTCTAATTTCAGCCAATTCATCATCGTGCATTTCGCTTACTTGCTTTCCATTTAAAATATAACTTCCAGAAGTTGGCGTGTCTAAACAACCTAAAATATTCATTAAAGTTGATTTTCCAGAACCAGACGGCCCCATAAGTGCCACATATTCACCTTTGTTAATAAGTAAATCGATTCCTTTTAACACGTTTACCGTTTCACTTCCTAATTGGAAATCACGTGTAATGCCTTTAATGTCTATTATTGGAGTTTTCATAGTTTTCAGGTGCAGTTTTTAGATTACAATAATTACTACAAGTAATAAGTAGCTAAATAGAAGATTTTGTTACAATTAAATTCAAAAATCAATTACAAAATCAATTACAATTATCAAATTTTAGAAAATCCGTATATTCTGTGAAATCTGTGTTCCCATCAATTATACTCTTATCACAAAATGTTCTTTTTCTTGTTCAGCTCTAAAAAATACCATTCCGAATTGGAAGGTATCAATCGTAACTTTTACTTTAGGATGTTTTTTGATTATTTCCCAAGTATTTTCATTTTCTGTTGATGTATGAATGTCATTAATAATCCAAACAGCATCATTCGTAATGGTAGATAATAACAATTCGAAATACGCTAACGTAGTTTTTTGAGATTCGTTTTGGTTGAAGTAAATAAAGTCGAAAGTCTTGTCATTGATTGAAAGTTTGTTTTTTTGAAACTCTTCAAATGAGATTATTTCTGAAGAAAATATATTAGTATCTAATTCAGTTGGATTTCCAATTTCTAAAATGGTTTTGGGTTTGAAATATCTAATAATTCTAAAAAGTAATCGAATCTTTTTTGAATTATTGTTTAAAAGCGAATATTCTGGAAATTTTGTTTTATCATAAAAACATTTCGTAACCAAATCAAAAACAAAAGGCGAGTGCACACCGTGTTCATTTTTGGAGTTCCAAAGGAATTTTATATATGATTTAAAAATATGTAGCATAAAAAAATAACACAGATTATCACAAATTCCCACAGATTAAATTCCCACAGATTAAATTCGTGATAATCTGTGAAATCTGTGTTTAAATTTATTCAATTTTAGAAGACAATTCAAACCAACGCGCTTCTTTTTCTTCTAAAGTTTGAATGATTTTTTGTAATTCATTTGCTTTCGTTTCAATTTTATCATCAGCTACTTTTCCGTCAGCAAATTCTTGTTCAATTTTCTTTTTTTGATATTCTAAATCTTTAATTTCTTTTTCAATTTTATTAAATTCCTTTTGCTCGTTGAAGTTTAATCCTGCTTTGGCTGGTTGATTTTGTTTCCAACTTCCTTTGTCAGTGCTTACGCTATTTAAAACTTTTGGCTCTACGGAATCTTCATAACTTCTAAAATCAGAGTAATTTCCAGGAAAATCTTCAATTTCACCTTGACCTCTAAATACAAATAAATGATCCACAATTTTATCCATAAAATACCTATCGTGACTTACCACTAACAAACAGCCAGGGAAATCTAATAAGAAACTTTCTAACACATTTAGCGTTACAATATCTAAATCGTTCGTTGGTTCATCTAAAATTAAGAAATTTGGATTCTGAATTAAAACGGTACATAAATACAAACGTTTTAGTTCGCCACCACTCAATTTTTCTACAAAATCATATTGTTTTTTTGCATCAAACAAAAAACGTTCTAACAATTGCGAAGCCGAAATAATTTTCCCTTTCGTAAGCGGAATGTATTCTCCGTATTCTTTAATAATATCTATTACTTTTTGTCCGGGTTTTGGGTTGATTCCACTTTGTGTGTAATACCCAATTTTAATTGTATCGCCAATAATTACTTTCCCAGAATCGGGTTCCATAGTTTTGGTTAAAATGTTCAAGAAAGTCGATTTTCCTGTTCCGTTTTTACCAATAATTCCAATACGTTCACCACGTTGAAACGCGTAGGTAAAATCTTTTAAAATGGTTCTGTCAGGGAAATTTTTATTCAATTTTACCATTTCGATAATTTTGCTTCCCATTCGCTCCATATTAATTTCAAGCTCTACCACATTTTCTTTACGACGACTTTCCGCTTTTTCTTTAATCACATAAAAATCATCTTGACGCGATTTCGATTTGGTAGTTCTTGCTTTTGGTTGACGACGCATCCAAGCCAATTCCTTAATAAAAAGGTTTTGCGCTTTATCTATACTGGAGTTTTCAGAAATTTGACGTTCTTCTTTTTTCTCTAAATAATACGAGTAATTTCCTTTGTATTGATACAGTTTTCCGTTATCTAATTCAATAATTTCGTTACAAACTCGTTCTAAAAAGAAACGGTCGTGCGTTACCATAAATAACGTAATATTTTCTTTGGCAAAATAATCTTCAAGCCATTCAATCATCTCTAAATCCAAGTGATTGGTTGGTTCATCTAAGATTAATAAATCGGGTCTATTAATTAAGATTATCGCTAACGACAAACGCTTTTTTTGCCCTCCAGATAGTTTCTTTACTTTTAGTTTTAAATCGTCAAGTTTTAGTTTTGACAAAATTTGTTTGTATTGTGTTTCAAAATCCCAAGCATTATAACGATCCATATCGTCAAACGCTTTCTGATACTTTTCTTCGTCTTCCGGATTTTCTAAGGCGCTTTCGTAGTTTCTAATTACCTGTAAAACCTCATTATCCGATGCAAAAATGCTTTCTTCAATCGTTAATTCGTCTTGTAAATTAAAATTCTGACTCAAAAATGCCATTTTAATTCCTTTTCTTATCACTACTTGTCCTGTATCAGGTTCATCAAAACCATTAATAATGTTCATAATAGTGGTTTTACCCGAACCATTTTTGGCGATAAAAGCTATTTTTTGGTCTTTATTAATTCCGAAAGAAATGTCTTTAAAAAGGACACGTTCTCCGTAAGATTTTGATATGTTTTCTACTGAAAGGTAATTCATTTGTTCATTTGTCAATTATACAATGTGGCAAAACGCCAATTGTTTTGCAAAAATAGGTTATTGAAATTAAAGTTTTAATATTATTTCTTAACTTTGTGAAAATGCATTTTATGACTTCCAAAAAGAAAAATAGAATAGAAGAACCAACTGAAGCTTATGAAGTAACTCCAACTAATGAAGTAACTTCCGAAGAATTGCATCCCGTTTTGATTCAATTGATAGAGAAAGGTTTGAAAGAAATTGAAGAAGGAAAAACTTTTACCAATGAAGAAGTGATGAGAATGACTAAAGAAAAGTATCCTTTTTTAAAATGATTTATAAAACTATATGGGCTTCAACTGCGAAAAATTCATATCACGAAGAAATTGAATTTATTTTCTCTAAATGGAATCTTAAAGAGGTTAATAAATTTACAGATTTAGTAGAAAGTAAATTAAATAGACTTACGATTAATCCAGTTATGGGCAATTTTAAATATGAAAATGTTTATTCGTTGGTAATTTCTAAACAAACAACTATTTATTACAGAGTTAATATGGAGAAGTGTGTAATTGAGATTATTGTGTTTTGGAATAATTTAAAAAACCCTGACGATTTAATCAAGCTATTATAATGCAACTATCCGTAATCATCCTTAATTATAATGTACGCTATTTTTTAGAGCAATGTGTGCGTAGTGTTCAAAAAGCGCTGGAAAACATGGATGCTGAAATTATTGTGGTAGATAATAATTCTTTGGATGATAGTTGTCTGATGATGAACCAACTATTTCCACAAATTACGCTTATTGAAAATAAAGAAAATTTAGGATTTCCAAAAGGGAACAATATAGCTGTTGAACAGGCAAAAGGCGAATATATTTGTATTTTAAATCCAGATACGGTTGTTGCTGAAGATACTTTTAAAAAGCTGTTAGCTAAAAGCTGTCAGCCGTCAGCTGGAATAATTGGCTGTAAATTAATAGATGGTACCGGAAATTTTCTTCCAGAAAGTAAGCGCGGACTTCCAACACCTTATGTGGCAATTACTAAGATTTTTGGTTTATATAAAATCTCTAATTTTTTTGGAAAATATTATGCGCAACATTTATCTGAAAATCAATCAGGAAAAGTGGATGTTTTAGTCGGTGCTTTTATGGTGATGAAACGCGATTTGTACATAAAAGTAGGTGGATTTGATGAAAATTGCTTTATGTATTCAGATGATATTGATTTGAGCTATATGATTCAGAAGTTAGGAAAGGATAATTTTTATTTTCACGAAACATCAGTAATTCATTATAAAGGAGAAAGTACGGTTAGAGACGAAAAATATTTAGAACGTTTCCGAGATGCGATGCAGTTTTTTTATAAAAAGCATTTTAAAAAGTCCTTTTTCTTTGATAATTTTATACAAATTGGGAGCTTTTTATTTGCGATTTTTAAACAAAAACAAGCACGAAAATTAAACAATGAAATTGATAAATTCATTGTATTTTCAAAAAATAAAATTCAATTAAATTTAAATAGACCAATTGAATATTTAACTGATTTTGAACAATTTAAAGTTAATAAAAATAGCAATATTGAAATTGTTTTTGACACCAATTCGTTTTCTTTTGCAGAAATAATTTGTTTTATGGAAAAACATAAATCGAAAAATATAACTTTTAAGAACTATATTTCGCAATCAAATTACTTAATTGGTAGTAATAATTCAACTGATAGAGGCGAAGTGCTAATTTTTTGATTTTTTGATTTTTTCGTGATAAAACATCAAAATATTTATTAATTTTGCAGTAATAATTAAAGAACTCAACATTACAATAATAATATGGCAAGATTTGAATTGAAACTTCCAAAAATGGGAGAGAGTGTAGCAGAAGCAACCATTACAAATTGGTTAAAAAAAGTAGGTGAACATATCGATATGGATGAAGCGGTTTTAGAAATTGCTACAGACAAAGTAGATAGTGAAGTGCCTTCTGAAGTTTCTGGTACTTTAGTTGAAATTTTGTTTCAAGTTGATGATGTTGTTCAAGTAGGGCAAACCATAGCGATTATTGAAACAGAAGGCGGAGCTATTGCTGCAACTCCTGAAGTAAAGTCGGAAGTTCCAGTTGCTGTTGCAGAAGTTGCTAAAACGGTTGAGGTTGCTATTAAAGCAAGTGCTCCTGCAGATTTTTCAGGTTCAGATAAATTCTTTTCGCCATTAGTAAAAAATATGGCAAAAACAGAAGGCATTTCGTTAACTGAATTAGAATCTATTACTGGTTCAGGTAAAGATGGCCGTGTAAACAAAGAAGATATTTTAAAATATATAGAAACTCGCAAGTCGCAAGTTACAAGTTCAAATGTTGTTGCGCCTGCAACTTCAACCCAACAACCTAAAACCCAAAATCCTGCACCCGTTTCAGTAAATGGTGGCGACGAAATTGTGGAAATGGACAGAATGCGAAAGTTAATTTCGGGTTATATGGTAGCTTCGGTTCAAACTTCAGCACACGTGCAGTCGTTTATTGAAGTGGATGTTACTAATATTGTAAAATGGAGAGATAAGGTAAAAACAGCTTTTGAAAAACGTGAAGGTGAAAAACTAACATTTACACCTATTATGATGGAAGCAGTGGCAAAAGCCTTAAAAGATTTTCCAGGAATGAATATTTCTGTTGATGGCGATTTTATTATTAAACGTAAAAATATCAATTTAGGAATGGCAGCAGCTTTACCAAATGGAAACTTAATTGTTCCTGTAATTAAAAATGCAGACCAGTTAAATTTGGTTGGTATGGCAAAAGCAGTAAATGATTTAGGTGGTCGTGCGAAAGCAGGAAAATTAAAACCAGACGACACACAAGGCGGAACTTATACAGTAACAAATGTAGGAACTTTTGGGTCCGTTTTTGGAACACCAATTATCAATCAACCACAAGTTGGTATTTTAGCTTTAGGAGCTATAAGAAAAGTACCAGCAGTTATTGAAACTCCAGAAGGTGACTTCATCGGAATACGTCAGAAAATGTTTTTATCTCACTCATATGATCATAGAGTTGTAGATGGTGCTTTAGGTGGAAGTTTCGTAAAACGCGTAGCAGAATATTTAGAAGCATTTGATGTAAATAGAGATTTTTAAGAAAAAATAAATAAATAATAATTCACCCAATAGTTCATTTACTATTGGGTTTTTTTAACTTTGTACTTTAAAATATAAAAATGGAACTTAAACTTACAAGACCAATCTGTTTCTTTGATTTAGAAACTACTGGAATAGATGTTGGAAAAGATAGAATCGTTGAAATATCAATATTCAAGGTGTTTCCAAACGGAAATAAAGAAAGTAAAACTTGGTTAGTGAATCCAACAATTCCAATTCCGCCTCAGACTACAGCAGTACACGGCATTACAAACGAAAAAGTAGCAAGCGAACCCACTTTTTCCGAATTGTCTTCACAAATTTATGCTATGATAAAAGATTCAGATTTAGCAGGATATAATTCTGATAGATTTGATATTCCTTTATTAGCAGAGGAAATGCTTCGTGCAGGAGTTGATTTTGATATGAAAAATCGTGTTTCAGTAGATGTTCAAACTATTTTTCATAAAAAAGAAGAACGCACTTTGTCTGCAGCATTAAAATTTTATTGTGGGAAAACATTAGAAAATGCTCATACAGCCGAAGCAGATACTATGGCGACTTATGAAATTTTATTGGGACAATTGGATAGATATCCTGATTTACAAAATGATATGAAAGCATTATCAGAATTTACTACTCGTAAAAAATCTGTAGATTTTGCAGGTATGATTGTGATGAATGATAAAGGTCAAGAAATGTTTAGCTTTGGAAAATATAAAAATGTTTTAGTAGACGAAGTATTTGATAAAGATCCAGGGTATTTCGGTTGGATTCAAAACGCCGATTTTCCGCTTTATACTAAAAAAGTGTTAACAGGTTTGAAATTAAGAAAATTAAATACAAAATAGTGACTTCGAGAGCCTCAGTCACCATTTGGCTCAAGTTTTCTAAGTTACGAGTTAGCTGAGGCTCTCGAAGCAAACTAAAAACAGAGATAAATTATACATATGAAAATCATTTGCATCGGAAGAAATTATGCTGATCATATTTCAGAATTACAAAACGAACGCCCATCTGAGCCGGTTATTTTTATGAAGCCAGACACGGCTATTTTGCCTAAAAAAACACCATTTGTAATTCCAGAGTTTAGTAATGATGTGCATCACGAAGTGGAAGTTTTGGTAAAAATTTGTAAAGTAGGAAAATATATTAGTCCAAAATTTGCTCATAAATATTACGATGAAATTGGTTTAGGAATCGATTTTACTGCTCGTGATGTGCAAACTATATTAAAAGAAAAAGGTTTGCCTTGGGAAAAAGCGAAGGCATTTGACCATTCAGCGATTATTGGTGACTTTTTACCGAAAATACATTTTCCTTCTTTAGAAAATATTAACTTTGAATTAAGAAAAAATAATGAAATCGTTCAGCAAGGAACTACTTCAATGATGTTGTGGAATATTGATGAAATTGTTTCTTATGTTTCGCAGTTTTTTACTTTAAAAAAAGGCGATATCATTTTTACAGGAACTCCAAAAGGAGTTGCCGCTGTGAAAGAAAATGATGTGTTAGAAGGTTTTTTAGAAGGCAAGCAAATGTTTAAAATACAAGTAAAATAATGGCTTTACAGTATAATTTATCAAAAGTATATGAAATTTCTGAAAATGATAACGAATTTGCACTTCAAATTGCTACTTTGTTTTTAGATGAAGTGCCTTTCGAAATTCAGGAAATGAAAAATGCAATTGAACTAAAAGATTATGCGAAAACCTATGCTTCTGCACACAAAATCAAACCAACATTAGATTTATTAGGAATGGATATGGCATACGAAGATGTGTTGTTCATTATGGATTGGACTCAAGAAGAAGGCAAGCGAAAAGAAATTAAAGAAGTGTTTAGAACGCTTAAAGCAAGAATAGTTGCTGCTGCCGATGAAATAAAAAAAGATTTTAAGTTATAAGGGTTACTTTTAATATATGTTTAGCCACGCCTTAAGCGTGGTTTTCTTATTTTTACAAAAATATTTTAAAGATGAAAGCAGTAATTATTACAATAGGAGATGAAATATTGATAGGTCAAATTATAGATACAAATTCGTCTTACATTGCAAAAGCATTAGATAAAATCGGAATTGCTACTTATGAAATGCTTTCTATTTCTGACGATAAAAACCATATATTAAAAACGTTGCACGAAGTTCAAAACAAATATGACGTTGTATTAATTACCGGAGGTTTAGGTCCAACAAAAGACGACATTACTAAAAAAACATTTTGCGAGTATTTTGACGACGTTTTAGTGCAAAACGATGCTGTTTTGGCTCAAGTAAAAAGTATTATTGAGGGCATATATAAAAAACCTATCACGCAATTAAATATTGATCAAGCCTTAGTGCCTTCTAAAGCTAAAGTCCTTTTTAATGCTATGGGTACGGCTCCTGGAATGCTAATGGAACATCAAAATACGGTATTTATTTCATTACCTGGTGTACCTTATGAAATGAAGTATTTAATAGATAACGAAGTAATTCCGTATTTAGTTAATGCGTTTGAAAGACCATATATTGTTCATAAAACACTTATGACTTATGGACGAGGAGAGAGTTTAATTGCAGAACAAATTGAAGATTGGGAAACTAATTTGCCAAGTTTTATCAAATTAGCGTATTTACCAAGTCCAGGAAAAGTTAGATTACGATTAACGGCTCGGGGTACTAATGAAACCCTCTTAAAAGAATCTATTTTAAAGGAAATTGATAAATTAGAGCCACTAATAGGCGATATTATTGTTGGGTATGATGAAGACGAAACAATTGAAGTAGTTTTAGCACGATTATTAACTCAAAAGCAAGTTAGTTTGTCCACAGCAGAAAGTTGTACCGGTGGAAAAATTGCTCAACTTATTTCAGCTATTTCTGGGGCCTCAGCTTATTTTAAGGGTGGCGTAGTAGCGTATTCTAATCAAATTAAAATTGACGTACTAAAAGTGAATCCAGAAACCATTCAAAAGTTTTCTGTAGTTAGTAAAGAAGTAGCTCAAGAAATGGCTATTAATTGCAGGTCTATTTTTAATACAGATTATGCTATTGCTACAACAGGAAATGCGGGCCCAACAAAAGGAAATAGTGCTGCAGAAATAGGAACCGTATTTATTGCAATAGCAACACCAAATGAAGTTTTAGTTGAAGAATTTAATTTTGGACAACCACGCGAAAAGGTAATAGATAGGGCGGTTAACAAAACATTTGAATGGTTGTATAAAGAAATTTCAAAAAACTAATTAAAAATAGTTGCATAGTAAAGTAAAAATTCTTTTCTTTGCACCCTTATTTAGAATAACGATATAAAAGTTTAGAATAATGTCAAGAGTTTGTGAACTAACAGGAAAAAGAGCAATGGTTGGAAACAACGTTTCTCACGCGATGAATAAAACTAAGAGAAAATTCTCTGTGAACTTAGTGAAAAAACGTTTTTACATTGCAGAAGAAGATAGATGGGTGAGCCTAAAAATATCTACAGCAGTATTAAAAACAATTAACAAAAATGGTATTGCCGCAGTTTTGAAAAAAGCTAAAGCAAATGGATTTGTAAAATCTGTTTAATCATTTAAAAATATATCAAAATGGCAAAGAAAGGTAATAGAATCCAAGTAATTTTAGAGTGTACTGAGCACAAAGAATCTGGTCAACCAGGAACTTCTCGTTATATCACGACTAAAAACAAAAAAAACACACCAGATAGAATGGAAATCAAAAAATTCAATCCTATCTTGAAAAGAGTAACTGTTCACAAAGAAATTAAATAATTAGAAGCTTAATTTAAGTTTCAAATAAAACATACTAAGTCATGGCAAAGAAAACCGTAGCAACTTTACAAACATCTTCTAAAAGATTAACTAAAGCAATCAAAATGGTTAAGTCTCCTAAAACTGGTGCTTATACATTTGTGGAATCAGTAATGACTCCTGAAGAAGTAGATGAGTTCTTAAAAAAGAAATAATCTGTAATTAAAGATATTAAAAAAGCTATTTTCATTTGAAAGTAGCTTTTTTTATTTTATTTTTGTTCCAACAATAATGAAAATCATATCATTATTTACCAAATTCAATGAGTTTTTTTAAAAAAATATTTTCATCTAACAAAAGTGAACCTGTAATTACAGAACAGGAAAAGCAGCAATTAGACAAAGGATTAGAGAAAACAAAAACTTCTTTCTTTTCTAAACTAACCAAAGCTGTTGCAGGAAAATCTAAAGTAGATGATGAGGTTTTAGATAATTTAGAAGAAGTACTTATTTCTTCAGATGTGGGTGTAAATACCACTTTAAAGATTATTCAGCGTATTGAAAAAAGAGTTTCTCAAGATAAATATTTAGGTACAGATGAGTTAAATATTATATTAAGAGAAGAAATTGGTTCGTTGTTATCTGAGACCAATTCTGGAAACGAATCCGAATTCACCATTCCAAAAGATGTTAAACCTTATGTAATTATGGTTGTTGGTGTTAATGGAGTAGGAAAAACAACTACTATTGGTAAATTAGCTCATCAATTTAAAAAAGCAGGATTTAAGGTTGTTTTGGGTGCTGCAGATACATTTAGAGCTGCTGCTATCGATCAATTGCAAATTTGGGCGGATAGAGTAGATGTACCAATGATAAGACAGCAAATGGGTTCTGATCCTGCTTCTGTTGCTTTTGATACGTTACAATCTGCCGTAGCACAAAATGCGGATATTGTTATTATTGATACTGCTGGGCGTTTACATAATAAAGTGGGTTTAATGAATGAATTGACCAAAGTAAAAAATGTAATGCAAAAAGTAGTTCCAAATACACCAAACGATGTTATGTTGGTTCTTGACGGTTCAACAGGGCAAAATGCTTTTGAACAAGCCAAACAATTTACTGCAGCCACTGAAGTGTCTTGTTTAGCAGTAACCAAATTAGATGGTACTGCAAAAGGTGGTGTAGTTATCGGTATTTCAGATCAATTTCAAATTCCAGTTAAATATATTGGAGTAGGTGAAGGTATTGAAGATTTACAAGTCTTCAATAAAACTGAGTTTGTGGATTCTTTCTTTAATTAATTTTTTACATTATGATTAATTTTTTTAAAAATATAACCAATTCAAAATTGTTATTTATAGCTTTAATTTCTGCTGTTTTAGCATTTCCTTTTGATTTAAAGTTTTTAGGGTTTATGCAAAGTGAAAGTATTTTTATGTCATTACGACTACTTTCTTTTGTATTGTTTATGTATGTAGCTATTAAAGTGATTAATGGTAAAACAAAAAAGCCAACGGGAAAGAATAAGTTTTAAAATTTTTATTTTAATCAGAATAACTTCTTTTATCTGTTTTAAAATAGATTACATAAAATATGTTATAAATAAAAAGCCCAATTTCAATTGAAATTGGGCTTTTAAATGTATACTAATTTAGAAATTACTTCGCAATATTTACCGCTCGAGTTTCTCTAATTACAGTTACTTTAACTTGACCAGGATACGTCATTTCAGTTTGAATTTTATGTGAAATTTCAAATGATAATGTAGCAGCTAAATCGTCTGAAACTTTCTCACTTTCTACTAAAACACGTAATTCTCTACCTGCTTGAATAGCATATGCGTTTTTAACACCAGGGAAGCTATAAGCTACTTCTTCTAAGTCTTTTAAACGTTGGATATAAGAATCTAATACTTGACGACGCGCGCCTGGTCTTGCTCCAGAAATTGCATCACACACTTGAATAATTGGAGAAATTAAATATTTCATTTCAATTTCATCGTGGTGGGCTCCAATAGCATTACATACTTCTTCTTTTTCACCATATTTCTCAGCCCATTGCATTCCTAAAATAGCGTGAGGCAATTCACTTTCAGTATCTGGTACTTTTCCAATATCGTGTAATAAACCAGCTCTTTTCGCTAATTTTACGTTTAGCCCTAATTCTGCAGCCATTAAACCACATAATTTAGAAACTTCTCTTGAGTGTTGTAATAGGTTTTGTCCGTATGAAGAACGGTATTTCATTCTACCTACAATTTTAATCAATTCTGGGTGTAAACCGTGAATTCCTAAATCGATAACGGTACGTTTTCCTACTTCAATGATTTCTTCTTCAATTTGTTTTTTCGTTTTCTCAACAACTTCTTCAATACGAGCTGGGTGAATACGACCATCTGTAACTAATTTATGAAGTGCCAAACGTGCAATTTCTCTTCTTACAGGATCAAAACAAGATAGGATAATAGCTTCTGGTGTATCATCAACAATGATTTCAACGCCTGTTGCTGCTTCAATAGCTCTAATGTTTCTTCCTTCTCTACCAATAATTCTACCTTTTACATCATCAGATTCAATATTGAAAACAGATACACAATTTTCAACTGCTTCTTCTGTTCCAACTCGCTGAATCGTACTAATAATGATTTTTTTAGCTTCTTGTTGCGCTTGCATTTTGGCTTCTTCAATAGTTTCTTGAATGTGCGCCATTGCATTGGTTTTGGCTTCTGCTTTTAAACTTTCAACCAATTGGTTTCTTGCATCGTCTGCAGACAAACCAGAAATAACCTCAAGTTGTTCAATTTGACTTTTGTGTAATTTGTCAACTTCTTGTGATTTTTTCTCTAAGTTTTCAATTTTGTTGGTGTATTCTACAATTTTAGCTTCTGCTTCATCGTTTATTTTCTTGGCTTTTGCCAATTCACTCGAAACTTGCGATTCTTTATCTCTTGTTCTTTTTTCGGCTTCTGCCATTTTTTTGTCTTTAGACAAAATTTCGTTTTCGTGTTCTAATTTTAATTCTAAAAATCGCTCTTTAGCTTGTAACAGCTTATTTCTTTTTTCAGTTTCAGCTTCTGCTTTCGCATCTCTTAAAATTGAACTCGCCTCTTTTTTAGCGTTTTTAATAAGATTTGAAACATTGCTTTTTTCTAAAAATTTAGCAATTGCAAATCCTATAGCCAATCCGACGATTCCAATTAGTATACTTGTTAATTCCATAGTTAGGTTTTGTTTAATAAAAAAGCCCACATTAGGTGTTTGAATAAACTCGATTCAGACAGGATTTGAGCTAAAACGATGTTCAAGGATTTCCGATAAATCGGAACGTGCTTTAGTATCGCAAATTCACTCATTTAATAGTTAGTGTTGAGTTTATCAAATATTTACTAATGTGGGCAGTACTTTAGTGTTTTGTATGAACGTTTTTCTTATTTTGAAAGTAAACCTTCTATTTTTTCGTCGAGTTTTTTTAATCTCTCAAATGCTTCTACGGTATCTGTAGAAGTATCAATTTGGGTTTGTTCTATTTGAGAAGCAAATTGTAAGGCGCACATTGCCAATACATCTTGTTTATCTCTTACTGCATAGTTGGCTTCAAATTTTTTAATTGTAGCATCAATTTTTTTAGATGCGGTTCGTAGACCTTCCTCCTGAGTAGTTTCCACTGTTAATGGGTATACTCGGTCTGCAATTGAAATTTTTATTTTTAACTTTTCTGTCATAATTATTCAGAAAGTTGTGCTATACAATAGTCGATTTCTCTAATCAACGAATTTATTTTCAGTTTTGTTTCTTTCTTGTATTCTTCACTGCCCAGAAGAGAATTTGTTATTTTTAAGCTTTCCAACTCATGTTTTAAAGAGATGATATTCTTATTTTCTTGTTGAGCGTTTTGTTTTAAAGCGCTTAATTCGTTAGATAAACTTTCGTTCAATTGCTCTAAATTCTCTATTTTTTTAGATAATTTAAAGAATTTTACTTCTAAGGAATCAATAATTTTCGACAATTCACTCATTACAACTCAATTCTTTTCTTGATTTTACAAATTTAAAACTTCAAACTCGAAATCCAATACTTTTTTTCAAAAAAAAATAAAGTTTTTTTATTCCGTAATTGTTTGTTAGTTTTCTTCAAGTTTTTTACTCTTGATGAAATCTAAAATTAGAGTTGCAATTAATTTCCCCGTTAAATGGTTATTGTTCGATATATCTAAGTCAGGTGCCCCTTCACAAATATGTAAATAACTGGCAAGTTCTTCTTTTCCAGCTAAATGAATAAAATGTCTGGCTTTTTCAACACTAAAACCGCTAAGAGTCATAGCACTACTATGAATGTTAGGTAGTGCATCTAAATCAAGTTCTACTCCAAATGGTGTATTTGAAATAAATTTTATTGCCTGGTTGATTTCTGTAGTAAAACTTTTGGTTTTTCGTACCGCTATTTCTTCATAAGTTACATATTTTACTCTTTCTTCAATAGTTTTTAAAGTATTAAAGACACTTTTTGATACAAAATTTTCATGTAAACCGAAGATAAAATATTTTTTCAAGAAGCCTTCTTCAAAAGCATATGTAAAACCATTTCCACTATGACGACCTTCCATAATTCGAAAATCGGTATGAGCATCAAAATTAATAGCATTTACAGGCATTCCTTTTGCTAGGGCTAGTCCTTTTATGTTTCCGTAGGCATTGTTATGGCCGCCTCCAATAATAATTGGAATTTTATTAGCTTTAATAATTGTGCTAATTACAAAAGAAACATCTTTATCTATATTTTCTACTAATTGAAATAGTTTTTTTCGATCTTCTTTGTTTTGAGTGTCTAAATTTTTGGAAATTTCCATTTCTTTAGAAAAATTTATTTCACCTAAAACAAGTAATTCGTTGCCTTTGCAAAATTTATTATGTTGAAAGTTTACTAAGCTTTTTAACGTGCTTTCAAAAGCTGAAGCAGCGCCAGTTCTGCCCAAATTAGCTTTAATTCCAATATCTTCGGGTAAACCAATTAAAACAAATTTTGCTTCGGAAAGTGTTATAAATTCAATCCAATTTTCTTCAGTTGGAACTGTTATTATTTTTTCTCCAAACTTTATTTCGCCACTTCTATGTTGCGTAATTTTAGCTATATCTCTAGAACTGAATACGTTTAATTTATCCATTTTGTGTTTTAAAAGTGTTTTCAAATATAATATTTTAAAGATACATTACGTTATATAGTAATAGAAATAAATAAAATTTTATTTTTGTGTGAAATTTAAATAAAATCAAATTAAAAATGGAGTTAAATCAATCAAATTCTAGAAATTCAGGATTAAAAGTTGTTGTATTAATCTTAGTCTTATTGTTAATGGGAACATTAGCTTATGTATACAAATTACAACAAGATAAAGATGCAGTGGATTCAAGTTTGTCTAAAACACTTACTGAAAAAGAAAAATTTCAAGCAGAATTGGAATCTAAAATTGCAGAATATGATGTTGCCATTGCGGATAATACTGCTTTGAAAGGAGAATTGGAAGAAGAACAAGCTAAGATAATGGAATTGTTGGAGAAAATTAAAAAATCTGACGGAAGTGTAGCTGAATTGTCTAAATATAAAACGCAATACGTAAAACTAAAACGCGAAATGGATAATTTAATTGCCGAAAACAATGTTTTGAAAGAAAATAATTCTAAGCTAACTAAAAACTTAGATAGTACTAATGTTGTATTAACAAATGCAAAAACAGTAAATGATACGTTAGTGGCTAAAAATCAAAATTTGTCTAAGACAGTTGAAAAAGCACAACGATTATCGGTTTTAAATTTAACCACTTTAGCGGTAAAACAAAAAAGTTCTGGAAAACAAATCAATACAGATAAAGCCAGTAAAGCAGATGTATTAAAAATAGGATTTACTATTGCTGAAAATCAGGTTGCGAAAACGGGTGACAGAACGTATTATGTTCAAGTAATTGATAGCAAAAACAATGTGTTAGGTGAAAAGAAAACAGAAACATTTGGAACAACATATTTACCATATAGTTTTCAGAAAACTATTAAATATGAAAACAAAACAGTTCAGGTTCAAGAAGATTTATCTGTAAAAAATATTTCATCAGGTACTTATTTTGTTAATGTTTTTGATAAAAAAGGAGAATTGGTTTCAAAAAGCAGTTTTCAATTAAAGTAATAGAAATTAGTTTTTAGTAAAATACTTAAAAACGAATTATAAAAAAACGCTTCAAATATTTGAAGCGTTTTTTTTTATTCTGTTGTATTTGTAGATTCTTTAAATTTTTCATTTACTTTTTTCCAGTTAATAACATTAAAGAACGCATTAACATAGTCTTTTCTTTTGTTTTGATATTTAATATAGTAGGCGTGTTCCCATACATCTAAAGCCAAAATAGGTGTTCCCTTTTTTTCTGCATTCGGCATTAATGGATTATCTTGGTTAGCTGTTGTTGTGATGACTAATTTCCCTGAATTATCTTTTATAAGCCAAACCCAACCCGAGCCAAATAATTTTGTAGCACTTTCTGAAAATTCATTTTTAAATGAGTCAAAGGATCCAAAATCTTTGTTTATGGCTTCTAAAACTTCGTCAGTTGCATCGCCATTGTTAACGCTTAATATTTCAAAAAATAAATTGTGATTGTAATATCCACCAGCATTGTTTCTGATGTCTGATTTACTTGTATCTAATTTCTTTAGAATTTCTTCTATAGATTTTGAAGCCAAATCGGTTTCCTTTATAGCGGCATTAAGTTTATTACAATATGCTAATTGATGTTTAGAATAGTGTAACTCCATAGTAGCTGCATCAATAAAGGGTTCTAAACTATTGTAAGAATAAGGTAGACCATTCATTTTGAAAGCTCCTTCTTCATCTTCGGCTTGCACATCTGAAGGATTTCCTAAAGTGGTTTTTTCAACTTTTTCTGGTTCAGGAATGGTAACTTCTATAAGCTCTTTTTCTTTTTTACAATTAGTACTTAAAACGGAAATTAGAAGCAATACGAGTATTTTATTTTTCATGTTTAAGAATTTTATCTTTCTACAAAAATAAAAAAAGATACACATTACTGTCTATCTTTTAACATTTGATTTATAATTTCAATATATTTTTCTTTCGCTTCGTTGGCAGATAAATGTCTAACCTGCATCCAAGCGTTTTGTTTAAAAGCAGTAATAACTTCATCCGATTCATAGCCGTGATGACTATAGCTTATGTTCTCGGAAAGCGCTTGTTTGTAATAGGCATAGAGTACTAACTGTACATCTTGCGGTACAGAAGTTTTAGGAATTTTTTCATTGGCATTTTGAATCGCTTCCTTGAATTTTTCATCTAAAGATAATTCGCTCATTTATTTTTTCGAAATTATAGTTTTGTTTCCAATGGCTTTGTCTCCTAATTTTACATTTATAGGCGTTCCTATTGGAAAATATAAATCTACTCTTGAACCAAATTTAATAAAACCAGCATCATCACCTTGAATTACAGTCATACCTACTTCAGCATAGTTTACAATTCTTTTAGCTAATGCGCCAGCAATTTGACGATATAAAATATCTCCATATACTTTATTTTCAATAACAATTGTGGTACGTTCGTTCTCTTCACTTGCTTTAGGATGCCATGCCACTAAGAATTTCCCAGGGTGATATTTACTATATTTCACTATTCCGTTAACAGCATATCGAGTTACATGCACATTAATTGGTGACATAAAAATAGAAACCATTAATCTTTTGTCTTTGAAATATTCAGATTCGAATACTTCTTCAATTACTACAACTTTTCCATCAACGGGTGCCAATACATGATTGTCACTAATAGCAGCAATTCGAGTTGGGTTTCTGAAAAACTGAAGAATTAGTACTAAAAATCCTAAAAGGACTACTTGTAAAACTTTGCAAATTATAATGTTACTGTCGTGAAATAAATAGTCTACACCAAAAATACCTAAAACGGTAATTAAAGTTGAAATCAATATAATTTTAGCGCCTTCTGGATGAAACTTAAGCATAATAGAAATAAATTAAATATAATATATATAAAAATGGAATAACAAAAATAACACTATCTAAGCGGTCTAATATACCACCATGTCCGGGCATAATATTACCGCTATCTTTAACGCCGGCTTCTCTTTTAAATTTAGATTCAACTAAATCTCCAAGTGTACCAAATATTGAAATAATTAATGCACTAATAATCCACAAAGTTAAACTAAAAAAAGTATAAAATTGACTAATTAGTATAGAAGCTAATATTGTAAAAACGACTCCGCCAATAAAACCTTCAATTGTTTTTTTTGGAGAAACTCGTTCAAGTAATTTGTGTTTACCAATCGATTTCCCAACTAAATAAGCAAATGTATCATTACACCAAATCATAATAAATATAGCTAAAACAATTTCATATTTTGCTGGATTTATAAAGTTGGGTATGGAAAGTAATAATATAAAAGGCAATGTAATATAAAGGAAAAAATGACTGTGTTTTTTGTGGTATTTATGAAACGAAATGTTTTTAAATAAATTAAGTAAAAGCAAAGTATTAAATATAACACAACCTAAGGCTAAATAAATTAAATTAATTGGGGGTAACTGACTTAAAAAGAAAAGTATAGAAATTAAAATACCACCAATAGCAAATAAATAATATGATTTGTAGTGTGTCATTTTAGAAAATTCATAAATACTTAAACACATAAAAACAGTGAATAGTATATGAAATGTTATTGGTGAAAATAACGTACAGAAAACAAGTAATGCAATATAAACAGCACCACTGATAGCTCTTGTTACATTTTCAGTCATTTTATAAATCTTCTAGTAGAATTAAGTATAAGTTTTTGTGGCAACTTCCATAATGAAGAAAATCTTCTTCTTTTGTTTTTTCAAAATACTTAATGGCAGTAATGTTTGTAGGATATTCTTTATCGTATTTTGTTTTGATGTTTCTTAAACCATCGCCTTTTGTCATTAAAAGTTGGCTGGTTGAAGCATAAACAATAATATTTGTAGGTAATTCGTCTATTTTGAATTGTTTTAATTGTTTGGATGAAAATAAAATAGAACCTTCATCAGCAATTAAGTTTTCACAAGCAGTAAAAAAGAATGATGGGTTTGTTGCGTTTTTGTATTCTAATCTGTTTTCTTTAAGAAAATTAAATAATCTTGAATCAAAACATTGTACTTCATTTTCAAACCAATCGTTTTCTTCTAAAATATTTTCAAAGTTCTCATGAGCTTCTTCCATATTAGAACAATAAATAAATTTTCCGCCATTATTTTTAAAATTAATGGTAAATAATTCATCTACAGGCGTGTTTATGTCTGGTGCATATTGGCTTTTTTCGACGTTATTTTCCTGATTATCAGTCACGTCTTGATTGCCAAATATCTTTTTGAAAATATTCATTTTATATCTGTAACAATTCTTAAACACCAAATATAAAAAAATCTTAACTTAAAATCACTTTCAAGTTAAGATTTTTTATACAAAATATTGTTAATAACTTATTCAGTTACTATTTCTTCATCGGTTTCGGCAATAATTTCCGACATTGTTTCTGGTTTTTTGTCTTCAATATCGAAAGGTCTTTTTCCAAAAATAGTTTCTAAATCGTCTTTAAAAATAACTTCTTTATCAATTAAAACGGCTGCCAATTCCTCTAATTTAGTCCTGTTTTCTGTTAAAATAGATATGGCTCTTTGATATTGTTCTTCAATTAAACCTGAAATTTCAGCATCAATTACTTTTGCAGTATCATCTGAATAAGGTTTTGAAAAATTATAATCCGATTGTCCAGATGAATCGTAATATGTAATATTTCCAATTTTATCATTCAGACCATAAACAGTAACCATAGCACGAGCTTGTTTGGTTACTTTTTCTAAATCTGAAAGTGCACCTGTTGAAATTTTATCGAAAACTACTTTTTCAGCAGCTCTTCCACCCATTGTTGCACACATTTCGTCTAACATTTGTTCTGTCCTAACGATTTGTCTCTCTTCAGGTAAATACCATGCCGCACCTAAACTTTGTCCACGAGGTACGATAGTAACTTTTACTAAAGGCGCCGCGTGTTGTAACATCCAACTAACTGTAGCATGACCTGCTTCATGAATGGCAATGGCGTGTTTTTCTTCTTTTGTAATAATTTTATTTTTCTTTTCTAAACCACCAACAATTCTGTCAACAGCATCTAAAAAGTCTTGTTTGTCAACTGCTTTTTTGTTTTTTCTTGCTGCAACTAAGGCTGCTTCATTACATACATTGGCAATATCGGCACCAGAAAATCCAGGAGTTTGTTTCGCTAAAAATTCAGTGTCTAAAGTTTCTGCTTTTGTAATTGGTTTTAAATGTACTTCAAATATTTCCTTACGTTCTCTAATATCTGGTAAGTCCACATAAATTTGTCTGTCAAAACGTCCTGCGCGCATTAATGCTTTGTCTAAAACATCTGCTCTGTTTGTGGCAGCTAATACAATTACATTTGAATTGGTTCCAAAACCGTCCATTTCAGTTAGTAATTGATTTAGTGTATTTTCTCTTTCGTCGTTTCCGCCAGACATATTGTTTTTACCACGGGCTCTACCAACTGCATCAATTTCATCAATAAAAATGATTGCTGGGGCTTTTTCTTTGGCTTGTTTAAATAAATCTCTAACACGAGAGGCTCCAACTCCTACAAACATTTCTACAAAATCAGATCCTGATAATGAGAAGAAAGGCACGTTAGCTTCACCTGCAACGGCTTTTGCAAGTAAGGTTTTTCCAGTTCCTGGAGGTCCTACTAATAAGGCACCTTTTGGAATTTTACCACCAATACTTGTGAATTTTTCAGGTGTTTTAAGGAATTCTACAATTTCTTGAATTTCTTCTTTAGCACCTTCTAAACCGGCTACGTTTTCAAAAGTAACTTTTACATCATTTTTTTCATCAAATAGTTTTGCTTTCGATTTTCCAATGCTAAAAATTTGGCCCCCACCACCTGGGCCTCCAGCCATTCTTTTAGAAATGAAATAGAAAAATCCTATTATTAATATGAATGGTAATATGCCTACGAAGAGGTCTCCCCAGTTTCCTGTAGGTTGTATGTCGTAAGCAGAAATTAACTTATTTTTTTTCGCTTCTTTTAATTCATTTTGAAAAAGGTCTAAACTACCCACATCTTTTACTAAGTAATGCGGTCCTTTTTCTTTGGTTGCTTTTTTTAATTCTTCATCTTTAGAAGCAACGTATGCAGCTTTTTTTAAAGTTACTTCGGCTGTATTACCAGAAGTACTTGTTAAAATATCTACTTTTTCAATTTGGTTTTTACTTAACAAATCATAAAAAGAAGAAATAGAGGTCGATTTCGGATAATTCATATCTAAACCGCCATTAAAAAAGTTAATTAATAAAATAACAGAAATGGCTAAAATTGGAAAAAACCAAGGGCCAAGCTTTACTACCTTAATAATAGGTTTGTTTTTATTTTCGTTTTCTGACATAATGGGTTTAAAATTTATTTTCTATTGAAGTAATTTTAGCATCACCCCAAAGACTCTCAATATTATAATATTCTCTAATGTGTTTTTGAAATACGTGTACTACAATGCTAACATAATCCATTAATACCCATTCGCCAACATCTGTTCCTTCTATATGCCAAGGTTTGTCTTTTAGTTCTTTAGACACGCCTTTTTGTACCGAACCTACAATTGCGTTTACTTGCGTATTTGAATTTCCATTGCAAATTACAAAATAATCACAAACGCTATTGTCAATCCCTCTTAAATCAAGAATATCAATATCTAATCCTTTTACATCTTCAATTCCTTTGATGATACTTGATAGTAAATCATCTGTGCTAATATTTTTCGTCATCTATTATTTATTCGTTTTATGCAAAGGTATCATTTTTTGTCTTTATTTTTGTAACTTAAATTAAGTAATAATTAAATTTCTTATATGCATATTATCAAACTCAATGCCATTGATTCTACAAACAGTTATTTAAAAGAATTATCTGCCAAACAAACGGTGGCTAATTTTACAGTTGTGGTAGCAGAAAATCAAATTAATGGGCGAGGACAGCGTGGTGCAAATTGGGAAGTTGAAAAGGGTAAAAACCTAACATTCAGCGTCTTGATTAAAGATGTTTTGGTTAGTGCAGAGGAGGTTTTTAATTTAAATGTGCTAGTTGCAGTAAGTTTGTTTCAAACGTTTTTAAACATAAAAATTGAAAACTTAGCCATTAAATGGGCAAACGACATTTTGGCAGATAAAAAGAAAATTTGTGGTATTTTAATTGAAAATCAGTTTAAAAGTGCTTCGGAGATACTTTCAATTGTTGGGATTGGCATAAATGTGAATCAAGAACATTTTATTAATTTACCTCAAGCCAGTTCTCTAAAAAATAGTTCGGGAAAAGAATTTAATAAGGAAGAAGTATTGATGCTGTTTCTATCCCAATTTCAAAGTAATCTTGCTTTATATAAAAATGAAGGTGGTTCTTATTTTTGGAATTTGTACCATGAAAATTTATTTAAAAAAGATGTTCCAATGGCTTTTGAAAAAGCTGATAAAGTTAAATTTATGGGAATTATCAAACAAGTTTTACCAAATGGTTTGTTGGAATTAGAATTGGAAGACGACTCGTTACAATTATTTGATATCAAACAACTAAAAATGTTGTATTAAATAGTCATCTAAAAACAGGTATTAAATTTTGTTAAAATAGTAACACTTTATTTCTTATTCTGTACATTTGCACCACTTATATAAAGACTACATTTTATGTTACAAAAATTACTTTCCGCACTATATTCTACACGCCTAATGGCACTTTTGTTTATTGGTTTTGCAGCAGCAATGGCAGCAGGAACATTTATTGAAGACGCCTATAACACAGAAACTGCCAGAATTTGGATTTATAACGCTTGGTGGTTTGAGGCCATTATGGTGTTTTTTGTAATCAATTTTTTCGGAAATATTAAACGCTACCAATTGTATAAAAAAGAAAAATGGGCTACCTTATTGTTACATTTGTCTTGGATTTTTATAATTGTGGGTGCTTTTGTAACCCGATATATCAGTTATGAAGGCTTAATGCCTATTCGCGAAGGTGCGATTTCAAATACGGTTTATTCTGATATGCCACATCTTACTGCTTTTGTAGATGGAGAATATCAAGGTGAAATGAAACGTAAAACAATTGAAAAGCAGTTATTATTATCTCAAGCTACCACAAATTCTTTTTCATATTCAGATCAATTTTCAGATATTCCATATAAAATTGAATTGCAAGAATTTATCATGAACGCTGTTCAAACATTTAAACCCGATGCCAAAGAAAAATTATATATAAAATTAGTAGAAGCCAGTGGCGGAAGTAGAAAAGAACATTTTTTATGTGAAGGTGAAGTGAAAAATATCAGTAACGTGCTTTTTGCTTTCAATAAATTTACGCAAGGTGCCATTAATATTACAAAAGCTGCAGAAGATTATACCATTCAAACGCCATTTGATGGTAATTTTATGCGAATGGCAGATAAAATGCAAGGCACAATTTCGAAAGATAAATCAAGTTCTTTGATGTTTCGCTCTTTGTATAACGCTGGAGGAAGTCAGTTTGTGTTTCCAGAATTACCTCAAAACGGGCAAGTTGTTTTAGCGTCTAATAACGATTATACAGACAAGAAAACAGACGACGCCATTATTGTTAAAGTTACTTCTCAAAACAAAGAAGAAGTTGTTACACTAATGGGTTCAAAAGGAAAACAAGGCGAACCAAAAAGTTTTAAAATTGGAAAATTAGATTTTACATTAATGTATGGAAGTAAAGTGCATACCTTACCTTTTTCAATTAAATTGAATGATTTCGTAGCCGAAAAATATCCTGGAACCGAAAAAAGTTATTCGGCTTTTAAAAGTAAAATTGAAATTCAAGATAAAGAAAAATCGAAAACATTTACCGATAGCGTTTTTATGAATCATATTTTAGATTACAGAGAATTTCGTTTCTTTCAAGCCAGCTTTGATGAGGATGAAAAAGGAACCGTTCTTTCTGTAAATCACGATTTCTGGGGAACTTGGATTACTTACATCGGATATTTTTTATTGTACTTTGCTATGATGGTTATTTTATTTGATAAAAACACCCGATTTAATGATTTGAAACTGAAGTTGGATAAAATTCGAGCTAAAAAAGCCACATTAGTAGCTATTTTATTCTTTTTTGGATTGTTTGGTTTTGCTCAAGATAATCATAACAATCACGAAGGACACAATCACGGAACCGACCCACATCAAAATGAAACTTCAGCACAAAAACCAAAAATGCCAACGGCTGCAGAATCTTTAAAAGAGATTAAAAAATATATGGTTTCTGCCGAACACGCAGAAAAATTTGGGCGACTTGTGGTTCAAGATGTGAGTGGAAGAATGAAACCTGTAAACACATTTTCGTCTGAATTATTAAGAAAAGTTTCTAAAAACGACACCTTTGAAGGATTTACTTCAGATCAGGTTTTGATTTCAATGAATCAGTTTCCTGAGTTCTGGTACCAAATTCCGATTGTGCATTTAACAAGAGGAAACGATAGTATTCGTAAAATTATTGGTGTAGATGAGAAAGCAAAATACGCACCATTAATTAGCTTTTTCGATGATTTCGGAAATTATAAATTGCAAAAACAAACTGATGAAGCGTATAAAGAAGCGGTTCCAAACCAATTTCAAAAAGATTTCTTAGATGCTGATAAAAAAGTAAATTTATTGTATTCGGCAATTAGTGGACAAATTTTACGATTTTTTCCACTTCCAAATGACGCCAACAATAAATGGGCTTCGTATTTAGAATTGCAACATCCAACGAAAACCAATTTAGATGTCGTAAAAAATATTATTCCTTTTTATTTTAGCGAAGCGGCAAAAGCATCACAGTCTAAAGACTATAAAAATGCTGAAAGTTTATTAAAAGGCTTATCCGATTATCAAAAGAAATTTGGCGGAAAAGTAATGCTTTCGGAGGATAAATTAGAAGCGGAAATTCAGTATAACAAATATGATATTTTTAAGAAATTATATACCTATTACGCTTTAGTAGGAATATTAATGTTCATTTTTGTAATTGTTCAAATTTTCAACAAAAAGAAATGGATAAATTATGTAGTGAAATTTTTCCACGGAAGTATTATTTTGCTGTTTCTCATCCATCTTGGAGGATTAATTTTACGTTGGTATATTTCAGGACACGCACCTTGGTCTGATGCCTATGAAAGTATGATTTATGTTGGGTGGGCTACTATGTTTTTTGGTGTAGCATTCGGTAGAAAATCGGAGTTAACTCTTGCGGCTACAACATTTGTTGCTGCAATTATCTTATGGGTGGCGCATTTAAATTATATGGATCCTGCAATTGCAAATTTACAACCAGTTTTAAACTCGTATTGGTTAATGATTCACGTTGCGGTTATTGTGGCGAGTTACGGACCCTTTACATTGGGTATGATTTTGGGATTGGTAGCCTTGTTTTTAATGATCTTTACCAACAAAAACAACAAAGCCAAAATGGAACTTAGCATAAAAGAAATCACCTACATTAATGAATTGGCTTTAACGGTTGGTTTAGTGATGCTAACTATTGGTAATTTCCTTGGTGGACAATGGGCGAACGAGAGTTGGGGACGCTATTGGGGTTGGGATCCAAAAGAAACTTGGGCTTTAATTAGTATTATGGTGTATGCATTTGTAATTCACGCTCGTTTTGTTCCTGCTTTACGAGGTTTGTTTGCCTATAACTTTATGTCAGTTTTAGCTTTTGCAAGTATTTTAATGACGTATTTTGGAGTTAATTTTCACTTAAGTGGCAAGCATTCGTATGCATCTGGAGAATCTCAAAGTGTAGTGTATTATTTATATGCTTTAGCTATTGTTTTGGTAATTTCTACAATTGCATATATTCAGTATAAGAAATTGTATAAGAAAAAATAAAATATAGATTTCACATATTTTACAAGACCTAACAGCTTTTTATATCTGTTAGGTTTTTTTATTTAACCCAACATTAACTTTTGTTTTCTGTAACATTTCATATATTTGATTTTAAATAAATTGATTATGAAACTATTTCACACGTTTACTGGCGCAGTATTAATATTATTGGCTTGTAATACAAAATCGGAAGAAAAAAAATCAGAAAACTGGGAACATTTCGTTGAAAACACAAACGAAAATGTTTCAGTAGAAACTCCAAAAACAAGCACAATGGAACAAGGTTCAATTTATACTTTTAAAGTAAAAGATTTATCAGGAAACGAATTTGATTTTGCCACTCTTAAAGGGAAAAAAATCTTAATTGTAAATACGGCTTCTGAATGTGGATTAACACCTCAATATGAGCAATTACAAGCAGTTTATGAAAATTATAAAGACAGTAATTTTGTAATTGTAGGTTTTCCTGCAAACAATTTTGGGGCACAAGAACCAGGTACAAATGCAGAAATTGGTGCCTTTTGTAAAAAGAATTATGGCGTAACTTTTCCAATGATGGAAAAAATATCTGTAAAAGGTAGCGATATGCACGTTTTGTATCAGTTTTTAACTCAAAAAAGTAAAAACGGGTTAAAAGACAGCGAAGTAGAATGGAATTTTCAAAAATATTTAATTGATGAAAAAGGACATTTAGCAGCGGTTATGTCGCCAAGAGTTTTGCCAAATGACACTTCGATTACCAATTGGATTGAAGGAAAATAAATTTAGTATTCAGTGTTCAGTTTTTAGTTGGCAGTAACTGAACACTTTTATTCTAAAGCATTTTCTGCATAAAAACCGAATGCAACCAGCGGTCAAATTTAAAACCAGATTCTTTAATGAAACCTGCTTTTTCAAAGCCAAATTTTTCGTGAAAAGCAATACTACTTTCATTTTCCGAATCAATAACGCCAATCATTGTATGTAGATTTTGTTTTTTTGCCAATTCGATTAATTCAGAAAGTAATAATTTTCCTATACCTTTTCCAATAAAACTTTTTTTGGCATACACCGAATGTTCCACTGTAAATTTATAAGCTTCTCTAAATCGAAATTCACTGTAATAGCCAAATCCAACAATTTCATCGGCAACTTTTGCAACAATAATTGGGAACCCTTTTTGTAATTTATCGTCAAAAATAGCCAATTGTTGCGCTAAAGTTCGAGGTTGATAATCGTATAAAGCGGTACCAGTTAAAATTTGATCGTTAATAATTTCAAGTATAGCTGGACAATCTTCCGATTGATACGTTTGAATTGATGGGTTCATTTTAGTATTTATTTATGATATAAAAATATAAAAAAATGTGTATTTATTAGTAAATTTGTCACTAAGAATATTTTAAAAACATATAGGCACATAGTTTTATTTATATTGCCACGAATTTACGAATTTAAAAAATAGTTGACATAGTTTGTATTATTCGTCTTTGACGAAAAATTCGAATTAAATCTAATCCCTTTTACATTAGTGAATTCGTGGCAAAATAATGATAAATTTGATTTGAAGCATTCTTTTTGCGTATTTTTAAGCGAAGCGACTTTTTCATCATAAAAACTTATGTTTCTATGTGTTTATTAATTTTTTAACTAGTAAAATTGAAAGCCAACCTATATCCAAAAATACCATTAGCGCAAGCAGTTATTGAAATTTTTCGTCAAAAAGAAATTCAGCATATTGTAATTTCTCCGGGATCGAGAAATGCCCCTTTGACTATGGGATTTACCAATCAGGAAGGATTTACGTGTTATAGCATTGCTGATGAACGTTGCGCTGCTTTTTTTGCTTTAGGTTTGGCACAACAATTACAAAAACCTGTTGCGGTCGTTTGTACTTCAGGTTCGGCAGTTTTAAATTATTATCCTGCAGTTGCGGAAGCATTTTATAGTCAAATTCCTTTGCTTATCGTTTCGGCTGACAGGCCAAAAAATAAAATTGATATTGGTGACGGTCAAACCATTCGTCAAGAAAATGTTTTTGCTAATCATATTGTTTTTTCTGCCAATTTATCAGAAAATGCTTCTGTGGAAAACGATAATCTTATTGTTTCTGCTATTGAAACCGCTATTTCTCAAAAAGGTCCAGCTCACATAAATGTTCCGTTTGAGGAACCTTTATATGAAACACTTTTAGCACCAACTTATGTTCCAAAAGTCACTACTTCTGCTATTGAAGATGCGGAGTTTACTTTAGATGCGAAATTCATTTCAGAATGGCAGTCGGCTAAAAAGAAATTAATTTTAGTAGGCGAGTTGTTACCAAATGCTATCGAACAAAAATATATTGAATCCTTAGCTAATGACGAAAGTGTATTGGTGCTTTTAGAGAAAACATCAAATTTACATCATCCTTCATTTATAAACAGAATTGATACCTTGGTTTCAACGTTTTCTGAAGAAGAAAAGCTTAATTTTCAACCCGATATTTTACTAACTTTTGGTGGTATGGTAGTTTCTAAACGAATAAAATCGTTGTTGCGAAATTATCAGCCAAATCAACATTGGCATATTGATGAAATTAGGGCTTATGATACATTTGGTTGTTTATCGAACCATTTCAAGACGTCTATTTCGGATTTTTTTAAACAGTTATTAAATGATGAGTTAAAAACGTCATCAAGTTATCAGTCTTATTTTCTGAATATTTGGAAAGACAGATTAGTAAAACACGAAAAGTATATGTCTGAAATTTCCTTTTCAGATTTTAAAGTTTTCGATTTTTTAAGTCGTCATTTACCTGAGAATATTCAGTTACAAGTGAGTAATAGTTCGCCAATTCGATATCTGCAATTGGTAAATTGCAATAAAACAATTGAGGTGTTTTGTAATCGTGGTACAAGTGGAATTGATGGCAGTACTTCAACGGCAATTGGAGCTTCTGTTGCAAATAAAAAACCTACAATCTTAATTACGGGCGATATAAGTTTTCTGTACGACAGCAATGCATTATGGAACAATTATATTCCGAAAAATTTCAAAATTATTTTAATTAATAATAGTGGAGGAGGAATATTTAGAATTTTACCAGGGCATCAAGAAACGGAAACGTTCAATACTTTTTTCGAAACGTCTCATCAATTAACAGCAGAACATTTAGCAAAAATGTTTTCATTTGAATATACTTCAGTTCAAAACGAAACTGAATTGCATTCTGTTTGGAATTCTTTTATTTCGAACGATAATAAACCATCAATTTTAGAGATTTTTACCCCAGAAAAAATAAATGATATTGTTTTATTAGATTATTTTAAGAAGTTGTAATAACAGAGTTTATTTATTTAATTCAGTTTCCATTAACTTTAGATATTTGGTAATCTGATTTTCAGTTTTCGACCATTTTTCAGCTTCAATTTTCCATTTCTTAAAATTAATTTTATCTTTTGCTTCATAATATTTTGCGGCAAGGTTAAATGCAGTTTCTTGGATGTAATTCTCTTCTTTACACGTTTTTACCATAGTAAAATATGTTTTTATAACGTCATCAGTTTTACCTTGACTATTGTATGAATACGCTAATTCTTTATAAGTATAGCAATCATTTGGATTGATTTTAATAGCTTTTAATAAACAGATTTCAGCTTTTTCATATTTTTTTAAAGCATTATAAGAAAACGCTAATTCTGTTTGTAGTCCATTATAGTTCTGATCTATTTTGTCTGCTTTTTCCAAATAAGTTAATGCTTTTTCACATTCATTCCACCCATTATACATAAATCCCCATTTATAAAGTCTACTTATTGAGTTTTCATCCGATTTGTAAATCGCTAACCATTTTGGAGTTTTCTCAATTTTTAATTCTGTAAATTTAGATTCGGGTATTTCTGCTATAGCAACTCTACTTGGTTGTAATCTGGATTTTATATTTGTAGTGTTTTCAATTTTATCTATTCTAATGAATTTTCCATTATTATTTATTTTGATTCTACCTTCATAATTGAAAGTTAAGCCAGCCTGAGCATCTATATAAATAAACCCAAAAATGTATGTGCTATCTTTATCCATTTGATAAGCTATCCACTTATCTTCACATTGAACATTTGTTTTATCAAATTTTAATACGTTTTGAGCCTGAAGCGAACTAACTAAAGCAAAGAATAATAAACTAAATAGATGTTTCATTTGGGGAAAATATTAATGTTGAAATCAAATATAAAAAAAATCCTCAATACTATTGAGGATTTGCTTTTATTTTTTTCCGTCTTTAAATTTAAATTTTTCAACCGGATTTTGTTTGACTGGTTTTTTGTCGTTGCCAAATTTATTTTTCCCGAATGCAGGCTTTTTATCTGAACTTTCACCTGTTTTTGGTTTAAACTCTTTTTTGTCGCCAGTTCTTGGTTTAAACTGTGTCTTACTATCCGTTTTATTATAAGGTTTTTTCGGTTCGTAAATGGTTTTATCTGTTCGTTCTGTTTGTGTTTCGTAATCTTTGTGCGATTTAATTACATCACGTGGGTTTTTCGGATTTTCCTTCGTACCACGTAAATGAATAATTAATCCGTTTAAGAAATTTCGTAGAACTTGATCGCCACACTCCATAAAATTAGCGTGGTCTTCCGCACGGAAAATATCACCTAATTCGCCTTTCGACATTTTAAAATCGACTAAATTTAAGATTTCAACTATTTGGTCGTCACGTAATTGTAAAGCCACACGTAGTTTTTTGAAGATATCGTTGTTATTCATTGTATTGTTTGTTGTTTGTTATTCGTAATTCGTAATTCGTAATTCGTAATTCGTAAATTAATTTTATCAGAAAAGCCAAAGATACGCTTTTGCAAACGCATTTCGCCATAATTTTTCGTTATGTTCACCCTCTTTAACAATTACTGATTTATTTAGCTTTTTGCATTCACAGCGTTTTGAATTGATTAATGTTTCCATTTCTTTCATATCAGAAACCATTGCACCGCTATCTTCTTTATCGCCACAAAGCAAATAAATTTTGGTAGTAAATTTTGGTGTGTCCTCCATTTTCTGAAAAATTTCTTTTTTGTTAATCCAAAAAGCAGGTGAGAAGCAACCTACTTTTCCAAAAACCTCTGGATATTGCAAAGCCGCGTAAAAAGAAACCAATCCACCAAGGGAACTGCCCCAAATACCCGTGTTTTTTGCGTTTGTTTTGGTTCTGTAGGTTGAATCAATATGAGGCTTTACTGTTTTTACAATAAATTCTAAGTAGGCATTGGCATTTCCTCCACCACGTTTTTCGTTTTTATACGGAGTAAGTTCGTCTATACGTTTTTCATTTCCGTGCTCTATACCAATCACAATGACTTTGGCTTTTAAGCTATCTAAAGTTTCGTCAATGTTCCATTCTCCAGCATATGAAGCCTTTGCATCAAATAAATTTTGGGCATCGTGCATATAAATTACGGGATATTTTTTATTGGATTTTTCGTAATTTAGAGGTAAATACACCCAAATTTTCTTTTTGGTTTGAAGTTGTGGCGCCTCTATTTCAAAGGTTGAAAATCGCTTTTGTGCTTCTGTTTTCGTAATAGAAATCAAAAAAAAGAATAGAAATAGTCTTAAAAATTGTTGCATTTTTTTATATTTGAAGAATAGTATAAAAGTAATAATTTTGATGGAAACTACTCAAGAAAAAATTAGTTTGTTGCAAGAAATGATTTCGTTTGCATTAATTGACGGCGAATTACACGATAAAGAATATGATTTTATTGAAATTGTAGCCTATGAATTGCAAATTGATAAAGCTACTTTATTGAAATTATACGAAAATAAAGGTGAAGTTAAAGTAATAAAAGACGAAATGAACCGAATTTGTCAGTTTTATCGTTTGGCTTTACTAATGCGTTGTGATAATGTTTTACACGAAAGAGAAATTATAAAAATTAATGAAATTGGCATTCATATGGGACTAAATCCCTATGCTATGAAACGCGTTTTAAAACTAATTGAAGAATCACCAAATCATATCGTTGACGCACATACATTAATTGCTATTTTCAGCGAACAATTGAATTAGGTTTTCTTTAAGGTAAAAGGCAAAAGGTATAAGTAAAAAGGTTTAGAGTTTACTTTTATACAGGTTCTGCATACAAATCAAATTCTGTAGCATCAATTAATACTTATTATCATTAATTTAATTTTTGTTGTTTTGACCATTCAATAATTTGAGGATATAATTCTGTAATTGTTTTTGTTGAATTTTCTTTTTTTAGTTTCATCATTTCATCATTAAATTCTTTGAATTTTATGAATCCTCTCCTTTCCGAATTCATTTTTATCCTTTCGCTAATTACATAATCTGAAGTTTCTTTATCATAATTTTCTAAAATCCAAATGCAGAATACAGAATGTGTCATATATTCATTAAAAACGGATTGCGGATTTTTGTACCAACCATTTTTTTCATCAGACCAAATTTTTGAGTTAAAAATTTCGGAAATTTCTTTTTTGTATTTATTACTAATTGGATTTACATAATTATGGTCAATTTCTGTAAAAACAATACCCGACATTAACCCTTCTTTTTGTTTTGATGTTAATTCTTTTTTGGAATCAATTCGGTTTGCGTCGCAAATAAACATTATACTTTCGCTGAAATAGGTATCATTTTTAATGTCTTTACCATAATATTTTTGAGTACTGTGAGAACCTCCAATTAAAGGTGAAAAGATGATTTTATATGCGTTTTGTTTAATTGGAAATTCTTTTTCTAACCAATTCCACATATTTTTAATTGGTAACAATTCTGTTACTCTATTTATATCATTTTGATAATGATTTTTATGTTTTCTATAAAACTTTCTAAAATCAGATTCATCAGAAAAATTTTGTATTAAAGGTAGTAATTCGGTAAATAGATTTGAAAATGCTTCCCAGTCATCTCCAAAAACATAATTATAATTAGCTCCTTTTACGATTTGATTTTTATTAAATTCATACATAAAACTATTCTCCCTAAATTCAAAATACTTTTGAGTATAATCTTTGTTTTCGAATATTAATTTTTGAAAAATAGGGTGATTTAGGTAAGGTTTAAAATGCTTTTCAACTTCTTTAAAGTATTCTGTGTCTTTCTGCAAATTTGTTGCATCTTTCCCACTTGGTGATAATGCCCAAATGATATTGGCAAGTTCATAAACTTCAGGTATATCAAATGAAATTTTCCCTTGATTTTCATTTATATATTCTTGGGAAAAATTAGCAGCTGAAGCATTAAAACGAAAAGCAACTACGGTTGTTTTCTTCGGTGTCTGAATAGTTACATAACTCTTTCTTGCAAATGGATAATTATCTCCATTTATTGTTAGTGTATCTTTTCCAATAAATGCTTTAAGTATAATTCCTTTAGCGATATTAGTTCCCGGACTTAGTGTGTCTTTTTTACTTATATCTAAAGAGAATGTATCAGCGTAATTAGAATATTTAAACTTTATTGTATCTGTTTCAGAATAATACGTTTTAGCTATTTTTTCTTCTATATATTGTCCTGAAACAAAGTTTATCGAAAATAAAAACAATAATAATTTTATTTTTTTCATTTGAATTATTTAGTAGTAATTCTAATAATAACTCAATATTTTAAAAATTATTGTACTGGCTCCGCATACAAATCAAATTCTGTAGCGTCAATGATTTTTAAATTTACGAAATCACCTGTTTTTAAATAGAATTTTGAAGCGTCAATTAATACTTCATTATCTACATCAGGACTGTCAAATTCAGTTCTTCCAACAAAATGTTCACCTTCTTTTCTGTCGATGACACATTTAAATGTTTGTCCAATTTTTTCTTGATTTAATTCCCAAGAAATTTGCGCTTGGATATCCATAATTTGTGCTGCTCGGTCTTGTTTTACTTCTTCAGGTACATCGTCTTCTAATAAATACGCGTGCGTGTTTTCTTCGTGAGAATAGGTAAAGCAACCCAAACGTTCGAAACGCATTTCCTCAACCCAATTTTTAAGAATGTTGAAATCTTCTTCAGTTTCGCCAGGATAACCCACAATTAAAGTCGTTCTAATGGTCATTTCTGGAACTAACGCTCTAAATTCTTGAATTAAATTCGTTGTTTTTTCTTGAGTCGTTCCGCGTCGCATCGATTTTAAAATGCTATCTGAAATGTGTTGTAGCGGAATATCTAGATAATTACAAATTTTTGGTTCGCGTTTCATTAATTCTAAAACGTCCATTGGAAAACCAGTAGGGAAGGCGTAATGTAATCGAATCCATTCAATTCCTTCCACTTTAACTAAGGCTTCTAAAAGTTCAGCTAAATTTCTTTTTTTGTATAAATCTAAACCGTAATAGGTTAAATCTTGTGCAATTAAAATTAATTCTTTAACCCCATTTTTTGCTAATTTCTCCGCTTCAATCACCAAATGTTCAATAGGAGTAGACTTGTGTTTTCCTCTCATTAAAGGAATCGCACAAAAACTACAAGGTCTATCGCAACCTTCAGCAATTTTTAAATAGGCGTAATTTTTAGGCGTTGTGGTTAAACGTTCTCCAATTAATTCATGTTTATAATCAGCACCTAATGCTTTTAATAATAAAGGTAATTCAGTAGTTCCAAAAAACTGGTCTATGTTTGGGATTTCTTTTTCTAAATCGGGTCTGTAACGTTCAGATAAACAGCCTGTAACAAAAACTTTGTCTACTAAACCTTGTTCTTTCTTTTCGGCATATTCTAAAATCGTATTTACCGATTCTTCTTTCGCATTATCAATAAAACCACACGTATTAATTACTATAATATTCCCTTCGTCTTTTGTGGCTTCGTGTGTTACTTCTTTTCCGTTGGCACGAAGTTGTCCCATTAAAACTTCACTATCATATACGTTTTTAGAACAACCTAAGGTAATGACGTTGATTTTATTTTTCTTTAAAGACTTGGTTCTCATAGTATTTGTTTTGTTTCAGGGTGCAAAATTAATAAAAAAATGTCGCTAAACTTGAAGTAAAGCGACATTTATGAAATATTTGTGTGTGATTTAAAAATTTACCACATACGTTAAAGTGACATTATTGTTTTTATTTTTAATTCTTGCCGTATCATTCAAGCCAGAAGTTAATAAAGCTTCTGTTCTTTCACGATTTTCGTTAGTATACGAAATATCTAATTTAGAATTTCCGAAATTATATCCTAAACCACTAGAATAACTTGTTACATCACCAAAAGCGGTTTTTACTTTGTAAGGACTTTGTTCAAATCGATACCCACCTCTAACGCTCCATTGTTTTATTTTGTATTCACCACCAATTCGTAGTTCGTAATTGTCTTGTAATTCGTTTTTAATTTGCGTGTTTAAAGTACTATAAATAATTTCTTTAGTAGGTTTAAATTGAGTATTAGCATAGTTTTTACTGATGTAATCCACACTTAATAACCCTTTTTTACCAAATAAAACAGTTGCACTACTAGTTAATTTGCTAGGCGTTTGAATTTTATAAGTTGGATACACGTTTACTGCATTTGGATTTGCAAATGCTTGATCCATCGTTGAAACAAGTGTAGTAGGATTAGTGTAGTTGTAATATGATGATACAGTTTGGGTTAATTCATCATTTAAGCGATACCAAGTTGGTGTTTCGTAAGCCAATCCTATACGAATATTTTGATTTGCTTTATAAATTGCTCCAAAATTCATAGAGAAACCAGAACCATACGTATATAATTCGTTGTTAAAACGTGCCGTATCAATGCTATAATATTCATCATAAAAAGCATTCAAATTACTTTCATACAATGAAGAAGTTCTTAAATAATCTGTAAAATGAAAATTCATATTCATACCTACATATAATCTATCTTCATAGGCGCCGGAAAAGTTCATGGTGAATTTTCCATTATATCCTTTGGCTTGAATGGTATTTTTATGAAAATAATTTCCTCCTGTTGGTACATTGGTGTAGTAATTATCACCAGCCGAATCATAATCTAACATGTAAGAATTATATCCTAACCAAGCTTGTTGTTCAATAAAATTTAATTCATCATAATATGTACCACCTAAATTTCCAACACCATTATTACCATTCGCAAAACGCAAGAAATAACTGTCCATCGAATTGTACAGATTTGTCCCTTCACTCACAATAAAATCATCAAAATTATTGGCATTTTCATAATTTAAACCTAAAGCGAATTTTTTCCAACCACTTTTTGATTGACTGTCATTAAAAACAAATACTGCACCCAATTGATTGATGTCTAAAGAATTTTCATTTGTTTTACTATTTGTCCCAAAATAGCTAGCTGTATTACTTTTGTTAAAGCTAGACAATGATATGGTAGCTTGATTGTAATTGAAAATTGAAGATCCAGCCGGATTATTATTTATAGCTGACAAATCACCTCCAATAGCACCAAATGCACCACCCATTGCTCTGTATCTGGCAGTTCCATTTAAATTTTGTATGCCATAACGTAACGCATCCGACATAGTGGTTTCTTGTGCGCTAACTGTAAAAGCACTTCCAATTAATAAAGAAAACAGTATTTTTTTCATAAATGTAAAATTATATTTTTTTAAGAAACCTGCTTGTGTTTTTTTAACAGGTTTCATGTATTTGTTTTTTATCTTCCACCACGACCGCCGCCGCCAGATCTTCCACCTCCAGTAGAGCCACCTCCACCAAATCCACCTGAACTTCTTGGTGTTGATATGGTTCTAGGTGCTTCACTTCTTGGAGTTTCATTTCTTGGTGTGTAAGTTCTTGGTTCTGAGGTTTGTGTTCTCGGAGTTCCAGTATTTGTGTTTCCTCTTGGGTTATATGTTCTTGGATCAGAAATTGGTGCTCTTGGTGTACCAGTGTTTGTGTTTCCTCTTGGGTTAAAAGTTCTTGGCTCTGATACTTGTGTTCTAGGCGTACCTATTGCATTTCCTCTAGGTTGCCCAATTTGAGTTCTTGGACTTCCAATAGTATTTCCTACTCTTCCAGAAGCAATTCTTCCTGAATTACCATTATTATTTACATAGCCACCACGAGGTCCGTTATTGTGCACTACATTTCTGCCGCCACCATACCAACCATTTCCATAATAACTGTTGTACCAGCCATTTCCGTAATAACCTCCGTAGTAGCCACCATAAAATCCGTTACCCCAATAAGGTCCGTAATAGCCACCATACCAGTTGTTGTAACCCCAGCCATTTCCATACCAGCCATTTCCATAAAAATTATTCCAACCCCAGCCGTTTCCATACCACCAGTTATTGCCATACCAATTATTGTATCCCCATCCATTTCCATACCATCTCGAATTTCCATATACGTTTAAAGTGATATTGCTAGTCTGGTTTTCACCCCAACCTCCATAACTAGTCCTATTTTCTTGAACATATACCGTGTCGGGTGCTGATGAATAGTTGTCTACATCTGTTAATACTTCTGTAGGCCCAAACTCTTCTTTCATACTTTTAAATTGTTGGGTATACATATTGTTGTTCGAGCTTGAACTTGTTTCATTTTGTACAACTCGTTTTGCTTTTTCTGAATTATCAGGACCATACACGCCATCATCATCATAATAAGATGAATTTTGGTACGAACCACAACTCACTACTGTAAGTGTACCTACAATTAGACTTAAAAATCTAAGTGTTTTTAGCTGAAAAATGCGATTTGTTTTCATATATATTAATTTTTATTGTTGGTCTTTACAAAATTAAGTAGTTTTGTACCACTAAAGTAATACAAATTAAACAAATTTTGTGCCAATATTAAAAAAATGAGTAAAAATTTAACAACTAGAAGCGAAGATTATTCTGCATGGTATAACGAATTGGTCGTAAAGGCTGATTTAGCTGAGAATTCAGGGGTAAGAGGTTGTATGGTAATTAAACCATACGGTTATGCAATTTGGGAAAAAATGCAAGCTGAATTAGATAAAATGTTTAAAGAAACCGGTCATAGTAATGCATATTTTCCATTATTTGTGCCAAAAAGTATGTTTGAAGCGGAAGAAAAAAACGCAGAAGGCTTTGCAAAAGAATGTGCTATTGTTACTCATTATAGATTAAAAAACGATCCAGACAAACCAGGTAAATTAATGGTGGATCCAAATGCGAAGTTAGAAGAAGAGCTAATTGTTCGACCAACATCTGAAGCTATTATATGGAGTACTTATAAAGGATGGGTGCAATCTTATAGAGATTTACCTTTATTAATTAACCAATGGGCAAATGTTGTGCGTTGGGAAATGAGAACGCGTTTGTTTTTGAGAACTGCCGAATTTTTATGGCAAGAAGGTCATACCGCACACGCTACAAAAGAAGAAGCATTAGAAGAATCAGAAAAAATGATGCACGTTTATGCTGATTTTGCTGAAAATTTTATGGCTATTCCAGTTGTGAAAGGATTAAAAACAGAAACAGAACGTTTTGCTGGAGCAGATGAAACGTATTGTATAGAGGCTCTAATGCAAGATGGAAAGGCATTACAAGCTGGTACTTCGCACTTTTTAGGTCAAAATTTTGCCAAAGCATTTGATGTAAAATTCACCAATCAAGAAGGGAAGCAGGAGTATGTTTGGGGAACGTCTTGGGGTGTTTCTACTCGTTTAATGGGTGCTTTGGTGATGACACATTCAGATGATAACGGATTAGTATTGCCACCAAACGTAGCGCCAATTCAGGTTGTTATTGTACCGATTTTTAGAACCGACGAAGAATTTGAACGTATTTCAGAAGTAGCAAATGGTTTAGTTTCACAATTCAAAAAACTTAATATTTCTGTAAAATTTGATAATAGAACCACTCAAAAACCAGGATTTAAATTTGCAGAATGGGAACTAAAAGGTGTGCCTGTTCGTTTAGCTATTGGTCCGAAAGATTTAGAAAACGGAACTTTTGAAGTGGCACGAAGAGATACTTTAAGTAAAGAAGTGAAACCAGCTGATGGAATTGTAACCTATATTCAAGATTTATTAGAGCAAATTCAGAATGATTTATTTAATAAAGCTATAGATTATCGTACTGAACATACTACAGAAGTGAATTCGTATGCTGAATTTAAAGATGTTTTAGAACATAAAACAGGTTTTGTTTCTGCACATTGGGACGGAACCGCTGCAACTGAAGATAAAATAAAAGAGGAAACCAAGGCAACGATTAGATGTATTCCTTTGGATAGAGTAGAAGAAGATGGAGTTTGTATTTTCTCAGGAGCACCATCAAAAGGAAGAGTTTTATTCGCAAAAGCGTATTAAGCGATTTACGATTTACGATTTACGATTTGGAATTTTAGATTTGGAATTTCTATTTTTAATAAATGTCTTATAAATAGAGCATTAAACGAAGGTTTTTAAAAAAACTGAAAATTTTCACATTAGGTATTGCACAAATAAAAAATAGTTGTATTTTTGCACTCGCATTACGGAAATGTAATGGTCCGTTCGTCTATCGGTTAGGACGCCAGGTTTTCATCCTGGTAAGAGGGGTTCGATTCCCCTACGGACTACACTGTTTTTACTGAAACATTAAATCAGTTACTGGTCCGTTCGTCTATCGGTTAGGACGCCAGGTTTTCATCCTGGTAAGAGGGGTTCGATTCCCCTACGGACTACAAATTAGTTTTGAAATGGTTTTATGAAATGGGTTTTGGTGTCTCCTTTACTTGTTTTGTTAGTTAAAACTGAAGTGATTGAATTTAAAATCAATTGTGGGAGGTTTTTCTTATTTTTCTACTAATATATAAAATAGTTATTTACATTTAAAATATAAAAAAATGGCAAATCATAAGTCAGCTTTAAAAAGAATTAGAAGCAACGAGAAAAGAAGAGTATTAAACAAATACCAACACAAAACGACACGTAATGCGATTAAAGCAATTCGTTTAGCAACTGTAAAAGCAGAAGCTGCAGCGAAATTACCTGTTGTTATTTCAATGATTGACAAATTAGCTAAGAAAAACATTATTCATGCTAATAAAGCGTCAAACTTAAAATCTAAGTTAACAAAATTAGTTGCTAAATTATAATTAGTAATTTAAGATAATTTAAAAGTCCTGATGAAAATCAGGACTTTTTTTGTTTATTATCTTTTTCCATCTGTTGCCTGAGGTTCTCGAAGGCAACGCAATTATAAATTATAACATAATATGTTGAGGTTATTATATTGAAAATGAAACATTTTACTTCAAAATTTATTAAAATGTAAACTAAATAAATAGTTGTTTGAATATCAAGATAATAAACGTACCTTTGCACTTTCAAAAAAAGAATATATGTCATCTATTAGAAACATTGCAATTATTGCCCACGTTGACCACGGTAAAACTACATTGGTTGATAAAATTATGTATCACTGTCAATTGTTCCGTGATAACGAAAATACTGGAGATTTAATCTTAGATAATAACGACTTAGAGCGTGAAAGAGGTATTACAATTACTTCTAAAAACGTCTCTGTTTCTTATAAAGGAACTAAAATTAACATTATTGATACACCTGGTCACGCCGATTTTGGTGGAGAAGTAGAGCGTGTATTAAACATGGCCGATGGTGTATGTTTGTTAGTAGATGCTTTTGAAGGACCTATGCCACAAACGCGTTTCGTATTACAAAAAGCGATCGATTTAGGTTTAAAACCTTGCGTAGTTATTAATAAAGTGGATAAAGAAAACTGTACACCAGAAGAAGTTCACGAAAAAGTATTCGACTTAATGTTTGAATTAGGCGCTACAGAAGCACAATTAGATTTCCCAACAGTTTATGGTTCAGCTAAAAATAATTGGATGTCAGACCATTGGGAAAATGTAACAGATAATGTTGAAGCATTATTAGATATGGTTATCGAGCATGTACCAGCTCCAAATGTTGGACAAGGAACGCCTCAAATGTTAATTACATCTTTAGACTTCTCGGCATTTACTGGTCGTATCGCGATTGGTAGATTAGAAAGAGGTGAATTGAAAGAAGGAATGAATATTTCTTTAGTGAAGCGTGATGGAAAAATTATTAAATCAAAAATTAAAGAATTACATACTTTTGAAGGTTTAGGTCGTAAGAAAGTAGAAAGTGTAATTGCTGGAGATATTTGTGCGATTATTGGTGTTGAAGGATTTGAAATTGGTGATACTATTGCTGATTTTGAAAACCCTGAAGCGTTAACTTCAATTGCTATTGACGAACCAACAATGAGTATGTTGTTTACTATTAACGACTCTCCATTCTTTGGTAAAGAAGGTAAATTTGTTACATCACGTCATATTAGAGAGCGTTTAGAAAAAGAATTAGAGAAAAACTTAGCGATGAGAATGGCTGAGACGGATTCTGCTGATAAATTCATGGTTTTTGGTCGTGGTGTACTTCACTTATCGGTTTTAATTGAAACTATGAGAAGAGAAGGTTACGAAGTACAAATTGGACAACCACAAGTAATCATTAAAGAAATTGATGGTCAAAAATGTGAACCAATTGAGGAATTGACAATTGATTTACCGGAATCACTTTCTGGAAGAGCTGTTGAGTTCGTTACTTTACGTAAAGGTGAAATGTTAAGCATGGAAACTAAAGGGGAACGTATGATTGTGAAATTCAATATTCCGTCTCGTGGAATTATTGGATTACGTAACCAATTACTTACAGCAACTGCAGGTGAAGCTATTATGGCTCACCGTTTTATAGGATACGAACCGTACAAAGGAGAAATTTCTGGACGTAACAAAGGATCTTTAATTTCTATGGAAAAAGGAAAAGCAATTCCTTATTCTATTGATAAATTACAAGATAGAGGTAAGTTTTTTGTTGAGCCAAATGCTGAAATTTACGAGGGACAAGTTATTGGTGAAAACTCTCGTGGTGATGATATGTGTGTAAACGTAACAAAAGAGAAAAAACAATCTAATGTTCGTTCATCTGGAAATGATGAAAAAGCAAGAATCATTCCTCCAGTTATTTTCTCATTAGAAGAAGCTTTAGAATACATTCAAAAAGATGAATATGTAGAGTGTACACCAAAATCTATTCGTTTAAGAAAAATTTATTTAACTGAGACGGACAGAAAACGTTTTAAAATATAATTAGATTTCATATAAATACTAAACCACGAATTTCATTTGATTTTCGTGGTTTTTTTATTTACAAAAATAATATTTTGTTAGATTTTGTTCAATCCATTGTTAAAAGTCCTAACTTTGTTAGCATAAAACGAAAAACCATGGAAATTAAATTAAAAAACGGAATTGATAGATTAGAGTTTGGTATGACTCCAAAATATGTAGAAGCGTTATATGGAAAACCAAATAAGACGTTTACAGATGATGAAAACAATACGATTTATGTGTATAACAAAGAACGTATGAAGTTAACGTTTTATGTAGAAGAAGACATGAAATTGGGCTATATTACAACTACACATCCAGAAATTAAATTATTTGAAACTACCATAATTAATAAAGCATGGGATTTAGTTAATGGCGATTTAGCGCTAAACAAAATCACTAAGTTTGAAAAAGATTCAGAAGAAGGTATTGATATTTATTTTAACGAAGACAATTGGTTGTTTTTTCATGTAGATTATGATGAAGTCGTTGAGGTTGAAATTGGTGCCATCATCAATGATAAAGACGAATTTGAATGGAAGTTTAGAGGGTAAAACAAAATAAAAAAGGCAAACATCTAATTTAGAGTTTGCCTTTTTTTATTTCTGTATAATTGTATTAAATAATAGGTTTCTTTTGTGAAGCATAAATAAAATAAAATCCAAGTATGATAAACGGAATACTTAGCCATTGTCCAGTTGATAAGGCGTTGAACATTGGATATTCTTCAAAGCCACCTTGACTATCTTTTACAAATTCAACAAAGAAACGAACCGACCAAAGTAACACTAAAAACGTTCCAAATAATAAACCTGGTTTGTTTCTGGCATCTGTTTTCCAATACATATAAAATAAGATGAAAAATACGGGCACATATAGCATAGCTTCAAACAATTGCGCTGGATATCTATATGGAATTTTGTCCAAAATACCTTTAAACTGAATATCATTTGCAATCGCGTTATACGCCTGTGTTCCGTCTGGTATATTTGTTAATTGCGAGGCTACTTGCGGAGGCAAATTATCTTCACCTTTTACAAATTTCATAGCCATAAAAGTGTCTTTTGATGTTTCTTTTCCGAAAATTTCAGAATTCATAAAGTTTCCTAAACGAATAAAAACAGCTCCTGAAGCCACAGGAATTACAATTCTATCTAAAATCCATAACAACGATTTGTCAATAATTTTTTTCCTTGTTATGAAAAACATAGCAATAATAATTACAATTGCTGCACCATGACTCGCTAATCCACTAAAACCAGTAAATTCGTATCCATTAATAAAGCCTAATAGTGTTCCGTTTACGTTTTCTCTTATGGGTAATAAAATTTCAATTAAATGATTTTTATAGTATTTCCAATCATAAAAAAACACATGCCCCAAACGTGCCCCAAGCATTGTAGCAACAATAGTATATACAAAAACGTTGTCAAGTTTTTCTAAAGATAATTTTTCTCTATCAAAAATAAATTTCATAATGTACCAGCCCAAAGCAAAAGCAGTTACCCACGTTAAGCTGTAAAAACGAATCATGAAAAAACCTAAATCGATACCTTCTGTTGGATTCCAAATCATAATTTTTTAGTTTAAATGTTTATAGGTTTAAAAGTTTAAAAGGATTTTCGAATCTTCTTTTTTATAAATTTAATTTTTTATATTTATTTATGTTGCTTTCAAGAGCCTCAAGCAACGATTACTGAGGCACTCGAAGTCACTTTTTTAAGGAACTGGATCGTAACCGCTTTTTCCCCATGGGTGACAACTTGTAATTCTTTTAAATGCTAACCAACTACCTTTTATTATACCGTGCTTTTCTAATGCTTCTTTACTGTAACTCGAACAAGTAGGGGCAAACCTACAAGTTGCCGGCGTTAAAGGCGAAATTACAATTTGATAAAACCGAATAATTACTATAAATGGAAAAATTAAAATTTTCTTCATAATTTATATTTCGTAAATCGTAAATATCAATTCGTAAATCCGAAATTACAACGTAAAACTCGTTCCTTCTTTTCCGTCTTTTAACTGAATGTCTAAAACGGCTAATTTATCTCTAATTTCATCAGATAAAGCCCAATTTTTATTGGCTCTTGCTTCCATTCTCATTTCAATTAGCATTTCGATAACACTTCCTAATTTATTGTTATTTCCTTCAGCTTTTTTATTTGTTAATCCTAAAACATCAAAAACAAAACTTTCTAATGTGGTTTTTAATTCTGTTAAATCCGTTTCAGAAATTGTTTCTTTTTTGTCGTTTAATAGATTTATGATTTTAACCGCTTCAAATAATTGAGCCATTAAAATAGTGGTATTAAAATCGTCATTCATCGCATCGTAACACGCTTTTTTCCAAGATGCAATGTCTACTGAAGAAGTAGTGTTAATTTCAATTTTAGATAACAACGTTATGGCTTCCATCAAACGATTATACCCTTTTTCGCTAGCCAGCATTGCTTCATTTGAAATATCTAAAACACCTCGATAATGCGCTTGCATAAAACAAAATCGTACCACACTTGGGTTAAATTCTTTTTCGAAGAAATCGTTTTTACCTTCTAATAACTCCATCGGTAAAATATAATTTCCAGTACTTTTGCTCATACGCAGACCATTCATAGTTAACATATTGGCGTGCATCCAATACTTTACTGGCGCTACGCCGTTACAAGCAGTACCTTGTGCGACCTCACATTCGTGATGTGGAAATTTTAAATCTAAACCACCACCATGAATGTCAAAAGTTTCGCCTAAATATTTGGTGCTCATAGCCGTACACTCTAAGTGCCAGCCAGGAAATCCAGCTCCCCAAGGTGAGTTCCAACGCATAATATGAGCTGGAGAAGCATTTTTCCAAAGTGCAAAATCTTGAGGGTTTTTCTTTTCAGTTTGTCCGTCTAAATCTCTGGTATTGGCAAATAATTCTTCAATATTTCTATTGCTTAATTCGCCGTAATTTAAACCACGTTTGTTATATTCTAACACATCAAAATAAACAGAACCATTGCTTTCATAAGCAAAACCGGTTTCAATTAACTTTTGAGTCAATTCAATTTGTTCTAAAATATGACCTGTTGCTGTCGGTTCAATAGTAGGAGGTAGCAAATTAAACGTTTCTAAAACGTGATGAAAATCGACAGTATATTTCTGTACAATTTCCATAGGCTCTAATTTTTCTAAACGCGATTGTTTTACAAATCTGTCGTTGTTTACATCGCCATCATCTGTTAAATGTCCGGCATCTGTAATATTTCGTACATATCTTACTTTGTATCCTAAATGTAATAAATAACGATAAATCATGTCAAAACTCATAAAAGTTCTTACATTTCCTAAATGCACATTGCTGTAAACGGTTGGTCCACAAACATACATACCAATTTGACCTTCGTGAATCGATTTAAAATTTTCTTTTTTTCCCGATAAAGAATTATACACTTGAAGTGGATTGGTTTCGTAAAGTGGCATTTTGTTTAATTTATGTTTTTTATTTTTTTTTGAAGCTATTCCTGCTTTCCGTTACAATCTTTTTTAAATGTTCCCTTCGAGAACCTCAGTCAACATTTAAAAAAGGATTTTCACTGCAATCAGGGCTAATTAAAATCGTGTATCTAATTTAATATAGTCTAAGAATTCTCTTTTTACTTTTTCTTCTTTAAATTTCCCACCAAACTCAGAAGTCACGGTGCTGCTTTCAATATCTTTAATACCTCTTGAGTTCACACACATGTGTTTGGCATCAATAACACAAGCCACATCTTCCGTATTTAAAACACTTTGTAATTCTTTTACAATTTGAATCGTTAAACGTTCCTGAACTTGAGGTCGTTTTGCATAATATTCTACAATTCGATTCATTTTTGATAAACCAACAACTGTTCCGTTTGAAATGTAAGCAATATGCGCTCTACCATAAATAGGTAATAAATGATGTTCACAAGTAGAATATACTACAATGTTTTTTTCAACAAGCATTTCACCATATTTGTATTTGTTTTCAAATGTAGAAGCACTAGGTTTTTTATCTGGATGTAAGCCGCCAAATATTTCTTTTACAAACATTTTAGCAACTCGGTTTGGTGTTCCTTTTAAACTATCGTCTGTTAAGTCCATTCCTAAAGTTAAAAGAATACTCTCTACATCTTTTTTGATTCTTGTGATTTTTTCTTCGTCAGAAATTTCAAAAGCATCAGTTCTTATGGGGTTTTGTGTATTTGTAGCAATATGATTGTTGCCAATTTCATCGTTATGTTCTTCGTTGTTAATCATCATACCTATTATTTGTATCTAACTGCAAATATATGCATTTATAAATAAATTAGTTTTATAATTTTTTAAAGTAATTTTTGAAAAAATATAGTTTTTTTTTGTTTTAACATTATTCAAAATCGACGAATAACAATTTAATCCGATAAAAAACAAGTATTGATGTTAAATTCTATTTTTATTAAGGAAAAGTTAATTTTTTTTTTATTTTTGCTATTCATGATTCATAATTTCATTAACATTTACATATTTAAAATGAAAAAATTTCTTATACTTTTTTTTACTTTTTTGAGCATTAATTTTATTTATTCACAAGCAACTTGTGCTACTATGGCACCAATTTGTTCAGGAAATATTTCACCGCAACCTAGTTTAGTTGGCCCTAACTTAGGTGGTCCAGGATGTTTAGGTTCTGCTCCTAATGCCAATTGGTATACCTTTCAGACAGGTTTTGCAGGTGATCTAGTTTTTAATTTACATCAAGGAAACAATCCTCCTTTATTTAATAATTTAGATATTGACTATATTTGTTGGGGACCTTTTACAGATGCACAAATGCAATCTGGTGTAGCTTGTACTAGTTTGTCCGATTTAACAGCTCCAGTCAATCCAAGTAATATTGTAGCTTGTAGTTATTCAGCTGCTGCTGTTGAAACGATTACCATACCGAATGCTAATCCAGGTTCTAACTATATATTATTAATTACAAATTTTTCTAATCAAGCAGGACAATTTGTAATGGAACAAACCAACGGAACAGCTCCAGGAGCTGGTTCTACAAACTGTGATGTGGTTTGTGGGGTAGATCTAGGACCAACAGCAACCTCTGTTTATCCTAGTCCTCCAGATATTAATACTATTTCATTTTGTAATTCTAGTATAAGTTCTCAAGTCTTACATTGTAATTTTCAAAACCCACCAGCTAATCAAAATACTTTAGCTTATCAATGGTTTAAGGATGGAGTTTTACAGCCTACTTTAACAACAAAATCAATAACAGTTACCCAATCAGGTACATGGAAAGTTAAAGTAACACATCCTGATTGTGGTACACCTACTGAAGATTCAGTTATTATTTATTTTGGTTCTACACCAGTAGTTAATTCGGTACCTACTCAACTTGGACCATTAGGAGATTGTAATCCTACATTTGATTTAACGGCACTAATTCCTGCAATGTTAGCACCATTAAATCCTGCAGATTTTACGGTTTCGTTTTTTACAGATTTTGGAGCTTCAATTATATATACTTTTCCTGTAACAGGTCAAATTACAAATCCTTCTGCTTTTCAAACCAATGTAGATACTACAATTTGGGTAAGAGCAAGAAACAATACATCACCAGAATGTGTAGATTCAGAAGAGATTTCATTTTTGTTAGATGTTAGATGTACAAATAATGCTACAGCAGTAGGTAATACCATTTGTACTAACAATACTGGACAATTAACTTTTTCAGGTCCTCCAAGTGCTGTTGTTACATTTACACAAGGTACAAATACTTATAATGTAACTTTAAGTGCAGCTGGCTCGTTTACTTGGAATACACCAACACCATTAACTGCAACAACAATATATGCAATAACTAATGTTGCTGCTGGTTCTCCAGTGGTTAATACACCATTAACATCTACAGCAACAATTACAGTAAACCCAGACAATACTGTAACAGCGCCAACATCAACGCCAACTATTTGTATCAATACAGCTTTACCAGTAGCTATTACTCATACTACCACAGGTGCTACAGGCATTGGAACCGCAACAGGACTTCCAGCAGGTGTTACGGCTACTTGGGCAGCTAATACTATTTCGATTAGTGGCACACCAACGGCATCAGGAACGTTTAATTACACTATTCCATTAACAGGAGGTTGTGGTACATTTAATGCAACAGGAACTATCACGGTTACTCCAGACAATACAGGTTCAGTTGCTGATCCTTCACCTACATGTTGTGTTAATTCATTATTGCCATCCGTTTCATACAACATTACAGGAGCTACAGGCATTGGAACACCAACAGGTTTACCAGCAGGCGTTACGGCTACTTGGTCAGCTAATACCATTACGATAAGCGGTACGCCAACGGTATCAGGAGTATTTATTTATACTATTCCCTTAACAGGAGGTTGTGGTACATTTACACCTACAGGAACCATTACGGTTACTCCTGACAATACGGTTACAGCGCCTACATCTACACCAATTCTTTGTATTAATACGCCATTAACAGCAATCACTCATACTACAACAGGCGCTACGGGTATTTCAACTACGACTACCAATTATGGTCTTCCAACAGGTGTTACGTCTTCATGGGCAGCAAATACCATTACGATAAGTGGTACGCCAACGGCTTCAGGAACATTTGCATACACGATTCCATTAACTGGAGGCTGTGGAACAGTAAACGCTACAGGTACGATTACAGTAAATGTTGATAATACGGTTTCGTTACCAACATCGACACCAACACTTTGTATCAATACGGCATTAACTGCCATTACACATACTACTACAGTTGCTACAGGTATAGGAACCCCAATAGGACTTCCAGCAGGTGTTACCGCTACTTGGGCAACCAATACGATAACTATTAGTGGAACGCCAAGCGCTTCAGGAACATTTAATTATAGTATTCCATTAACTGGAGGTTGCGGTACATTTACAGCAACAGGAACTATTACGGTAACACCAGACAATACTGTTACACCAGCTTCATCAACACCAACACTTTGTATCAATACTGCTTTAACAACTGCGATTACACATACAACTACAGGCGCAACAGGTATTGGAACTACGACTACCAATTATGGTTTACCTACAGGTGTTACAGCTTCGTGGTTAGCCAATACAATTACGATAAGTGGTACACCAACGGCATCAGGAACATTTGCTTACACGATTCCCTTAACAGGTGGTTGTGGAACAGTAAATGCTACAGGAACGATTACGGTTACAGCAGATAATACAGTTACAGCAGCTTCTGCTACACCAACACTTTGTATCAATACACCATTAACAGCAGCCATTACGCATACTACTACAGGCGCTACAGGTATTGGAACTGCAACAGGACTTCCAGCAGGTGTTACCGCTACTTGGGCAGCAAATACCATTACTATTAGTGGTACACCAACGGCATCAGGAACATTTAATTATACGATTCCATTAACAGGAGGATGTGGTATAGCAAACGCTACAGGAACTATTACAGTGAATCCAGAAAATACAGTAACCGCACCTTCAGCAACACCTATACTTTGTGTTAATACGACATTACTAGCAGCGATTACTCACACTACTACAGGAGCAACTGGCATAGCTAGCACAACTACCAATTACGGTCTGCCAGCGGGTGTTACAGCTACTTGGTTAGCAGATACCATTACCATTAATGGAACACCAACGGCTTCAGGAATATTTAATTATAGTATTCCATTAGCAGGTGGTTGTGGAGGTACAGCTACTGGAACTATCACAGTTACACCAGACAACACAGTTACAGCCGCTACATCAACACCAACACTTTGTATCAATACGGTTTTAACTGCCATTACACATACTACAACAGGCGCTACTGGTATTGCAACTACAACTACCAATTATGGTTTGCCTGCAGGAGTAACGGCATCATGGTTAGCAGATACCATTACTATTAGTGGAACGCCAAGTGCACCAGGAACATTCGCTTACACGATTCCATTAACTGGAGGATGTGGTTCAGTAAATGCAATAGGTACCATTACAGTAAACCCAGACAATACGGTTGCAGCACCTTCAGCTACACCAACTATTTGTATCAACACGGCTTTAACAGCAATCACTCACACTACAACTGGTGCGACTGGCATAGGAACAGCAATAAACCTACCAGCAGGTGTTACCGCTTCATGGGCAGCAGATACCATTACTATTAGTGGTACACCAACTGCTTTTGGAACATTTAATTATACTATTCCATTAACTGGAGGTTGTGGTACATTTACTGCTATAGGTACTATTACTGTAATTCCAAGTAATACAGTTACGGCAGCTACATCCACACCAACATTATGTGTCAATACGTTATTAACACCAATTACACATACTACAACAGGAGCTACAAATATTGGTACTCCAACAGGATTGCCAGCCGGTGTTACCGCTTCATGGGTAGCAGATACTATTACTATTATAGGTACACCAACAGGAACAGGAGTTTTCAATTACACGATTCCTTTAACAGGGGGATGTGGAACGGTCAACGCTACAGGAACGATTACCGTGAATCCAGTACCAACAAATATTGGTATTACAGGAACTACTACTACTTGTGCAGGAATTCCAGTTAATGTAACCCTTACCGCTACACCAGGTACACAACTTACATGGAGTGGTACACCAAGTACGATTACCATTGGCGCTTCGGGAAGTAATGTAATTTCGGTATCACCAGCAGCAACTACTACCTATGAAATATTTAGTGCAGATTTGAATGGTTGTGCGATTCCAGTGACTGGACAAATTGCAACCGTAACAGTTTCTGCAACACCACAGTTTATCAATCAAATTGCAGATATAGAAATTTGTAATGGCGGAACTTTAAACATCGCCTCACAATTAACAAGTACAGTTGCAGGTGCTGATTTTATTTGGAGCGCGACAACAAGTAATGTAAACATGGCTGCCATTAGTGGTACTCAGGCTAATATTGACCAAGTGGTTACTTTAATTAACGGTTTCCAAAACGGTACTATCAATATAGAAGTAAAACCACAAATAGGAAGCTGTTCAGGAACGTCACAACAAATATTAATTACAGTAAAACCAATTCCTGTAATTACCTCTACAGTTTCAAATAAAACAGTGATTTGTAATAACGAATTCGTTACACTTACATCAAATTCGAATCCAGCAGCTACGCTTTATAATTGGCAAATTAACACGGCAACAGGTGTTCAAATTGTGGGAGGTGCTACAAGTGGTACTTCAACAACTGGAATTGTGAATTTACAATTGGCATTAACCAATCCGTTAGTGGTGGGAACCATTAGTTTTGATTTTACACCCGTAAACGGAATTTGTACAGGAGCTACTATTACAAATGCAGTGACCATAACGGTAAATCCAATACCAGGTACACCAATTGGTTTACCAATAAATGAAATTTGTAGTGAGGAATCAACTAATTTAACCATTTCATCATTTCCATCGATAACTGGAACTACATTAGTTTGGACGGTTATTGATTCTCAAAATGTAACTGGATTTACAAACGGAAGCGGAACAGCTCCATTTACCATCAATGATGTTTTAACAAACACTTCAGATGTTCAAGGATTTGTAAAATATAGTGTGACCTCACGATTAGGAAACTGTGATGGAGGTACTACAGAATTTATCGTTCGTGTAAACCCATTACCAAAACCAGAATTAATTGACGGACATATTTGTGTGAATCAAACTACAGGAATAACGTATCAAGGGTATGTGTTAGATGCTCAGTTATCGGACCCTAATTTCACGTATGATTGGTATTTATTGAACACAACAACGAATGTTTACGATGCGTTACCAAGTACAAACGGACCTACATATGAAGCGATGCAGCCAGGAACGTATCAAGTAGTGGTAACCAACACGGTAACCAATTGTGAACAAAGTGATACAGCGAGTGTAGTATCGGTGTATCCAGCTACTGGACTAACAGCAGAAGTTACGGATGCCTTCACAGAAGATGCAACCATAACAGTTACGGTTAACCCATTAGGAACAGGAAATCTAATTTATTCATTAGACGGTGGTGCTTGGCAAGAATCAAACATTTTTACAGGCGTTCAAGGCGGTACTCATGAAGTAATGGTAGAAGATACTGAAGGTTGTACGAACCTAACTATAGATGTATTAGTAATAGATTATCCGAAATATTTTACACCAAATGGTGATGGAATTCATGATACGTGGAACATAGAAGGATTGGATCAACCGGATGCTAAGATTTATATTTATGATAGATATGGGAAGTTGTTAAAACAAATTACGCCAACAGCAACCAGTCAAGGATGGGATGGAACTTACATTGGTTCAGTTCTACCATCAACAGACTATTGGTTTACCATTGAATACAAGGAAAATGACCAACAAAAAATATTTAAAGCTCACTTCGCTTTAAAAAGATAAGATGTGAAATACATATAAACAAAAAAGGCTCCGAATTCGGAGCCTTTTTTGTTTTATATTTAAAGTAATTTTAGTCTAACCAATTTTTAAAATCCCAAAAGTTTTGTGGCGCTACGCCGTGTCCTACTGGATATTCTTTATACATAATACGTAAACCTAATTTTTCTAAATATGGTGCTGTTTTTCTTGCCCATTCCACAGGAATTACTTGGTCTTGTGTGCCGTGAGAAACAAAAAATTTAATGTGATTGATTTGATTTACATCATAATTTTCTGGTAAAATTTGTTCGTTTAAATATCCGCTTAAAGCCACAA